>NZ_JAYKBU010000003.1:0-172147 GCF_035282625.1 Capnocytophaga sp. G2 | reverse complement strand
GTGTTCTTTTTTTTCAAACACAAAATTACTAATTTTCGGGAACTTTTACTTCTCTAAAAAAAGTTTAAACAGCTTCAAGAAAAAAAATATAAAATTAGCATTAAAAAATCTAATGACCTATATGTCAAATATTTATATGATAGAAAAAAAAGTAAGGATTTAAATTATGATGAAACTTTTCTTTCTCCAACCTTAATTGTTGATGATCATTATGTATATTCTTTTCATAATTTGATTGAGAAAAAGGTAGCCGTTTTTGGTGTTTGGATAAATGCCAATACAGGAAAAATAACTAATTGTAATGAGTATATATGGTTAAAAGAGAAGGATATTTTTCTTCAAAAAAAATAAATGCAGATTATTATAGGTAATTATAGAACTTAAGGCATAACAAAAGTAGATGAAAAAATATTAAATGATTATAAATTAACAATAAATAAAGAGTATCGCGAGATTCCTTACATAGAAATTAGTAATTTCAAATTAAGTTATAACCAACAATTGAGTAATTAGAAATAAAAATATGTATAAAGTTATTAAAATAGTTATTATTATGGGTATATTAAGTAGTATTTTTTCTTGTAGGAGTGAAATCAGAAAAATATAAGGGTTTCACAGATGTTAGGAATAATCACTCTTTTTGCTTCTTAAACGCTGGTGAGCAAACTGCTGCACACGAAGTTTTGCACAGTATTGGGTTAGATCATACTTTTGAAAAGAATAGTGATGACTTCATCTATAAAGGGGAAGAAACAGATAATGTGATGGATTATCTAAACGAAGGAGTTGCTCTCTATCAATGGCAATGGAAATTAATAAACCCCGCAATAAAAGAAATATTAAATAGAATAATTAATGAGCAATTATGAGAGTATTTTTAGTATTACTATATTTGTATGCTTCCTATGTAATAGCACAACCTAAAAATGAAACGTTTGATTTTGAATTATATAAGAATCTTGGAAAAAATGCTGATATTTACAGACATCAGTATTTAAAAACAGATGGTTGTATTCTTTATAAGATTAGTTTTGACAAAGAAGAAGGGGGGTATATAGAGGAAAGTTTGCCCTCCCCTTCTTTTATAACACGCCGTAAAGATTATTATCCGAATGGAAAAATTAAAAGCATCAAGCATTTTATAGGAGAAAATGTACTTATCGGAAAATCTGTTTATTACAATAAAAAAGGCGTTAAAAGAATTGTAGATGAAGATAAGAAATTCAAGAAAATTAAATATCCTTATATTTTACAATTCTTGGAAAAGAAAGGGCATATCAACCTTAAAACGGGAAAAGGTAGAATTGTTGATATTAAAGGAACAAATTATTTTGGATTTCAATTATATTATGTAGAAGAAATGAATATGTGGGAGGCTATCATAAAAGGCGGTTACCCAGAAGATAAATGTTTAGAGAAATATATAGAATTAGCAAAAAAAGAAAAACAAAAAAAAGAAAAACAAAAAAAAGAAGAGGATAGTCATCTAGATTGTTCATATCCAGAAAGAAATTGTGATCTACATTATTTTATAGATGCAATTTCTGGAAAACAGATTTCAAAACAAGAGTACGCAAAAAGATATAGAGCAGCGTTTGGTGAAGAGGATGAAAGACTTGATTATATCTTTACAGAGCCGTGATATAATTTTTGAGTTGGCAGCTTCTAATGCTGGTGAGCAAACTGCTGCACACGAAGTTTTGCACAGTATTGGGTTAGATCATACTTTTGAAAAGAATAGTGATGACTTTATTTATCAAGGGGAAGAAACAGATAATGTGATGGATTATCTAAACAAAGGAGTTGCTCTCTATCAATGGCAATGGAAATTAATAAACCCCGCAATAAAAGAAATATTAAATAGAATAATTAATGAGCAATTATGAGAGTATTTTTAGTATTACTATATTTGTATGCTTCCTATGTAATAGCACAACCTAAAAATGAAACGTTTGATTTTAAGCTCGCTAAAGAGCTTGAACATAAAACAGGGGTATTATTGAGAGATATATATATGAAAGAAGGGTGCAGAGTTTATGATATATATTTTGACAAAGAAGAAGGGGGATATATAGAGGAAAGTTTGCCCTCCCCTTCTTTTATAACACGCCGTAAAGATTATTATCCGAATGGAAAAATTAAAAGCATCAAGCATTTTATAGGAGAAAATGTACTTATCGGAAAATCTGTTTATTACAATAAAAAAGGCGTTAAAAGAATTGTAGATGAAGATAAGAAATTCAAGAAAATTAAATATCCTTATATTTTACAATTCTTGGAAAAGAAAGGACATATCAACCTTAAAACTGGAAAAGGTAGAATTGTTGATATTAAAGGAACAAATTATTTTGGATTTCAATTATATTATGTAGAAAAAATGAATGCGTGGAAAGTTGTGATAAAAGGTGGTTACCCAGAAGATAAATGTTTAGAGAAATATATAGAATTAGCAAAAAAAGAAAAACAAAAAAAAGAAAAACAAAAAAAAGAAGAGGATAGTCATCTAGATTGTTCATATCCAGAAAGAAATTGTGATCTATATTATTTTATAGATGCAATTTCTGGAAAACAGATTTCAAAACAAGAGTACGCAAAAAGATATAGAGCAGCATTTGGGGAGAATTATAAAAACCTTGATTATATCTTTACAGAGCCGTGATATAATTTTTGAGTTGGCAGCTTCTAATGCTGATGAGCAAACTGCTGCACACGAAGTTTTGCACAGTATTGGGTTAGATCATACTTTTGAAAAGAATAGTGATGACTTTATTTATGAAGGGCAACAAACAGATAATGTGATGGATTATCTAAACAAAGGAGTTGCTCTCTATCAATGGCAATGGAAATTAATAAACCCCGCAATAAAAGAAATATTAAATAGAATAATTAATGAGCAATTATGAGAGTATTTTTAGTATTACTATATTTGTATGCTTCCTATGTAATAGCACAACCTAAAAATGAAACGTTTGATTTTGAATTATATAAGAATCTTGGAAAAAATGCTGATATTTACAGACATCAGTATTTAAAAACAGATGGTTGTATTCTTTATAAGATTAGTTTTAACAAAGAAGAAGGGGGGTATATAGAGGAAAGTTTGCCCTCCCCTTCTTTTATAACACGCCGTAAAGATTATTATCCGAATGGAAAAATTAAAAGCATCAAGCATTTTATAGGAGAAAATGTACTTATCGGAAAATCTGTTTATTACAATAAAAAAGGCGTTAAAAGAATTGTAGATGAAGATAAGAAATTCAAGAAAATTAAATATCCTTATATTTTACAATTCTTGGAAAAGAAAGGACATATCAACCTTAAAACTGGAAAAGGTAGAATTGTTGATATTAGAGGAACAAATTATTTTGGATTTCGATTAAATTATGTAGAAAAAATGAATATGTGGGTTGCTATCATAAAAGATGGTTACCCAGAAGATAAATGTTTAGAGAAATATATAGAATTAGCAAAAAAAGAGAAATATATAGAATTAGCAAAAAAAGAAAAACAAAAAAGAGAAAAGGATCATCTGATAGTTTGTTCAGAAAGAAATTGTGATCTATATTATTTTATAGATGCAATTTCTGGAAAACAGATTTCAAAACAAGAGTACGCAAAAAGATATAGAGCAGCGTTTGGTGAAGAGGATGAAGGACTTGATTATATCTTTACAGAGCCGTGATATAATTTTTGAGTTGGCAGCTTCTAATGCTGGTGAGCAAACTGCTGCACACGAAGTTTTGCCTCGGAAGCCGTAAGACAACGATGGAAAGATTTAATAGAGAGGAAATGGAATGGGATTGCAAAAATAAAAATAATCAACAACGGTGTTACTGAAATCTATGATATTAATTTTAATCTAAGATGGAGTGAAGAAAGTACGGCTCATTACATAATTATTCCCGATGGGAACAATTCTCAAGGGACATATGGTTCAGGAGGCACTACAAGTATGCAAAATTGGGGAACTTATGATAGAGAAGATATTACTCATGAGTTTGGACATATGATAGGAAATAAAGATGAATATTTTACAGTTGATGGGAGAAGATATGGGAGCGGTAGAGCACACAAAGGTATAATGAATGACCCTTCCGATAAACCTAAGAAAATTCACTTTGAAAAAATCAGACAGAACATTGCTAAAATGCTTAATGTAACGGATAATAATTGTGTAATCATTTAGGGACTATGAGCAAAATATTGAATTTCCTTATCCTATTTGTATTACTTTTAAAGTGTTCTTTTCCTGAGAATAGAGCCTCCAACAACCAAGAGAAAAAAGATGTTGTCGTAACTTTATCTTGTACAAATAAAGAAAAAGGTCTTATTACTATAAAAAATAATCTTGATGAAGCTATAATTTATCATTTTTGGAAACTCTCCCTTCCCCAGAAGAAAGGTGGCTCTATGTGCAAGGCTCTAAGATAAGTATATCCCTGTCCTCTATGGTGACTTTCGTTTTCTATGGCATAGAGAATCCACTGAGTAAAGCTAAAAGTCATTTGATACAGCGTTATAGGTTGGGTAAAATCCCTTATCTCTTTCCATTCTTTGTCTATCTGAGCGGTAACCTTATCCCATAAAGCCAACAGATCGGATTTCTGAGTAGGAAACTTTCCTTCTTCCAAAAATTTATGATGTTTTTCAGGGAGTATTTCGCCAAATATACCATCTGTTATTGCAATAAATTCTTCTACCATAGCAGAAAATGGACGTAGGTTAGCAATATTAAAAGTAAAGAGATCTTTTTCAGAAAAAGCCTCAATGACCTTACGGGTCAAAGCACGTACATCTTTGAAATTGGTATGCAGTGCCTCAGAAGTAAGCAATTCTTTCATGTTTATTTGTATTTATTTGTATATCAGTAATTCTATTTAGTGGTTCAGAGTATTAATCATTGTTGGCATTAATTATTAGATTAGTCCCATTTGTTACGAGTAGAAACGGCATACTTACCACCACCTGTAAAAATCAGTGCTAAGGTTGGAAATAGGAACAAGGCAGGAAGTTCAGGAGCCCAGCCTCCGTGTGGAGTAAGTTCCAAAAGCACTTCTGAATAAGCTAAGAGTAGTACAAAGCAACCCGTACCCACCATTACAAAAGCTGCCAAGCGGGTTCTATAGCCTATAGCTACCAATAAAGGGGCTAAGATTTCTCCTAAGAAAACCCCATAAGCGATAAATGTAGGTAGGTGTTTCTTTTCTAAAAGAGATACAATGTATCCAAAAGCCTCTGCATGGATAAGTTTGTTTATCCCGTGAGGAATCATCAAAAGCCCTATAGAAAGGCGAATGATCAGCAGACCTAAATCTTTATTCTTCATTGTTGTTATATTTAAAATTCGGCGCAAAAATAGTTTTTTTTCAAATAGTAGAGAATTTTTTCTATTTCTTTAACAAATGTACATTTTGATAGAGTTTCCTGATCTCCTCCCTTACCTCCATTAGGGCAAAACCCAAAAGGTTTTTACCACGCCATGTGCTGATATTTTGTGCCTTTTCATTGTCTTTGCCTAAGCCTATCCCCCAAATAGTGTCTAATGGGCTGGCTTCTACCAATATTTTATCACCCGTAGAGAGCAGAAAGTTCATCATAGCCTTGTTTTGCGTAAATTTGTAGTAATTTCCATTAAGCACAATACTATATTTGACCTTGTCCCATACTTCAGAGTCAAAATTACGTACTCTTCTGCCCAATGCTTTCATGAGTTTAGGATCAGAAGTGTTCATGATCTCTTTCGCTATCTCTTCATCTTCAAACAAACAGGCTTTCTGAGTCATCATATACTGCTCAGTACAAGAATATTCATCTCCATCTATACAAAAAGATGAAGGTTGCCATTGCGAAAAACAAGATTCATCTACTACCTCGCAATTAGGCTTCCAAAAGAAGACAAACTTGAGCTTCTTAGCCGAGTTGATAAACGTTGCTTTAGAGTATTTATAAGCCCCTTTAGGCTGCCAAAAAGGAATCCCTTCGTAGTAATAATCCTCTTCATTAGGATGTCTGTCTTTCAAATCCTTATCATTTACAGCCCAATTGTTGCAGTGCCAAAAGCAAGGATACGGAAATAGTCGTTGATATTCCTGTTGTTGTGCAGAGGTAAGTGCTTCGTACCAATCCCAAAACTGATAACGGTAGTCCTCACCACCCCCCATACGCCAGCCCATAGAGAACTCAGTAAATTCAGGGTATTCAATCCACTGTGGTGGCATAAGTTTAAAATTAGGTTTCATCATTGTGTATTTTTAGTAAGTACATATTTCTTAGGGGTAGTCCCAAATTTCTTTTTAAAGGCAGCTATAAAATGACTGGGCATACTATAGCCGAGTTTCAAGGATAGTTCATTGACATTGTATTGTTCGGTAGTGAGCCATTTACGTGCCAGCTCCATTTTGTAATCAAAGAGAAAGCCATAGACGGACTCCCCATAGATCTGCTTAAAACCACTTTTGAGCTTCTTTAGGGGCAATCCCACCTCCTCTGAGAGTTCTTGCAAGGAAGGTGGTGAGGTCATGTGCCTAAGGAGTAGCTCCTTAGCCTGTCGAATCTTCTGTACATTCTCCTCACTGGAGAGAAAAGGACAAGCCTCTGTCTCAGTCTCTTGTCCTTTATTAAAATACAGGCTCAACAGCTCATATATCTTTGCCCTAAGGTACAGCGAATAGAGACTTGCAGGTAAGTGCATAGTACGTATCTGGTGCAAAATGATGAACAACTGTGGAGAGATTCCTACCAAGGTATAGTATTTCTCATGCTGACGCATAGGAGAGAGAAAATCAATTATCCCTGATTCTCCTAAAAATAACGAATGAAACCTTCCTATAGTGATAAAGATCGAAAAAAGAGTGGTTCCTGGTGCCAATCGTACCTGTAAGGGTAATATTTCCTTAGGATTATACAATAAAAGACTTTCCATTTCCTTTAGGAGCATAGAATAATTTCCTGAATGAAAAACAAAGGTTACCGCTCCCTTATCACAGAAATGAAATTGAATAAAGTTTTGCTTAATTTCTTGGGTAACCATCTGAGAATCATTACTTTCATTTTCCTTCCGTAAGACAAATATTCCTTCTTCTATTTCTCGAAAAAGTGAAGCACTTTGGTCGTTATTTTTTGTGTACATAGATAGGTGTTTTTTGCGTTTTCTTATTTAGACTTTTTCTATATTTTGATAGATAAAGAATAGTAAAATACTGACTTACAATCATTAATAAATTAAAGTGCAAAGATAGTACTTTCAGAGCAAAAAAAAGAACTTTTAGCGATATTTTTTTTCAGAATATAACCTTATTTTTGCGTTTGTTTTTATGGATATAACAGATGACTCAAAATACAATTCAAAAAGAAACCCATTTTTATACTATTGGAATTAGTTACAAAAAAGCAGATGCAGATATGCGAGGACTTTTTAGTTTGGATACCGAGCATCAAGAAAGTATCCTTGCAGAAGCTCAAGCAGGAAAAATGGAAGGACTTGCTATTATTTCTACCTGTAATCGTACAGAACTCTATGGTTTTGCAGAACATCCCTTTCAATTAATTCAGAAATTATGTGCTCATTCCAAAGCAACTCTTGAGGATTTTGAAAAAGTGGGATACATCTATAAAAACAAGGAAGCTGTTAATCACTTATTCAATGTAGGAACAGGCTTAGATAGTCAAATATTAGGGGATTTTGAAGTTATAAGCCAATTGAAGAAATCTTTTTCTCTGGCAAAACAATATCATCTTATCAATGCTTTCTTAGAACGTTTGCTTAATAGCGTGATCCAAGCCAGTAAGCGAATCAAGAATGAAACAGAACTCTCCAGTGGAGCTACTTCTGTATCTTTTGCTTCTGTACAATATATCTTACAAAATGTAACTGATATTTCCAATAAGAAAATACTCCTTTTTGGTACTGGAAAAATAGGTAGAAATACTTGTGAAAACTTAATTAAACACACTAATAACGAACACATTACTCTTATTAATAGAACTAAGGAAAAAGCACAGGAAATCGCAGGGAAATTTAATGTTTTAGTGAAAGACTATGCTCTTCTGGAGAGTGAATTAGCCCAAACAGATGTGTTAGTAGTTGCTACAGGGAGTAAAACACCTACAATTACTGAGGAAATACTTCCTAAAGATAGAAAAATACTCATATTAGACCTCTCCATTCCCAAAAATGTAGCTGATTCGGTACAAAGGATGGATAAAGTAACACTTATTCACATGGACCACCTCTCTCAGATAACAGATGATACTTTGGAACGTAGAAAAGCATTTATTCCTCAAGCTCAGCAGATTATAGAAGAAATTAAAGAAGAGTTTGACCAATGGTTACAGAATAGGCGATTTGCTCCTACTATTCAAGCGCTCAAACACTCCTTAGAGGAACTAAAAAATGGAGAAATAGATTTTCAACGAAAAAAGATACCTGACTTCAATGAACAACAGGCAGAAATTATTAGTGATAGAATCATTCAAAAAATTACTACTCGCTTTATCAATCATCTAAAAGAAAGTGCTTCACCGGAAGAGAGCCTCTCCCTTATGAAACAAGTTTTTGAACTTTAAACCCAATCATTTAAGCATAAAAAAATCGGTAAGAAGTTTACCGATTTTTCTTTTGATTTTTGCTAATGAAAGAGACTACTGCATAAGTGAGTATCAGACAGACTAACGCAAAGAGTAGAATCATCATAGTTCCATTGGTGTGATTGTACAATGGAAAAAAATATAAAATATTCATCTTTATTATTTTACAATTCTTTAAAAACAGTATGTAATAAGCGTTTCTTATCACTGATGCTTTCCTCCATGGAGATCATACTCTCAGTTCTGCTTACTCCTTGAATATCATCTATCTGGAAAATAATTTCTTTAGCATGTTTAGTATCTCTCGCTCGTATTTTACAAAGAATATTATACTTCCCACTAATGATACTTGCTTGAGTAATATAAGGAATTTCAGAAAGTCGTTCTATAACAAATTGTGTTTGGTGGTTCTTTTCTAAGAAAATACCTACATAAGCTACAAAGGTGTAACCTATCTTTTCATAATCTACTGTAAGTGTAGAACTCTTAATGATGCCTGATTCCTCCATTTTTTTTACACGGATATGAACTGTCCCTGCTGATACTTCCAGAGCTTTGGCTATATCGGTGAAAGGCATTCGTGTATTCTCAATAAGCATATCAAGAATTTTATGATCAATCTCATCTAACTTAAATCGTGCAGCCATACTTTTAATTTTGGGAGCAAAGGTATAACTTTTTTGGGGATAAAAAAGGAAAAACAGCAAAAAAATTATATTTTTTTTACTTCATCTTCAATATAAGCTAAAATATGAGAAATAATATTATCAATATTGCAATTATTTTCATTATATACTTCTGATAACATATAAGTATGATGAGCATAATAATCCTGTTTATTTCCTATTTCTAATAACTTAGGAGAGAATGTAACTTTCTCCCCATAAAGGGTTTCCTCCAATTGTATATAAAATCTTTGTGTCAGGTTTTTATCATTTATAATACAGTAATCACAGAAATTCTTTCGATTCTCAGGAATCTGGAAATACTCCTGGTATAATGTCCCTGTTACATTATTATCATTAATGTATTTTAGTCCTTCTAGTATTGATAAAGCAATATATTTTCTGGTTTGCTCTCGAAGGTAATCATTAGGATAAAAGCCAGATTCAATAAGTATCGTAGGAGTTCCTAAAAGGGAGAATTGATCTCCTGTGCAATTGGGATTAAAACTATCATCAAAACGACCTACACAATTACAAATTAACTTTTGTAAATTACAATTCATTTTTGTAATCACCTCCATTGCTTTTTTTCGTATTATTGTTATACTTCTTGATTCATCTACCGCAGGGGCTAAGAAGGATATAGTAGCAGATTTGTCCTTTACTCCAAAAATAGTTCGTTGATCATGCAAATTAAAACAGAAAGCAGGCTTTATTTCTTCAAAAATCCTTCTAAGAAACTGACTTTCTTTTTGTGAAAGATTTATAGCATCTCTGTTAAGATCTACTTTATTGAAATTCTCTCTTGTATATAAGTTAGCTCCATCAGGATTTAGCATAGGAATAATATATAACTGACTATCTGAGAAATAATATCCTTGTTCCGAGAACAGCTTTAATATATCCACTAAGGCACGAGTGGTAGTACTCTCGTTTCCATGCATCTGTGACCATAATAAAATACGTTTATTCCCTTCTCCAATCCTATATAAAGGAATAGGAAGCCCATTTTCAGAAGTTCCTTCCAACATTCTCCAAAATGAATAGTCCTTAAGGATTTCCTCTAAATGATAGAAGGAAACATACTTTCCTGTAATTCTCTCATCTTTAGTATAAATGTAATTCATTTGATTTTTTTACAAAAGTAATATTAATATCATTCACTTTTGTAAAAACTAATTAGTTTATTGTTGTAAAATATTTTTGTATCTTTAAAATAATTGTTTTACTTTTGTAATTATAATTTAATCTTTATAGACTATGTTTAACCAACAAGATTTTATCGCTCGTTTACAGAGACTTATGGAATATAACGAATTAAGTGCATCTGCTTTAGCAGATCATTTAGGAGTGCCTCGTTCAAGTATATCTCATCTATTATCAGAAAGAAACAAACCTAGTCTAGATTTTGTACTTAGAATTATAGATAAATATCCTGAGGTGGACTTATATTGGCTACTCTATGGAGATGGAAATTTCCCTAAAGAAGAAAAGAAAGAAAAATTAGTGAATACTACGCTTATAAACACAGAAATTCCTTTTCCTAATATGGACGAAATTTCTTCTAAAAAGCGTGAAAATAAAGAAATTATTAAAGCATCTACTCCTGATAAGATAACCAAACGCATCCAGAAAATAATTTTCTTTTATACTGACAAATCCTTTGAAATATTTGAAAATTTGTAGTATATTTGTACTTTAATTATTGAACTTTATTGATTTTACATTTGTAAACTTTTTATGATAGAACATTTATTAACTTTAGATGCCTTAGTAGCATTGCTTACCCTTGTTTTCTTAGAAATAGTATTAGGAATTGACAATATTATTTTTATATCAATTGTTACTGGAAAACTTCCTGACCAACAAAGAAAAAGGGCTACTCGTGTTGGATTATTTTTAGCTATGCTTATTCGTATAGTATTGCTGTTCTGTATCTCCTTATTAATACAACTCAAAGAGCCATGGATTCGTGTAGACTATAGCTGGTTTAAAGTATCTCTTAATGGGCAAGCCATCATTCTACTTATAGGAGGATTATTTCTTTTGTATAAATCAACCCGAGAGATTCATGCCAAAGTAAATCATATAGAACACATTACAGATTCCAATGAGGCTGAGAAGTCAAGAAGAACTTCTTTTTGGGGAACTATCCTCCAAATTCTTATGATTGATATCATTTTCTCCTTGGATAGTATTCTCACCGCTGTGGGAATGACAAATGGTTTAGAAGGAGCTCTTTTAATAATGATTATTGCAGTAGTTATTTCGGTAGGTATTATGATGCTCTTTGCTGTTCCTGTAGGAGATTTTGTGAATCACAATCCATCCATTCAAATATTAGCACTCTCCTTCCTCATTCTCATAGGTTTTATGCTTATTACAGAGAGTATGCACCTGTCTCATGCTATTATTTTTGGAAAGGAAGTAGGTGCCATCCCTAAAGGATATCTATACTTTGCTATTGCCTTCTCTTTAGCCACTGAATTCTTAAATATGCGAATGCGAAAAAAATCTTAACTTCACAATATTAATTCAGAAAGATTAAAGACTCCAATGCAATTAACTGTTTTTGGAGTTTTTTTATTGTTATGCCCTTACTACTTATTATTATATTATCTATTGAAATTTCCTGCCTTTAAATAACCAAGAAAACCAAAAATATATGATTTAGATATCTAAGATATCGTTTGTTCCTTTGCCCCCTTTCTTTGTAAAACAAAAATAAAAGAAAACTTACAGTTTCATAGAAACTTATTAACTTACAAATTCAATAAAAATATTACCATTTTTCAAATGAATTTTATTAATAATTTGCTAATTATATAATTGGTTATTAAGTGTATACAATATAATTTATAAACTAAATATTTATATTTATAGCTTATAAAATTAACTATATTAATGAATATCAATATATTACATACATATATAGATTGTATATTTATATTTTATATAGTAAATTAATTGTAAATAATATGAATGTAAAACATTACACTATAATATATAAATATATATAAACCAATTATTTATATATAACTAAAATTAATTATTTAATAAAAGAAAACTTTTATGTATATTTGCATTCAATTTATAGCGTTCTTTCCTTGAAGGATAGCACATGACTCATGGAAAAAAAATCACCTTATAAAACGATTTGCTTTAGTATTTTTGGAAATTTAGGATTGGCAGGAATCAAGATTAGTGCTGGGATCTTGGGGAACTCCTATGCCCTAATTGCCGATGGCATAGAGTCTGTTTCTGATGTTTTCTCCTCCAGTTTGGTATTTTTGGGGTTAAAATATGCAGAAAAACCTGCTGATGAAAATCATCCTTATGGACATGGGAAAATAGAACCTTTGATTACTTTCCTTGTTGTAGGATTTTTGATTGCCTCTGCCCTACTGATTGCTTATCAAGGATACCAAAATATCCTTACCCCTCAGAAGAGTCCTAAGGCATGGACATTAATATTGTTAGGAATCATCATACTTTGGAAGGAGATCAGTTACCGTGTAGTTCTTAGCAATAGTAAACTTACAGGGAGCACTTCCCTTAAAGCAGACGCTTGGCATCATCGGTCTGATGCCATTACTTCTGTAGCTGCTTTTATAGGTATTAGTATCTCCTTACTCTTTGGAGAAGGTTTTGAAACGGCTGACGATTGGGCTGCACTGTTCGCCTCTGGGATTATACTCTTCAATGCTTATCTGATTTTCCGTCCAGCTCTTGGTGAAATTTTGGATGAAGACGTTTATGAGGGGCTATCCTTAAGAATTAAGGAGATTGCCAAGGATATTTCAGGAGTTATGGCAGTGGAAAAATGTCATATTAGGAAAGCAGGGATGTCCTATTGTGTAGATATCCATATCATTGTCAATGGAAAGATTACAGTAAAAGAAGGACATGATATAGCCCATACCTTCAAGGATACTTTACAGAAGAGGATTCCTTCTCTCACTTCTATACTTATTCATGTAGAACCTGATTATAGAGATATTTGTCTTAAATGTAAGAATATTTAAGCATAATACTCCTCTACAAAACTAACTTAGCAGTAGCTTCTCTTTGAATCTTATCGGAGGAAGTAAGCTTAAATTGAGGGAGGAAATATATCTTTTTAGGAAGTTCATACTTTGAAAATATAAGCTCTTTTTGTAAATTACTAAGCAAATTAGGATAATCTTCTTCCTTACCTTCTACAAAAAGGACTACCTTTTCACCTAACAACTCATCTGGCTCTTTCCATATAAAAAATCTGTCTGAGATAAATGAAGATAGCTTGCTTTCTACTCCTTCTGGAAAAATCTTTATTCCTCCTGAGTTAATGATATTATCCAAGCGACCTTTCCATTGGAAGGATTTATTCCCATGAAGAATAACTACATCATGAGTCCTTATTTGCTTATCAGACACCTCTGGACAATCTATGACCAAGCAATGATTCTTATCCTGGGAT
The DNA here is from genome assembly GCF_035282625.1 of Capnocytophaga sp. G2. NCBI lineage: Bacteria > Pseudomonadati > Bacteroidota > Flavobacteriia > Flavobacteriales > Flavobacteriaceae > Capnocytophaga > Capnocytophaga sp. G2. The sequence continues at coordinate 158,437 of NZ_JAYKBU010000003.1, read as the reverse complement.
ACGGTTATTTTTCCTAATGTAGTGTAAAAGGAACTATGTTCTTTTCTGGGACTAATGGTTCGTAAGGCTATATGAGAAACTGTTTCCGTCATTCCATAAGTAGCATATATTTTAGAAGGTACCTCTTGGAATGCTTTTTCCATTTCTAAAGAAATAGGAGCTCCTCCTAAGATAATCTTTCTGGCTCGGTATAGTTCACTCAAGGATTTTATAGCTTGCATAGGAGTTAGGGCTACAAAATCATAACTCCCTACAGCAGAGGCAAAAGGAGTACTACTTGGTGGCATTATATGCAAAGAAAGCCCCAACACTAAGGCTCTGACTATCATCATTTTTCCAGCAATATAATCAGTAGGAAGTACACATAAAGCAGTATCTCCGGCTTTTAAGCAAAGAAAATCTCCTGTAAGCATAGCAGAGTGAACCATATACTTTTTCTTAACTTGTATTTTCTTAGGAATTCCCGTAGTACCAGAGGTTTGTAACTCTATGTGATCATATTCATCGAACCATTGAGTAAGGAAAATAGCTGCTTTTTGCAAATGCACTTCTTTACTTTCTGAAAATAAAGTAATTATTTCTCTTATTCCTTGCTCTTTACAAGGAATATCATTTATCTTTGTAGCCTTATGCAAATGATTTATTATGAATGAATTCATTTCAATATTTAATCAATTTTTCCAAAAAGACGTGATTTCCAGTCTGTCCAATGATATTTCTTGGCAAAAATATACAACAATAATAACAAAGGTAGAAAGAAGGAAAGCAGATAAAGTCCTGTGATTTCAGGTTCGGATACCTCTTTAAGTAATGAAGGCGTTTGAAATACACTCCATGAGGAAGTGGTCAGAAAGGAAATAAAGAAATTATTAGCAATATGGAAGCCTAAAGAGAGTTCTAAGCCATCGTCCATCAAGGTAAGTATTCCTAAAAATAGCCCTAAACTAATGTAGAATAATAAAAAACCATAGCCCATTTTACCTATTTCAGGATTAGCCACATGTACCAAGCCAAAGAAAATGGAGCTAAATAGAAGAGGTATCCCTTTGTTTCTACTTACAATAGCCATTGCTTGAAGAAAATATCCTCTAAAAAAGTATTCCTCAAAACCTGCTTGAAAAGGGATAAAAAGCAAAGAAATAAGAACTAAAGTAAAGAAAGGTATAGGCTCAAAATTCCATTGATAATCAGAAGGAAAAATCCAGTAGCTCAAGAGGGTCTGTAGAACAATTATCCCTCCCCACAAGGAAAAGCTAAAAAGGATTCTTTTAAAATCTATTTTCTTTCGTCCGGTAGTGAACTGGACAATAGGTTGATTATGTATGACCCTAACTATAAAGAAAAGGAGCGTAAAAAAGAGTAAGAACAATGCTACATTCATTGTGAAGAAAGGCAATTCTCCCACTTGCGCTACAAGAGCACTATAATCGGGTTGTGGAGAGAAAAAAGCATTAATATTCAATAACAAAAATAAAGATATCGGGATAAAATAAAACCATTTATTCTTGACAAAAAAACCATTTTTAATATACATATTTCCTAAAAAAATTATACTTTTGCAAAATTACGAAAAATACCTGAAGTAGAGAAGAATTGAGTCATGAATTTCTTAATCAATATAGTAGGTACTACTGCCATAGGGAAAACATCTTTAGCCATTGCCTTAGCCCAATATTTTAATACTGAGATTATCTCCTGCGACTCTCGCCAGTTCTATAAGGAAATGTGTATAGGTACTGCCGTCCCTTCCCAAGAGGAGTTATCAGCAGTTCCTCATCACTTTATCCAACATAAGAGTATCTTTGACCCCTATTCCGTGGGCGACTTTGAGCGAGAAGCAATAGCCTTGATTACCAACCTTTTTAGTAAAAAAAACATAATTATCATGGTGGGTGGCAGTGGCCTGTATAACGATTCCATACTCAAGGGTTTAGACAATTTTCCCCCTACAAGGGAAGGGGTTCGTGAACAGCTCAATCAACTGTACCGAGAAGAAGGGATCACCGCTCTACAACAGCATCTCAGAGAGTTAGACCCCACCTATTATAATAAAGTTGATTTACAAAACCCACAGCGTATCATACGTGCCTTGGAAGTATGCCTTAGCAGTGACCACCCTTACTCCTACTACCTTCAACAGAAAATCATTTATCGCCCCTTTACTCCTATCACCATAGGTCTCAGAGCCGATCGGGAAGCGATTTACGACCGTATCAACCAGCGTATGGAGGTGATGCTTGAGGCAGGTCTCCTTCAAGAGATAGAGTGCCTACTCCCCTACCGCCACCTCAACGCCCTACAAACGGTAGGCTACCGAGAATTCTTTGACTTTTGGGAGGGCAAAATCTCCCTAACCGAAGCCATAGAGAATGCCAAGATGAATACTCGTCGCTTTGCCAAGCGGCAACTCACTTGGTTTAAGAAATCTAACGATATACAATGGTTTGACTACAAAGAAGATAGAAGAAATATTATAGACTACATTGAAAGGAGTTCTGAGTTATAAGTTTTGAATTGTTTATAGAAATAGAATTTAGGAATGTATTCATTCCTTTATGGACTTCTTGGCTATTGTTCTATTTTAATATATTAGATTTTGGCAATATATTTGTTTTATTGTCGAAATCTAACTAATTTAATAGGTTCAATTTTCATAGAAAAAGCACCCCTACAAAGGCTATAACACAAAATTCGTTAGTATTTTGTAGGGATGGTGGCTACTTAGGATTTCTTATTAAGTAGATATATATTATAAGGAAAAACACTCTTTAAGTTCATTATATACTGTTTGATAATGGAAACTAGAAGCAGAAGGATGGGTAATATACATAGCTGGAATCTTTTTGTCCTTCACTTTATAGTAGTACAAACCTTTCCCTTTATTTATTAGTGTATTTTCTTTAGGAAGATATTCTCCTGTATAAGGTAATTTTGTCCAAAGTCTTTGCCCCCATACTGTGATTATATCTGGCTGATAAGTCTCCAATATTTCCCAAAATGCTTTTTCTGATTTGGCAAATTGTTCTTCAGTGGGAGATTGACGAGGTGCAACCATAGGTATCTGTACATAATTATAAAAGGCCACGTGCTCCCAAAAATCTATAATTTGCTCAGCAGACAAGTCTCCATTATTGAAAGCTTTGGCGAATTTGGTAAAAGTACGCATCCAATTACTATGTTCCTTATTACCTCGCTGATATTCTTTAAAATTTTCTATTACCTCATTGGTAAGACTCTCCCACTCAGGATAGTCCTTAATACTTGTATTCCCCTCATCATCTGCACAATAATGGCTCTCCCCTAATACTAATACTTTTTTACCATGGTATCCTTCTTCGTATTTATCACCTATATAAGGAATGAAGAATACATTTTTTAAATTAGTTGTCATATTTCTACATCATTTGGAATTGCACTCTTCTATAATTTCATCGATTGTTTTGCCATTAATTAGCCCACCTTCATGAAAATTAATAATTTCATTAACAAGAGTTTCTATACTTTCTTGGTTAAGTTCTTCGCCTTTTCTCAGTAAATTATAATCAAAGCTGTCAATTAGTTTACAGCCTTGTATCCAATCTTTTGATGCTCCTTTTTGAGCATAACGATAAGGGGCATATTGGCGATTATTGTAGAAGTCAGACCAATAGGTGATATAGGTTGATCCATTATTATTGGTATCCCCTACTCTGAGCCACATACCTGTTTCTTCTCCTTTTACTCGCCACCATAATATTCCATCTTCTTCTATAAAATCAGTGAGATTCTTTCCTAATCTTTCCTGAACTAAGTCTTTGATTTTCTGAATATATGATTTTCTATTAAGGTAAGGTAGAATATGTTCTTCAAGTTTGTTGAGTTCAAGGGCGACTTGCTTTTCTATGGCTCCTCCTAAACCTATTTCTTTGGCTAAAATATTGATAATACTATACAAGTAGGTTTGAACTTGTACTTTGCTTTCCTTGCTATTTTGTTGTTTTTGAGCTTCTATAGCAATGTTGTTAAGTGATCGTAAAATGCTTTCAGAACTCTCTGGTTTGGCATAAGGGATAATATCCTTGGCTACCAATTTAAGTAATTCATTGAGTTCTTCCATAGAAATATACCTATCATCCCATATCCTCCATAGTTCTTCTATAAAGTTATTGAAAAGTTCGGATTTCTTCTCAAAAACTTTTACATTTCTTTCCTTATCTTCTTCACTGGCGGTTTGTCCTTGTAGAAGGAAAACAGTGATAATAGCTGTAAAGATTGCCCCTATAGCAGAATTGTTGATATTCTCAACTAACTTAGACATTTCTCCTTCATAGATAATACTAAATATGAATATACTTAGTGAAATAGCTAATAGAATAGCCAATGCAATGAGTAATTTACTTTTAAAAAATTCTTTTTTCATTATTATAAAGTTTTAAAAGTAGGGGTAATAATGCCCCTACTTATTTTTACAACCATTTATGAGAAAGTTCTTTAAGTTTCTCATCATAGACATACATCATTTTATTCCTTACAAATGTAATTGTCTTCCCTGCTACATTTCTAAATTCACCTAAAGAGTTTTCCCAATTATGGGAGATTTCTTTTAACTTCTCATCATAAATATAGAACATTTTGTTTCTATAGAAGACAACAAGTTCAGAACTAAACCCCTTTAGTTCTCCAAGAGTATTCTCCCAATTATGTGTAATTTCTTTTTGCTTTTCATCATACACATAATACATTTTGTTTTTTAGTTCAATGTTTGAAATTGCCATTTTTTTAAAATTTAAATTTCTCCCTTACTCTATTACAGGCTTTTCGGGTTTCGCCTTCTAAAAACACAGCCCTTCGGATAGCTGTTTCTATTTCTGAGTGCAAAATTAGAGTGCTAAGTGGTCAAGCTACGACCGACTTGTTATTTTAACAAAGACAAAAAAGCAAACCTACTCACGAAAAAATTTCGTAAGCAGGCTTGCTTTTCTGAAATATTTTTATATATAAATCGCTTAAGCTAAGACACAATAAGGGCTGGCGTTGCGTTGCGTTGCGTTGCGTTGCGTTCTTAAAATATTCATAATTTATTTATTTCTAATCCTCTGCAAAGGTAATAAAAAATTATGAAAGTATATTAATTCTATTTGTTAAATTTTCAAATCATTTCTTATTTCTTAATAGTTTTTCGGGTAGCTGTCTTAGTCGTTGTCTTAACGGATGTTTTTTTGGTAGCCTTCTTAGGCTTCTCCTTAGGGACCAAGAGTGCTTGGGCTTCTTCTAAAGTAAAGGCTTCTATATTGGTATCCTTGCTGAGCTCTACTTTAGTTTTTCCTTTGACGAGGTGATAGCGTCCCCAGCGGGCTTTTTCTATACGAATTCCCTCGGATGTCCATTCTTTGACCACCTTCTCGGATTCTTTCTTTAGCTTTTCTTCAATAAGGGTGGTTATATCACTCGGGGAAAGATTGTCAAAGTCATATTTCTTACTGACACTGATAAACATATTATTCCATTTGATAAAGGGACCAAAACGTCCTACTCCCTTGGTTACTTCCTTGCCATCATATACTGAGATAGGAGCATCCGCTTTTTGTTTTTGCTCGATCACCTCTTTTGCCTGTTCAAAAGTAACGGAGAATACATCCAAGGACTTATCTAAGGAAATAAAGGATTCTCCAAAGCGGATATAAGGACCAAAGCGCCCAATATTGGATTCCACTTCCTTGCCTTGGAATACGCCCAACTTGCGAGGGAGCTCAAAGAGCTTCATAGCTTCCTCAAAGGTAATCGTATCTATGGACTGATTGGGAAGCAGGCTAGCAAAGCGAGGTTTCTCTTCGTCCTCTACAGTGCCTATCTGTACCATAGCTCCATAACGACCTAAGCGAGCACTTACAGGCTTCCCAGTAGCTGGGTCAGTTCCTAAAACACGTTCTCCTGTTTCCCGTACTGCATTCTGTTCTACATCGGTAACCGTTGGGTGAAAAGCATCATAAAATCGCCCGACCATCTTTGACCAATCCTCTTTACCAGAGGCGATGTCATCAAACTCCTCTTCCACCTTGGCGGTAAAGTTATAATCTACAATATTGTCAAAGTGAGCTATAAGGAAGTCATTCACCACCATTCCTATATTAGTAGGAATGAGTTTTCCTTTGTCTGCTCCCACTTTTTCAGTAAGTTTCTTTTCTTTCACTTCACCTTTTACTAAGGATAATTGTAGATAGGTACGGCTTTCTCCTTCAAAGTTACTACGCTCTACATAGCCACGGTTTTGTATAGTGGAAATAGTAGCAGCATAAGTGGAAGGTCTCCCAATTCCTAATTCCTCCAATTTTTTCACCAAGGAGGCTTCTGTATATCGTAAAGGAGGTCTTAAGAAGCGTTGGGTAGCAATAATATTCTTATTATCAAGATGTTCTCCAATTTTTAAAGAAGGTAACATTCCCTCGTTTTCTTCTTCTTCGTCATCTTTGCCTTCGAGATACACCTTCAAGAAGCCATCAAAGGTAATCACTTCTCCAGTAGCTACAAAGGGCTCCGAATGGGTATTAGCATTGATTTTTAACTGAGTGCGTTCTACAAGCGCATCACTCATTTGGGAGGCAATAGTTCGCTTCCATATAAGTTCATATAAGCGCATTTGATCATTTTCTGCCTTAATGGTATGTACTGCCATATCGGTAGGGCGGATAGCTTCATGAGCCTCCTGAGCTCCTTTGGAATGAGAGGTATATTGGCGTGTTTTGCTATATGCTTGTCCGTAGGACTTCTCTATTTCTTTCTTTGCAGCACCGAGCGCCTCTGGAGAAAGGTTTACGCTATCGGTACGCATATAGGTAATAAGCCCTGATTCATAAAGGCGTTGCGCTATTTGCATCGTTTTGGATACTGAGAAGCGGAGCTTGCGGGATGCCTCCTGCTGAAGAGTGGAGGTAGTGAAGGGAGGTGCAGGAGTTCTCTTAGTAGGCTTGGTTTCCAGATGAGTAACTGAGAAAGTAGCCCCTATATTTTGCTCTAAGAAATCTCTAGCAGCCTCTTGGGTAGGGAAAGACTTATTGATATGGGTCTTGATGAGTTTTCCCTCCTTGTTAAGGAACTCAGCAGTTACCTTATAGGAGGCTTCTGTTTTGAAGTCCTGTATCTCCCGTTCGCGCTCTACGATAAGTCGTACAGAAACGGACTGTACACGTCCAGCCGATAGCCCCTTACGTATTTTTTTCCATAATACAGGAGATAGTTCATACCCTACTAATCGGTCAAGCACCCTACGTGCTTGTTGGGCATTAACTAAATTATAGTCTATTCCACGGGGATTTTTTATAGCATGGTCAATGGCGGATTTAGTAATGGAATTGAAGACAATACGCTTTGTTTTCTCCTTAGGTAATTTGAGTTCTTCAGCTAAGTGCCATGCGATTGCTTCTCCCTCACGGTCTTCATCGGAAGCCAGCCAAACGGTGTCCACCTTTTTCACTTCTTCTTTGAGTGTTTTTACAAGGGTTTTCTTATCCGATGAGATAAGGTAGTGAGGCTTAAATCCATGCTGAACATCCACCCCCAGTTCCTTGTCCGGAAGGTCAGCAATATGTCCATAACTGGACAAAACTTTGTAATCATTTCCCAGAAATTTCTCAATAGTTTTCGCCTTGGCAGGAGACTCTACAATTACTAAATTTTTTGCCATTCGAATTAATATTAAAGTAAAAAAGTAATGATTAATGCCCAATGATAATGATTAATCTTTATCATTATTTTGTTGTCCCATAAGCATCAAGTATGCTTTTAAGAAATCATCTATTTCGCCATTCATCACCGCATCCACATTAGTTGTTTCATAGTTTGTACGGACATCTTTGACGAGCTTATAGGGTTGCATCACATAATTACGAATTTGACTACCCCATTCTATTTTCATTTTGTTAGCCTCAATTTCATCACGCTTAGCCTGTCGCTTCTTGAGTTCCATTTCGTAGAGTTGTGACTTGAGCAACTGCAAGGCTTTGTTCTTATTATCCAGCTGGCTACGTGTCTCAGAGTTTTCAATAATAATTCCCGTAGGATGGTGACGGAGGCGCACTGCCGTCTCTACCTTGTTGACATTCTGTCCACCTGCTCCACTGGAACGCATGGTTTCAAAAGAAATATCGGCTGGATTTATCTCTATTTCAATGGTATCATCGGCTAAGGGGTACACATATACAGAAGCAAAAGAAGTATGCCGCTTGGCATTACTATCAAAGGGCGAGATCCGTACAAGGCGATGTACCCCATTCTCCCCTTTGAGGTAGCCAAAAGCAAATTCACCATCTATTTCAAGGGTAACCGTCTTTACTCCAGCCACATCACCTTCCTGATAGTTAAGTTCCTTTACAGAGAAACCTTGTCTATTTGCCCACATGATATACATACGCATAAGCATAGAAGCCCAATCACAACTTTCTGTTCCTCCTGCTCCTGCCGTAATCTGTAAAACTGCACTAAGAGCATCTCCTTCATCGGAAAGCATATTGCGAAACTCTAAATTCTCAATATGAGTAAGTGTTTTAGCATAAAATGCTTCTACTTCCTCAGCAGAAATAGCATTTTCCTTATAGAAATCCAACATAACTTGGAGTTCTTCCAGCATTTCAGCTAATTTTTCATAATCGATTACCCATTTTTTTTGAGATTGAAGTTTTTGAACTACTATTTGCGCTTGTTTTGGGTTATCCCAGAAACCTGGTGCTAATGTTTTTTCCTCCTCATTGGCAATTTCTATTTTTTTTTTGTCAATTTGGAGGTACTTCTCTAAGTTCTCTACCCGCTGGCTAAGTTCTCTTAACTGCTCTATGGTTATCATTCACGAAAATTTCGGCAAAAGTACGACTTTTTATCTATTATTTTTAGGGAGAATATTATTTTTTTACCTAAATCTTTCTAAATAAAATTAAAAATATTTCTAATATTTTGACAATCAAATAGATAAATATAAAATATAATCTTCATATATCAATCATATTTTTTTGGCAGATAAGAATATTATCGTATTTTTGCCTATTAAAATCTGTAGTAAAAAATGGCTAAATTCATCAAAATATATCCTGAGAATCCCAATGAACGAGAAATTCAAAAAGTAGTGGACTGCTTGCGAGAAGGGGGAGTGATTATCTATCCTACTGATACTGTGTATGGTTTAGGGTGTGATATTACCCATAGCAAAGCCTTAGAGCGTATTGCACAACTAAAAGGAATAAAATTGGAAAAGGCTAACTTCTCATTTGTATGTGCGGATTTGAGTAACCTTTCGGATTATGTAAAACAGATAGACACGGCTACTTTCAAAATACTGAAAAGGGCTCTTCCAGGGGCTTATACTTTCATTTTACCAGGTAATACAAACCTTCCTAAGGAATTCAAGAAGAAGAAAACAGTAGGGATTCGAGTGCCCGACAATAATATTGCACGGATTTTAGTGAAAAAATTAGGCAATCCCATTGTCTCTTCCTCTATCTATGATGAAGATGAAGTAATTGAGTACACCACTGATCCTGAGCTCATCTTTGAGAAATGGCAAGATAAGGTGGATATGGTCATAGACGGTGGGTATGGAGATAATGTAGCTTCCACTGTAATAGACCTCTCCACTGGGGTACCAGAACTTATCCGTGAGGGAAAGGGCAGTATAGAAGGACTCTTCTAATCATAAAAGAAATACATCATAGTGCGCTTTTTTATAGAACTATCTTATAATGGAAAAAATTACTTTGGTTGGCAGAAGCAACCCCATTCCCTTTCTGTACAAGAGGAATTGGAAAGAGCTATATCTCTATTGCTTCATGAAGAGATTACTTTAGTAGGAGCAGGACGTACCGATACAGGAGTGCATGCAAGGGATTATTTTGCTCATTTTGACTTTTCTCTTCCCTTACCTGAGAATTTAGTGAACAAGCTTAATTCTTTTCTGCCTAAGACGATTGCTATCAAAGGTATTTTCCCGATGAAGGACACGGCTCACGCTCGCTTTGACGCCCTCTCTCGTACCTATCAATACTTTATCTCACGGGAGAAAAATCCTTTCCTATATGAACAAAGTTACTATGTATATCAGCCTCTTGCTATAAGCCAAATGAATAGGGCTTGTGAAATACTTCTGAGACATAATGATTTTCAATGTTTTTCAAAAACAAATACCGATGTAAGGACGTATATTTGTCATCTTACAGAAGCATTTTGGAGAGAAGAGGATAGCTTACTTATTTTCAGGATTACAGCAGATAGGTTTTTGCGTAACATGGTACGGGCAATAGTAGGGACTATGATAGAGGTAGGTATAGGGAAAATATCCTTAAGTAATTTTGAGCAAATTTTGCTAAGTAAGAATCGTTCCCAAGCAGGATATTCTGTACCTGGACATGCACTCTTCTTAGAAAAAGTAGTATATCCTAAAGAAATTTTTCTAACCTAAAGCAAAATTATGACATTAGAAATAGAGAAAATACATCATATAGCAATTATTTGTAGCCATTACCAAAAGTCAAAGTACTTTTATACAGAAATATTACCCTTTACCATACGGGAAGAGCATTATAGAGTGGAAAGGCAATCTTTTAAGTTGGACTTATGCCTTCATGGAGAATATGTTCTTGAATTATTTTCTTTTCCTAATCCTCCCAAGCGACTTAGTCAGCCGGAGGCTTGTGGAGGAAGGCATCTGGCTTTGGCTGTAAAGAATCTGGAAAAAGCTATTGCCTACCTAAAGAGCAAAGAGGTAGCCTGTGAGGCTATTCGCACAGATGAATATACGGGTAAGCGTTTTGCTTTTTTGGAAGACCCTGATGGATTTCCTATTGAATTATATGAGGATTAATATATAGATGTGATTACCAAAGAGAGTATAGATAAGGTATATGATGCCATTCGTGTGGAAGAAGTCATTGGTGATTTCATCCAACTAAAGCGTGCAGGTTCCGGTTACAAAGGATTAAGCCCTTTTACCAATGAACGTACGCCAAGTTTCTCTGTGTCCCCTTCCAAACAAATTTGGAAAGATTTCAGTAGTGGGAAGGGAGGAAATGCCATTGCCTTCCTTATGGAATATGAGCATTTTTCGTATGTAGAAGCCATTCATTACTTAGCCAAAAAGTATCATATAGAGCTTGAGGAGACCCAACAAAATGAAGAAGAGAAAAACAAGGCTAATGAAAAGGAGGGGCTGTACTTAGTCAGTGAGTTTGCCCGAGATTATTTCCACAGGACTCTGCTTGAGTCCGAAGAAGGAAAAGCCTTAGGACTTACTTATTTTAAAGAAAGGGGATTCACTGATGAAATGATTCAGACCTTTCAACTGGGATATTCTCCAGATAACTGGACAGCCTTCACCGATGAGGCACTAAGCAAAGGAATGAAATTGTCTTTCTTAGAAAAGACAGGACTTACTATCATTAAGGAAGATAACCGTAAGATAGACCGTTTTAAAGGACGTGTAATGTTCCCTATTCTCTCCATGAGTGGACGTGTTTTGGGCTTTGGAGGACGTATCCTCTCTCAAGAGAAAAAGGTAGCCAAATACCTTAACTCTCCTGAAAGTGACATCTACCATAAGAGTAATATATTATATGGTATCTTCCAAGCCAAACCCTTTATTTCCAAAGAAGATATCTGTTATTTGGTAGAAGGATATACAGATGTTATTCAGCTCTACCAACGAGGCATTAAGAATGTGGTTGCCTCCAGCGGCACAGCCCTTACACAGGAGCAAATTCGCCTTATTCGCAGACTTACTCCCAACATTACAGTTCTCTATGATGGAGATTCAGCAGGACTTAGGGCAGCTATTCGCGGGGTGGATATGATCCTTGCTGAGGGAATGAATGTACGAATCTGTACCTTTCCTGAAGGAGAAGACCCCGATAGTTTTGCTAAAGAATATTCTTTAGAAGAAATTCAAGAATACTTTAAGGAACATACACAAGATTTTATCCGCTTCAAAGCCTCCTTACTCATGAAGGAGGCACAGAATGACCCTCTCAAGAGAGCCGATACCATTCGGGACATGATTGAGAGTATTTCCAAAATTTCTGATCCTATCAAGCGAGAAATTTATGTGCGTGAATGTGCTCAAATTATGGAGATTTCAGAGGAGGTACTCTTCACTTCCCTCGCCCAAATCAACCAACGACAACTTATCAAAGCCAACCAGGAACTCAAAAGGGCACAAAAGGAAACTCCATCTCAAGTAACAGAGAATCCTATAGCTGTAAATCCTGTTACCTATTTGGAGAAAGACCTTATCAAATACCTACTTCTATACGGACAGAAAGAATGCAATTTTGAGGAAAAATTCTTATACTATGACCCAGATACAGGAGAGGAAAAAATACAAGAAACCACCCAAAAAATGAAGGTGTATGAAAAGCTATTTCTTGAACTACAAGCCGATGAGATAGAGCTATCCACTCCAGAGTTTAGGGAGCTCTATACCTTTTTCATAGACCAATATCAAGAAGGATTACAGGACATTTCCCTCATTATCAATAAAATTCCACCCTCTATGGCTTCTCTGGTAGCCTCCTTCCAAGCTCAAGAGGAAGACTTGCACTTACATGATTGGGCACGGAAAGATGTAGTGGTCAAGGACAAGGATGAAGACCTTCCTTATGCTATTACGAGTATTATTCTAAACCTTCGCAAAAGGCTCATTGATAAAAAAATAGAATCCTTACGTGAGGAAATCATTACCATAGAGAATGAAGATGGCGATCCCTCTTGGTCACTTCAGGAAGTGATAGAATACAATACCTTAAAGAATATCATTGGTCGCCGATTGGGATGGAATATGTAGGCTATTTTTTATAATTTTCAATTGCTTCCAATATCATAGCGCAAGCCTTTTCTATTTCTTCCTCTGTGATAGTAAGGGGTGGAGAAATTCTTACGGCTCTAAGTTCAAAGAGTAGCCAGAAGAAGATATAACCGTGCTCATAGGCATATAGGATTACGTGATTTGCCAGTGCCTCATCCTCCATGATAGCAGCCAACATAAGTCCTTTTCCATTCACTGATTTTATTTTAGGGTGCTTGAGGAACTTACGGAAAAGTTGCTCTTTCTCTAAGGTTTGCTCCATTAAGTGCGTAGTGAGCAGTTCATTCAAGGTAGCCAAAGAGGCTGCTGCCACCACAGAATTTCCTCCAAAGGTAGTGATGTGGGACATCTTAGGCTTATCTGCCAAGAGGTGCATAAGGTCATAAGAGGCTACAAAAGCCCCACAGGGAAGTCCGCTTGCCATTCCCTTACCAATAGCTATAATATCAGGGACTACATTATAATTTAAGAATCCAAAGAGCTTTCCTGTGCGTCCAAATCCTGGCTGTATCTCATCCAAGATAAGCAGTGCTCCTACCTGATCACAGCGCTTTTTCACCTTTGCTAAATAATCATTCTCAGGAGTAATAAAGCCAGCTCCTCCTTGGATAGTCTCCAAAACCACCCCTGCAGTCCGGGTAGTAATTTTCTCTAATTCAGCTTCATTATTGAACTCTATCCATGCTACATCAGGGATAAGAGGGCGGAAGGGTTGCTTACGGAGTTCATAATCCATAATACTTAAGGAACCTTGTGTATTACCATGATAGGCTTTGCGAGCTGCTATGATTTGCGAACGTCCTGTAGCACGCTTAGCCAGCTTAATACTTCCCTCTATGGCTTCTGTACCGGAATTAACCAAGTAAGTAGTTTCCAGTGGTTCAGGTAAATGCTCTGCCAATAGCCTGCAGTACTCCACAGCAGGGGATTGAGCATACTCTCCGTATACCATTACATGCATATACTTAGCCGCTTGTTCCTGTATGGCTTTAACTACCTTAGGATGGCAATGCCCCAATGTACAAGCGGAGACCCCTGCTACCAAATCCAAATAAGCCTTTCCTTGAATATCATATATATAGGATCCTTCTGCACGAGCAACTTCCAATCCTAAAGGGTACAGAGAAGTAGGTGCTTGATATTGTAAAAAATCTTTATTCATATTATTTTGATTGTTTCATTTTCTTAATTCTAAGAGATATATTGCCTTGTAAAAGAATCTTCATATATTCGGTGCGAGGGATTTCCTTAGAGCCCAGATTTGCCAAGTGATCATTATATATTTGGCAATCCAAAAGCAGATATTTCCTCTCCTTCATCCACTTGAGTAAGGTGAAGAAAGCTACCTTACTTGCATTAGATACTTTAGAGAACATACTTTCTCCACAAAAAATACCGTTACCTAAATCCACTCCATAGAGTCCTCCTACGAGTTGTTGATCTTGCCATACTTCCACCGAGTGAGCCAGACCTAAATCATGCAATCGTGTATAAGCAGTTACTATTTCATCTGTAATCCAAGTTCCTTGCTGGTCTTTGCGGAAAATATTTTTACAGAAGGAAATCACCTGAAAAAAATTTTGGTTAAAGGTTACCGTGAATAATTTTCTATTGAGAATATTACGCATACTCTTAGGTACCTTATAATGTTCAGGATATACCACCATTCTTTTAGGAGGCGCCCACCAAATAATAGGCTCATCCTCATTATACCAAGGAAAAACGCCACTCTTATAGGCTAAGATAAGTCGTGGAATAGAAAGGTCTCCTCCTATGGCAAGAATACCTGTCTTATCGGCTTGCTCCACAGGTGGAAAATACAGATTTTGGGTTAATATGTACATGGTAATTGGTTAAAAAAAGGTTAATAACAAAATAAAAATATCTCTACTTAAAGAAATACCAGATAATACCTAATCGCACTTTCCAGTCACGATAAGGCTGGGAAGGAGCTGCATAATAATTATAATTTCCCAATAGTGCTTCCAAGTGTTCCACTGTAAAGAAGATACGCATAGTTCTCACTTTGGCATTGAGAAAAAAATCGGTTACAGGGTAGTTTCCTATCTTCTCAGCAGATTGTACCTGAAAATCTGCTAATAAAGGATTATATTCATCGGCATAATAACGTGTAAAGTACTTAAAAGTAAGCCCTGTTTGCAAGAACATCGCTTTTTTAAATAAATAAGAGGTAAAATAAAGAGTATTACGTGTGGTGAATAGAGGAACATTGAATACATTTTCATTATTTTGTAATACCTGCTGGTACATAAGGGTATTTTCTAATCCCCATTTTCCATAACGAAATTCTCTTTCTCCTATAAGTTTCAAATATTGTATATTTCCACCATATTGAGCGGGCTTGGATTGTCTTTTCTGACCATTTACTGCTGGTTGTAATTGAAAATAAGTATAATTATTGATATTGGTAATATCCAAAGAAAGGTTTCCCCATTGTGTTTGTGCTGAAGCAAAGAGTGTTTGTATATTTTCCTTAGAGAAATCATCAAGATGATACCAATTATAATTTTTATAATCACTTTGGTAAAGTAAGAAGTTAAAATTAGGTACTTTAGAAGTCACATTCACTCCTGCTGTGATTCTATTTTTCTCATCAAAGATATATGATATATCTCCTGCAATTTCCGTGCCAAGTAATTTTCCTATAATCATTTGCTCTGCCTGTGCATTGATAGCAAATCCCTTATAAGTTTTCTTCCATTGAGCTCCTAATCCATAATCCGTTCCTTTTATCTGGTGAGGAATGAAATTTCCGGAAGTATCTACGAAAATTCCCTTAGCAAAATAGTTATAGAAATAGCTCTTTCCATAAAGAAAAGTCTTACCCAAATAAGGTAAGGAGAGTTCTGCTCCCAAGCGATTGGTCAATGCCCGCAATGCATGCTTATCACGGAGGTTCTTAAGAGTAAAACTTTCTCCTAAAAAAGCATTAGGTGCCACCTCAGGTTGATCATAATAGTAATTTTCTGTTTGGTAGAGGAACTGATGCTTAAGCAATATCTCAGAATTTCCCTCCTCCTTCATGGGACGTAGGAAATTATACTGATGTTGGATAAAATAACGTTTTGAGTTCTCTTCCGAAGTAGCATCGGAAAGGGCTACATCTAACCTTGCTCGATTGCGAAACTGCGGGTCTCCTTGGTAGAATTGTTCTGGGTAGAGCAATCCTCCATTCTCCTGACGATTCACCTCTTGGTTGGCATAATGAGCCATGATTAGGTATTTTTTATTCTTAGAATAATAGGAGAATCCTGCCAAGAAATTACCTACAGAGGATAGGATATTCTTATAATCTCCTAAAGAGCGTAAGGCATTATAGCGTATAAAGAGGTTGAATTCTGGCGTGATATTTGCCGAAAAAAAGGACTGTAACATCTGCCCTTGCGAGAGTCCTGATTTAAAAGAAAACTCTGTCATAGGGGTAGGTATATAATAATAGGGAACCTCCTGTGATTTTATAAAATAAAACTTATTTCCACGCATTCCAAAAGTAGGAGAGAGTTCAGAAGTCCGATAATCGTATGCAAGGGATGTATAAGTTTGCCCCATATTCTCAAAGGGAACATAGGCGAACATATCTTTTCTAACAGGATTTTGCTTATACATAGCCTTAAGAGTAAGGGTGGTATCTATAGCAATGGTATCACGGAAGATAGAAATACGCTTATAATCCCGCGAGGAAAGCTCTATACTATCCTTTTTCTTAGGTTTGGGACGGACGGACTTAAAACGGATACTGTCCTGAGCAAAAATTCCTACAGAAAGGAAGAAAGTCAAAAGAAAAAGTAGTTTCTTGGGCATACTTTCGTTTCTATTCTTTATATTACAACAAGGATTTCTGATGGAGGTTCCACCAACGTTGAGGGATGACTCCTTCACAGGCTTTTTGATAGTCTCTTTCAGTACAAGGGAGCATGGCTATCCCTTTGCTATCTTCACTGGGGAGGATCCACCAACGACCTGTACGGTTACTTTTGTAAAAATCTATGGTAAAGTCATCCAAAAGGACAATGTGCTTGGTATAGTTCTTATCCTCAATAGTAGGGAATTCCTTCACTCGGTAATTGATTCCTTCTATAAAATACCAGAGTACCTCTCCGGTAAGCATTCTTCCTCTGACAGAAGTAGGTACATTAAAGACTCCCAAGGCTGCCATCTGTGAACTAAGTCCTGCATAGCGACTTACGGCACATATTTCACGAGAGGTAAAACCATTAACAAAATTCTCTGGCATATCAATATCAGCGGCTTGGACAGCGGTCATATTAAGGCTTACCAAGTCTGTATTTCTCAGAATAGGCTCTACCTGTTCCATATAGCTGGTAATTTCCCCCAAGCGATAGAAATCAAAGAACATTTTCTGCAGCAAATCCATGGACTCCTGTGGATTGTAATAGGTTTGATAACCTATATTGGTAAAATGGTTCAGATGTGTAGGGTTTTCCATAAGGATACGGCTCATATAGCTATCCTCAGAGAAGATTTCTTGTCCATCTCCAAAATCAAAAAGTGCATTGACTGCAGTGAGGTTAACCATCTGCTCCATATTATCAAAAGCACGGTAAAGGGCATAAGTATTCTCAACTCCCCCTCCCACAAGAATAGGGATAATACCTTCTTTGAGCAGGAAAGAAACGGTTTCCTTAATCGCTAAAAAAGTATCCTCCTGTGTGGTTCCCTCAGGAATATTTCCTAAATCAGCCAAAGTAAGGTTCCAATTTCCTAAATAAAGAGAATAAAAATGCTCTCTGAAAGAGTTCTTAAGAATATTTTCACTATTGGTTAGGGAAAAAATAGCCACCTGTACCCCTTTCAAAGAGGGAAGTCCTCCTTTGCGGGTATGCTTATGTATCTTCCCTCCAATGGTCTGGGCAAGATATATATGCTGGGTGAAATAATCTTCTATAGGGTATAAAAAATCTAACACACTAAAAAATATCTAATGATTTAAAGGTGTGCAAAAATACATATTTAAAATTGTACTCTAATATTTTTAGGTAATTTTATGAATTACCTCCCTATATTTTTATATTTATTAGTATTTATTCTTTTATTTTTTGGTAAAAATCAAGGGAAAATAATTTGTTTTTTTGAATATAAAAACGTAATTTTACAGCGTAATAATTCAAGAATTGTCTAACTAAATAAACTTTAACTCCCATGAAAAACATTCTCGTTCCTATTGATTTTTCTGAGCACTCTAATTACGCCGTAGAAGTTGCGGTGGATTTGGCAAAAAAGAATGGAGCTACCATTCTGTTGTTGCACTGTGTAGAGTTGCCTCAGCGCTTCGTAACAGAGACAACCTCCGTACTTCCTGAGGAACTTTTCTTTATGAAAGAAGCAAGTTTTAACATTAAAAAAGTTTCTGAAACACTTTCCTCTCAAGGAGTTACTGTTGAAACTCTTGTAGAAACTGCAACCCTTACCAATGCTGTAAGAATCCTACTAGAAAAAGAATCCATTGACTTTATAGTTATGGGTTCCACAGGAGCCTCTGGTTCTAAAGAACTTTTCTTAGGCTCCAATGCAGAAAAGATAGTACGTACCTCCCCTATTCCTGTTTTGGTTATCAAGGATAAAACCGATATTTCCAAAGTGAAAAAAATGGTTTTTGCCTGCGATTTCTCCCAGAGATATGTAAAAGCCTTTGAGAAAGCCATTGCCTTTGCTAATATTTTAGGAGCTAAAATTGATTTCGTATATATCAATACACCTTATCATTTTAATTCAAGCAGAGAGATAAAAACACTTATTGACAACTTCTCTAAGGAACATGGTGAAATACTCACCCATAGCATACACATGTATAGTGACTTCTCTATAGAAGAAGGAATTATCCACTTTGCCGAAGATAACCAAGGAGACCTTATCTGTATGTTCCCTACCAAGCAAAGCACTCTTATGCATTTGTTCAACGGCAGTATCAGTGAGGATATTGTAAATCATTCTGAAAAACCTGTCCTCACTATTAAACTGTAACTTTTAATTTCATTTTAATTTTTTCATGGAGATTGTCCGAAGTGAGTTCTTTAAAGGCTTATTTCGGACTATCTTTTTAGAATATCTTTGTTAAAACAAGTTAATTACCCATAAAATAACCTTATTTTTGTTAATTAGAAAATTCTTTTTAGGATATTAAGACTAAAATTCTTACTTTTGCTCATTAAATTTTTTTTATGAAAAAAATTATATTTATTTTTTTCTTACCGCTTATTACTTCTATTACTTTTGCAAGGGAAAAAGAATCCTTGGTAAGGGACACACTTTCTACACCTTTTTCTCTGGGGAGAACAAATATAGAATGTTATTTTCGTGGTAATTTTTTTTCAGACAATCCCTCCCTTACTCATTCCTCAGCTCATTTCCAGTTTGAGGACACATGGCTAAACCTTCAAGGAGATTATAATAAGGCGCTATCCTACCAAGTACGCTTTAGGCTAAACCGCCCGCTTACTATTACAGATTTGGATAATACTGCTGTAGGATTAGACTATGCCTATCTGCTCTATCGTCTTGGCAAAAATCGTCAATGGGAGGTAACCATCGGCAAACAATGTGAAGCAATTGGCTCCTACGAACTAACGATACACCCCTTGTATGAATATATTTATGGGGATTATCTAAACTATGTAGTTAATCCTTTTGTAGCAGGAGCGAAGGTAGAGTATACCTTTAATAATACTCAAAAAATAGGCTTTCAGCTTCATAATACTCTAAATGAATCCTTTCATTCTTTCTTGGAGAAAAGGGGCTTTATTAGCCCTTCTTTACTTCCTTCCAAATTACCTATAGGAGGTCTTATTTATTGGAAAGGTGAGTTTGGGGATCATCAGTTCAAGACCCATTATTCCTATGACCTCTCACAATTTGCTCAAGGAAAGTATACCCATACTTTCTCTTTGGGGAATTGGCTTGAAGTAGGAAAGCATTTAGCCTACTTGGATTTGTATTATGCCTACATGGAGGCTGACTATGGATTACTTTCTTCAAAGATACTAAGCCAATATGAGGGACGTACTCCAGGTAATTATGAAGTATATGAGAATACGGTATACAAAGGACTTATTTCCCGTTATGAATACCAGATTACTCCCTTGTGGAGCGCTTCGGCAAAGGGAGGAATAGAGTTTTTAGGCAGCAGGAATTCTCTAAATGAGCATTTTCGTACCCATTATATATATGCCTTAGCCCTACAGTATGCTCCCTTTGGTAATACTGATTTTAGGGTACATCTGGCTTATATAGGCAAAACAGTCTCCTATATAGAAGAATTAAAGCTACCTGAAGAGCAACTACACCGCTTCAGTTTAGGAGCGTCCTATACATTGCCAGTAATAAAAAGAGAAAAAGTAAAAAGTAAAAGATAAATCAACTATTCTTGATATGATAAATAAAAAAACAGTCGTTATCATGGCATTTTGCCTACTGGGACAGAGCCTATTAGGACAGGAACAAATGCTTGAAAAGAAGGATTCCCTAGAACCTACCTCTTCTAAGAGGATGAAATTAGAACTTTACTTCCGTGGAGGATTCATATCGGATAAGCATACTCAGGAGAGGCTTTCTTCTTCTCATTTTCAGATTGATAACGCTCGGTTGAACTTTCAAGGGGATTATAATGAGGATTTGTCCTACAGAGTTCGCTTTCGCCTAAATCGTCCCCTCTCCCCTACCTCACAGGACAACGCTTCTGTGGGGTTGGATTATGCCTACCTATCTTACCGATTCGGAAAACAAAAACGTTGGGAGGCAATGGTTGGTAAACAACTCTCTGCTATGGGTTCCTTTGAACAGGATATTAATCCACTCTATGAATATATTTTTACCGATTATCTCAATGGGGTATATGCTAATGTATTCTTAGCGGGGGTACAACTCACTTATAAGATTAATGACCAACATAAGATAGGAGTACAGCTTCATAATACACTGAACGAATCTTTCAGTAATCACTTAAGCAATAATAATTTTTCTACCAGTGATTACACAGCTTCTAAAGCACCTATAGGCGCCTATTTCCTTTGGAATGCCAATTTGTTCAAAGGCAAATTTAAGACCAAATATACGTATAATATTTCTCAATTTGCTCAAGGTTACTATACGCATTCCCTCTCCTTAGGGAATAAGTTTCAGTCAGATCCTCATACTGTCTATTTGGATTTAGTATATTCACACATGGGGGCTGATTTTGGACTAACTTCCTCTCGCTTGCTTAGCATAAGTGATGGACTCGTAGAAGGGAATTATACTATGCGCAAGAATATTGTATACAAATGCGCTGTCTCTCGGTATGATTACCAAATAGATGACCATTGGAGTGCGACGGCTAAGATAGGAGTAGAACTTACTGGAAGCAGAAATATACACAATGAACAACTCAGAACCAATTATATTTACTTTCTTGCCGGGCAATATGCCCCTTTTAGAACGCAGGATTTGCGATTTTATATAGCTTATGTGGGCAATACTATTCAATACGCTAAGGAACTGGCTATGGATAAAGAACAACTACACCGCTTTGCCATTGGTGCCTATTTCACGCTCCCCATACTTAAAAAATAGAATCCAGATCACTTAGAGTTTAGAAAGTCACAAATGTTTGTAACAAGTATATCCCACACTCGCCGTGTGCGATACTTACTATCCCTGTTATCGCTTAAAACAAAGACAAAAAAGAAGAAAAATACAAATACAAAAAAATAAAGAAGAAGAAGAAATAAAATAAGGAACAAATAACGAAATCATTCATCATCACCAGCGACTTCTCCATTTTTCAAGAAAAAGGATTCTTTACCCTCCTTTGAAAGTGAACAGTAAACAGTGAATAGTGAATAATGAATAATGAACAGTGAACAATGAATAGCGAACAGTAAAGTCGCGTGAGCGAGTATGTGGGTGAACAGTATAGCCAGCGAGTGCCCACAGCTGGGTATGTGGGTGAATAGTAAATAGTGAACAGTTAAAAGTGAATAGTTAAAAGTTAAAAGTGAAGAATTTTTCGTTTTTCACTTTTCGTTTTTCACTTATTAAGGGGTGGACACTTCTCTGTCTGTTTTTCCTTGACATAGCTACAAAAATGTTGTATATTTGCGGTGTTATTGAAGGAAGCACATCGCCCTTCAGCTTCATGATTTCAGTAAACAAATCTCTTCATTATTATGAAAAAATTCTTCATCCTCTACAATGACATGCTCGAAGTACTGGACGAGCTCACCGACGAACAAGCCGGTAAGCTCTTCAAAACCATCAGAGCCTATCAGCAACACCTAAACAATCACCTTGACCCTCAACCGCAAGAGATTCCTCCCTTCCCTGTGGATGACTTTGTAACTCGAATTGCCTTTGCCTCCTTCAAGGCTCAGTTCAACCGAGAAGCCAAACAGTGGCACCAAAGCGCCGTGAATAACAGAAAAAAGGGACGTATGGGAAACCTTAAGCGGTGGCATCCTGAGCTTTACAACAAAGTAGTAGCCCAAGAACTCTCCTTAGAAGAAGCTGAAGAGGAGGCTCGTAGTAAAAAAGCCCGTCCTTCCAAGGGAAAAGAAACTAAAAAAGAGGAAAACATAGCGGAGCCTGCCCATAATTCTATGGAAAGTATCTCTATAGACCAGATTGTTCCCTATATTCCTAAAAAAAGAAATACATACTGGGAGATTAAACCCATAGAAGCACTTAAGGAAGAATACCTTAGCAATGAAAGGCTCACACAAGTAATGTTCAAGATACTAAATATCAACGATAAGCAACAGCTCTCTAAGCTCTTGTGTCAGTTCCACGAACACTTGGAATCACAGGGAGAATATGAGAAAGATATTCGGGACTACTGTAGCCATTTTAAGAATTGGATCCGGAAAAGGAAACAGGAGGAGGCGGTAGAGAAGCAGAAAAAAGCCGAAGAACAAGCACAATACCCCAGATACAGAACCTTTGGAATGAATGAACACGGGCAGGCGGTATACCTAGATTAAGTGAAAAGTGAAAAATATAGTCGTGTGAGTGAGTATGTGAGTGAAAAATATAGCTTTTTTATATGATAGGCTTAGTGTACCCAATTGATCATTAGGCTTTTTACTTTAGCATCCTCTGGAATACTCTCTATAGTATAGGTATCATCCAAGGGAGGAAGTAAGTCATTCTGATCAAAAGTAAAGAAAAGGTTACTTCCTTTAGGCATAACTACTACTGTGGAAATCAATTGCTCAAAGTCAAACTCTTTATATACTTTTTTAATTTCACCGAAAGTACTTCTCAATGAGATATTTTTGTCAGTCGCATAGCGACCATCTAATACCTGAACTCCTTGTATATACTGAGGCTTACCTTCCTGAGGAATACTAGGAGTAAGTTCCAGTAACTGTTTTTTTCCTTTTCCTTTCTCAAAGACAAGAAATCGTTCATCACTTATATACCTAAATTCTCCTTCAAGAGATGTTTTAACTAATGAATCATTTCTATAAAGAGAATCCAACTGGATTATTTTAGTACTTTTAGTTAGTTCTCCTACACTGTTATTAGTAATTAAGAATTTTTTATCTGTCTTTGAACAAGCACTCATTAATATAGTTACTATAACTATAGGAAGGAATCTTTTAAAAATATCTTTTTTACTCATTGGGACAGGTTTATTATTTTTTCATCAGTTTACTCAGTACACCAAAGACACCACGGACAAAAGTAGCGCTGGTTAGTAGTTTCACTATTGGGTTTTGAGCAGTACTCTTTTTGGGAGTAGCTTTAGGGGCTGTGGCTGTATTAGGGGTTCTTGTTTCCGTCTTTTTAGAGGTTTCCTCTTTAGCTGAAGCAGCATTAGTATTAGCAATCTTAGCATTGAGTATCTCATAAGCACTTTCTCGGTTTATCACCTCATTGTATTTCTTTTTCAAGGAAGAGTGTTGTAGGACTTCCTTAATTTCATTATCAGAGAGAATATCCATGCGGCTCATAGGGGCTCTCATCATAGTTGCCACCAAAGGTGTAGGACGTCCTTTAGCATCAAGAGCTGTTACAAAAGCCTCTCCTGTTCCCAGTGAAGTAAGGGATTCAGGTACATTATAGAAGGAAGTTTCAGGATAGTTCTGAGCTGTAAGCTTAATGGCTTGGCGATCTTTGGCTGTGAAAGCACGTAAGGCATGTTGAATTTTCAATCCTAACTGAGAGAGTACTGCATCGGGTACATCTGTAGGAGTTTGTGTACAGAAAATAATCCCTACTCCTTTGGAACGAATAAGTTTGACAATATTCTCCAGTTGGTTAAGTAATGCCTTAGAAGCCTGATTGAATATCAGGTGTGCTTCATCAATAAAGATAACGAGTTTAGGCTTATCCTGGTCTCCTATTTCTGGGAAAGTGTTATAGATTTCGGCTAATAAACAAAGCATGAAGGTAGAGAACATCTTGGGGCGGTCTTGTATATCGGTTAGGCGAATAATATTAACCACTCCCCTACCCTTTTCATCTGTATGTAGGAGATCTTCAGGTTCAAAACTTCTTTCACCAAAAAAGAGTTCTGCTCCTTGATTTTCAAGTTCTACTATCTTACGTAAAATGGCACTGGTAGAAGAAGAGGATACTCGCCCGTATTCAGATTCAAATTCACTTTTTCCTTCCTCAGTGGCATATTGGAGTACCTTCTTAAGGTCTTTTAGGTCTAAGAGAGGGTACTGGTGGTCATCACAGTATTTGAACACTACGGCAAGGACTCCTTCCTGCACATCGGAAAGATCTAAGATACGAGAGAGGAGGACAGAACCAAATTCGGAGACTGTGGCACGCATACGCACGCCATCCTGCTTGGAAATGGTTAGCAACTCTACAGGGAAAGCCTCTGGAAGATAGGGTAAGTTCATCTGAGCATGACGCTCTTTGATAAAAGGTTTTTCTTCTCCAATAGCTGTAATTCCACTGAGGTCTCCCTTAAGGTCCATAAGCAAGGTAGGTACTCCTTCCTTGGAGAGATTTTCGGTAAGAGCCTGAAGGGTTTTTGTTTTACCAGTTCCTGTTGCCCCTGCAATAAGTCCATGCCTATTGAGATTCTTTAAGGGAATATTTACAAACAAATCTGCTATTGCTTTTCCCTGATACATAGCTCCTCCCAGTGTGATATATTTTCCATCCACAGTGTAACCTGCTTGAATGGTTTTTTTGAATTCTTCTAAGCTCATTTTATTTAAAGTAGAAAGTAAAAGAAGTTATTTGGGTGCAAAAGTACTTATTTTCCTTGAAAAAAATAGTGTTTTAACGAAATTTTATTTCAAAAAGAATAAAAATAGAAAGGAATATGAATTTTATTCCTTAGTAAAATTAATCACAAATCATTAGCTAATGAATCATTATTATTTGTACCTTTGCCCTCAAAATTAGTATTCTATTCTATGTTAGAAGATAAGAACATTCACAAAACTTCGCTTGAGCAAATAGGAGAGTTTGGACTGATAGATATCCTCACACAAGGTTTTCCCTTACGTAACCCTTCCTCTCTCAAAGGCATTGGTGATGATGGAGCCGTGATAGATTTTGCCCATGAAAAAGCAGTTATTTCTACGGATTTGCTTATAGAAGGTGTTCACTTTAACCTTTCCTATATGCCCTTAAAACATCTGGGATACAAAGCGGTAATGGTGAATCTTTCCGATATTTATGCTATGAATGCAATAGCTACTCAAATTACTGTGTCCATAGCTGTCTCCAATCGTTTTCCTTTGGAAGCTTTAGAAGAGCTTTATGAAGGAATTCGCTTGGCTTGTGATATTTATAAGGTTGATTTGGTAGGCGGAGATACTACCTCTTCCTTGCGAGGACTGATTATCTCGGTTACCTCCATAGGGAAGGCACCTTTAGAGAAAATTGTTTATCGCAATGGAGCTAAGGAAAATGATCTTATTGTAGTGAGTGGTGATTTAGGAAGTGCTTATATGGGATTACAGGTATTGGAAAGAGAAAATGAGGTGTTCAAGGTAAATCCTAATTTGCAACCAGATTTGGAACCCTATCAATACCTTATTGAAAGGCAACTTAAGCCTGAAGCACGTAAAGATATAGTACTCTTATTGGAAAAATTGGGAGTGAAGCCTACTTCCATGATGGACATCAGTGATGGGCTTTCCTCTGAGCTTTTGCATATCTGTAAACAATCTCAAGTAGGGTGTCGCTTAATGGAAGAAAAAATTCCTCTTGATCCTGTGCTAATAAATGCTTGTGAGGAATTTAACCTCAGTAGTACTATGGTAGCCCTCAGTGGTGGAGAAGATTATGAACTACTCTTTACTATTTCCCAAGCAGATTATGATAAGATAAAAGGCAATCCTAACTTAAGTGTAATTGGTTATATTACAGATGCTTCACAAGGTTGTAACCTTATTACTCGTGCTAATGAGGCTATTCCTTTGGAAGCTCGTGGTTGGAATGCTTTTAGATAAAAAGTGAAATTATTCAAAATTTCTTAGGAAATTCATTTTTTTTACGTATATTTGCCTCCTAATTTGTGAAATTTGTAAATAAAAACTAAGCTTATGAGAACGGTTCTTAGCTTTATCCTTACCCTTTCTGTAGGAGCTACACTGCTCGCTCAAGAGAGTGATACGCTGACCACTCGCTATAAGGTACTTGCCAAAGGAAACCTTTATATTACAGGAAATAATATTCTTAATCGGCAAGAGGGAAAAAAACTCTCAGCCAATAAGGCTAATGATGATACTACAACAGGTATGAAAGTCAATGATAACCAGACTATGGAATACATTGATATAGATAAAGATAAGAATACTTTCTCCTCAAGTGCTGCTAATGTTCTTCTCCCTAAGAATAGCAAAATTCTTTTTGCGGGACTCTATTGGAGTGCCACTTATCCCTTTGAACGAGGAGAGTTAAAGGCAGGTAAGGTAGTTATTTCAGATGCCAAACGAGAACCTGTAGAGGAAGTGCTCCTAAAGCTTCCCAAAGGGAAATATACCTCCGTAAAGGGGCAGTTTGTTTTTGATGGTAGTACTGATTCTCGCTTTATTGACAAAAATGCTCCTTATGTGATGTTTGCCGATGTTACTAAACTGCTTCAGGAAGCCAAACGTTTGGACGGAGAGTACACTGTTGCCAACATACGATCTGCTAAAGGAATGATTACCGGTGGAGCTTGCGCTGGGTGGGCACTTGTTATCGCTTATGAGAATCCACAAGAGCCTTTTAGAAAAATAGATATTAAGGATGGTTTCTTGGCAGTGAAGGAAAGTAAGGATGTTATCTTTACTAATTTCAAAATTCCTTCTGTAAAAGAAGTATTCCCCCGCCTTATAGGAGCTGCATTGGATGCCGATATTGACCAAGGGGAGAATAAAATGGGAATCTTCTCTCAAAAAGTAGGTATCTATATGGAAACACGAACAAGAAAAGTAAAAAATTTTCTTAATAGTTCTATTACTTATGGAGAAGATATTATTAAGGAAAGAAAGCCTAATAGTAAAAATACTTTAGGGGTAGATATTTTCTCTGTAGAAGTACCTAATTATGATTTTGAAGTATTTCCAGTAGGGGGTGATTTTCTAAGGGTGAACTTCTCTTCCACCCATGATGAATTCTATACTTACCTCTTGGGGTTGGCTATACATACGGAAGAGGGCACTTCCTTACGGGATGAGGAAGTGGATAGAATCCTAGGAAAGAAGCCAACTCCTAAGCCTGTAACCCATCAAGCCCAAACACCTGTAAGTACTCAGGAAAAGCAACCTGTCTCAACTGCAGTACAACCTAAAACAACCCTGCAGCCCAAAACAGAAGTGGCTCAAGCGGGTATTGCTAAAGTGACCAATACTCAAAATCCTATCTCAAAACCTGTACAACAACAGCCTTCCTCACAGTCAGTTTCTGAAAAGACAGAAATCCCTTCTAATGTGTATAAGATAAAAGTAGATAATGTAAAGAAAGGTTGTTATCTTATCTTAGGGGCTTATTCTTCTAAAGAAAATGTAGATAAATACATATTCAACCTCCGACAAAAAGGAATGCATGCAGAAGGTTCTTTCTTCTATCCTGTTAAGAATTTGCATTATGCTTATTCTTATTATCTTCCTACTTATGAGGAAGCTCTCAAGAAGCAAAGGGAAGTAAATACACTTAAAAAAGCAAATCCTGCTCTTGAGAAAGTGAAAGATGTTTGGATACTTATTGTTGAATAATTAGCTGTATATTAATTATTCAGATGTCATATAGCTAACTGAAAATATTTTTTTTCATGCAGAAGGTTATTTGATAAATATTTTATATTTTTGTAGTCAATAGAACCAAAAAGAAATGATAAATCTTTTTCGTAAAAAAGAAGACAAATTCTCCTATATAGAGAAAGGTGAGGGAGTTCCAATAATCCTATTACATGGGCTTATGGGGGGGCTTAGTAACTTTGATAGCACTATTGAGTTCTTTTCAAGAAATTACAAAGTAATAGCTCCAGAATTGCCCATATATGACCTTCCTTTGCTCTCAAGTACAGTAAAAAACCTTACCAATTGGCTTACTCGCTTCATTAATCACAAAGGTTTTGATCAGGTTATTCTTCTGGGAAATTCTTTAGGTGGGCATATAGGGTTACTTTATACTAAGTTACATCCCAAAAAGGTAAAAGCCCTTATCCTTACAGGGAGTTCCGGATTATACGAAAGTGCTATGGGAGACAGTTATCCTAAGCGAGGTAGTTATGAGTTTATTCAAAAGAAATGTCAAGATGTGTTCTATGACCCTGAAACAGCTACTAAGGAGCTGGTAGATGAAATATTTGCTATTGTAAATGACCGTACTAAGGTGATCAAAACTCTTTCTATTGCAAAGAGTGCTATTCGTCATAATATGGCTAAGGATTTACCAAATATGAAAACCCCCACTTGTCTTATCTGGGGAAAAAATGACCCTGTGACACCGCCGAAAGTAGCTGAGGAGTTTTACGAACTATTACCTAATGCTTCTCTTTATTGGATAGACAAATGTGGACATGCTCCTATGATGGAACATCCAGACCAGTTTAATGAAGTATTGAACAAATGGCTTACAGCTAATAACTTGTAAGATGGAAATCAGACAAGCCTCCTTTGTAATGAGTAATACTCAGATTGCTAAGTGCCCTGCTCATGGATTAGCCGAATATGCTTTTATAGGTAGGTCTAATGTAGGAAAATCCTCCCTTATTAATATGCTTACCAATCATAAGGGACTTGCTAAAACTTCCTCTAAACCAGGGAAAACACAGCTTATCAATCATTTTCTTATTAATAAAAATTGGTATTTAGTGGATTTGCCGGGGTATGGGTATGCACAAGTGTCCAAGCAGTCTAAGAGAGTCTTCCAGCAATTTATTACAGATTATTTTAAGAAACGTAAGGAACTTGTTTGTGCTTTTGTCTTAGTGGATATACGTCATAAGCCTCAGAAGATTGACTTAGAGTTCATGCAATGGCTGGGAGAAAATACAATCCCTTTTGCTATCATCTTTACCAAAGCGGACAAACTCACTGACAAACTTATAGAGGAACATATAACTGCCTATCAGGGAATCCTCTTAGAGCAATGGGAGGAGATGCCTCCTTACTTTATCTCTTCTTCTGTAAATAAGTTAGGAAGAACTGAAATACTCAATTATATAGAAGATATCAATAATTCATTAACGCACTGATATTTTCTTTATGTTTATCCCCATGATACCTGAAATAGAAAAAAAAAGTAAAGCTGAAATCCAACAATTTCAAGAGAAAAAACTTCAAGAACTCTTACAATATCTCAAAGAAAAATCTCCTTATTATCAGCGTATATTTAAGGAGAATGATATTGATATAGAGAAAATAAAAACTTTAGATGACCTTCAGAGACTTCCTACCACTTCCAAGGATGACCTCCAGTACTATAATGATGATTTCCTTTGTGTCCCTAAAACAGCCATTGTGGACTATGCCTCTACCTCGGGGACTCTGGGAACCCCTGTTACTTTTGGACTCACGGATAAGGATTTAGACCGTTTGGCGTATAATGAGGCTATTTCTCTCTCCTGCGGAGGAATTCAAAAGGGAGATGTCGTACAGCTAATGACTACTATTGACCGAAGATTCATGGCAGGATTGGCTTATTTTCTGGGAATTCGTAGGCTTGGGGCAAGCATTGTTCGTATAGGTGCTGGAATTCCAGAACTCCAATGGGATTCTATAAACTCTTACCATCCTAAGTATTTGATAGCGGTGCCTTCTTTCCTATTGAAAATGATAGAATATGCCGAAAAAAATAATATTGACTACTTAAGATCGTCTATAAAAGGGGTTATTTGTATAGGAGAAACACTTCGTGAACAGGATTTCTCCCCTAACTTACTCACTCAAAAGATTATGGAAAAATGGCCATCCATTGCGCTATATTCCACCTATGCTTCTACTGAGATGAGTACTACTTTTACGGAATGTGAATATAAACATGGTGGTCACCATCATCCTGAACTAATTATTACTGAAGTATTGGATGAACAGGGGAATGCCCTTCCCTTAGGAGAACTGGGAGAGCTTACCATTACCACTCTTGGAGTAGAAGGTATGCCTTTGCTACGTTTTCGCACAGGGGACATGGTAACTCTTTATCAAGATAAATGCCCTTGTGGAAGGAATACTATAAGAGTAAGTCCTGTGGTAGGCAGAAAGCAACAAATGATAAAATATAAAGGAACTACCTTATACCCCCCTGTATTGATGGATTTATTGACTGAGTTCACTCAAGTGGAGAACTACATCATAGAAATTAGTAATAATGAAATCCTCACCGATGAAATCCTTATTAAAATAGGCACTCATACTCCTTCAGAGGCTCTTAAAGAAGAAATAGCCAATCACTTCCGTGCTAAAATGCGGGTGGTACCCAAGATAGAGTTCTATCAGGTGGAAGCTATAGAAAAACAACTTTATCCTAAGGGAAGCCGTAAGCCCGTAAAATTCATTGACAAACGAAAGTAATTTTGAGTTTATATTCTTTATAAGCTTCCATACCAAGTATTCCCATATCCAAGCACTGCGTATTTGCTTTAAGTTTTATTAAATATTATGTTTTATAAAATGTTGGTATACAACGGAAGATATTGAGTAATAATTCTCTAAAGAAGGATTCTCTCTCTTATGGTAGAAATGGCAAAAATACCTATAGAAAGAAACGTGAGCTCTGATAATAGCCCAAGTGTTACTTATTTTTCCTTGAAGGAAAAAGCGTATCCCTGCAATTCCATCTAAAATCATTCGTAAAAAAATAACAGAGAACCACTTACCTTTAGGAAGATTCTTTAAAAGCATAAACAAACTATTACGGAAGTTCAAATATATTTTCTTAGGACTCCCTTCATTTAAGGTAGCCCCTCCTAAGTGATACACCTGTGATTGAGAGGTATAATATACTTTATAACCCTTATTCTGTGCTCGCCAACATAGGTCTATTTCCTCTTGGTGAGCAAAAAAATCCTCATCAAAGCCTTGCAAAATATCAAAGACTGATTTCCTAATAAAAAAGCAAGCTCCTGATGCCCAAAATATCTCTTTATTATCTTCATATTGCCCCTTATCCTCCTCTATGGCGTCAAAAATACGTCCTCTGCAATAAGGATAGCCATATTTATCTATATAACCACCTGCAGCACCTGCATATTCAAAAAGATTCTTCTGCCTGTAGGATTTTATCTTAGGTTGCAATATACTAATTTGAGATTGTTGTCCAAAAATGGTCATAGGAGCCTCAAGCCAATGAGGAGTTACCTGTACATCGGAATTAAGTAAGCAATAGATATCCGCTGATATGTGCTTTAAGCCTTCATTATATCCTTTGGCATAGCCATAGTTATGTGTATTCTGTATAATTCTCACTTGAGGATAGTACTTTTGCAGAAAAGCAATACTCTCATCGGTAGAGGCATTATCTATCACATACAGATCAGCCTCCTTAGAATAAGTGACTACCGAAGGTAAAAACTGTTCTAACAAGTGCATTCCGTTCCAGTTAAGTATAACAACAGCAATATTCATAAGTTAAGTAAAGGTCAGTTTTCAGGATTATTTAATGTTTATTCTCTGAAAGAGGAGTCATGTAATAAACAAAGGCTTCTTGAATGAAGGACTCTTCTACTTCCATATTCCACTGAGGTACTCCTATTTCTTTAAGTAGAACAAAATAAATATGCCCATATACATTCTTTTTGTCATACTTGAGTAGTTCTAATATAGCTTTAATCTCATCGGTACTAAATTCTTCTTGAGGAAAATATTCCAGAAGAGTAGTTTTAATTTCTTCCACCTGCTTCCAAGAGAAATTGATAACTTTATGAGAGAGGAAAGCAGCCAAAATCATCCCAATAGCCACTGCTTCTCCATGAAGTAAGCGTTTGCATCGGTGTGCTAAGGAATAAGATTCTATAGCATGTCCTAAGGTATGCCCAAAATTTAATATTTTACGGAGCCCTTGTTCTTTAGGATCTTGTAAGACTACTTGATGCTTAATAAGTACCGATTCATAAATAATCTCCTCAAGATCATCAGTAGTAAGAGTACTTAAGTGTTGCATTTTCTCCCAATAATGAGGAGACTGTATCAGTCCATGCTTGAACATCTCTGCTAAACCACTGCGAAACTCTTCTTTAGGAAGGGTATTAAGGTAATTAATATCTATTAAAAGGAGTTGAGGGTTATTAATGACCCCTATTTGGTTCTTCAGTGCTCCCAAATCTATTCCTGTTTTTCCTCCAATAGAGGCATCAACCATAGCCAAGAGAGAGGTAGGAATATTAATGAAATCAATCCCTCTCTTAAAGGTAGAAGCCACAAAGCCTCCCATATCGGTAATTACGCCTCCTCCTATATTGATAAACAGGCTTTTCCTATCGGCACCTAAGTCCGAAAGTGTTTGCCAGAGGGAAAGACAAGTATCTAAATTCTTATGCTCTTCACCAGCCTCTACTTCTATAATCTCCACCTCAAAAGGGAATTTCTGTAAGAAGGTATACACGCAGCATTCATGTGTATGGGTATCAGAAAGAAGAAATATTTTAGAGTATTTCCTCTCCTTTACCCAATTTGTTAGACACTTATAGCCGTCTTCACCAAAGTAAATGAAATAACTCCCAGTATTAATCTCTTTTACGTTCATCATGTTCTCTAATTATCTTAAAATCTTTTGAAAGGCTTCTCTTTTCCCATCGCGTACCTGAATAATGCCACAGTAAGTATATCCTTGTTTCTCCAGAATATGCTTCATAACATAATTATCATAATTCGTATCTACCCGTATAGAGTGGATTTTAGCGTTGGTAGAAATCTTTTCAGCCTGTTGCATAATGTAGGATCCTAAGCCTTTAT
Organism: Capnocytophaga sp. G2; assembly: GCF_035282625.1. Taxonomy (NCBI): domain Bacteria; kingdom Pseudomonadati; phylum Bacteroidota; class Flavobacteriia; order Flavobacteriales; family Flavobacteriaceae; genus Capnocytophaga; species Capnocytophaga sp. G2. The sequence goes on along the minus strand of NZ_JAYKBU010000003.1, from coordinate 125,254 downwards.
TCTTACCTTTTTCACTTACTGCCATTCTATGAATGACTGTATAGGGGGCAGTATTCAACCAAGCTCCCACAATATTCTGGTAAGTAGGCTCTCCTTCGAGACTGATAGCCACGTAAGCAATAATCTCGTTCTCCTCTTCCACTACATACGCATGCCCTTGGGTTATATCCTCTGTGATAGTCTCCCTAAAGGGATAACCATCTTGCCACTGCTGGCTTCCCCTTTGCTTCATTATTTTTTTAGCATAAAGAATAATTTGCCATATAGGCTCTAAGTCAGTTATCTTTGCTTGTCTGAACATGAATTTTACTTTTTTATCTTTTACGTATTTACTATACTCCTCTGTTTTTAATATAATTACGCCACTTCTCTATACATTCTTGCATATCTTGGGGAATTTCACTATCAAATCGAAGCATCTGTCCTGTAGAGGGCTTTTCTATGCCTAAGGTTTTGGCATGGAGCGCTTGACGAGGTAATACTTTAAAGCAATTCTCCACAAATTGTTTATACTTAGTAGAAGTAGTTCCCTTAAGTATCTTATCTCCTCCATAGCGTTCATCATTAAAGAGAGGGTGTCCTATATAGGTAAAGTGTGCACGAATCTGGTGAGTACGTCCTGTTTCCAAGCGACAGGAAACAAGGGTTACATACCCAAAGCGTTCTAATACTTTGTAGTGGGTGATGGCTTCTTTTCCTTCACTTCCATCAGGGAAGACAGTCATCTGTAAACGATTTTTAGGATGTCTGCCTATATGTCCTGTAATGGTACCTTCATCCTCTGGGATATTTCCCCACACAAGAGCAATATACTCTCGTTCGCTCGTTTTATTAAAGAATTGTTTGGCTAAGTGATTCATTGCCTCTTCCGTTTTGGCAACTACAAGTAAGCCACTGGTGTCTTTATCTATTCGGTGTACAAGTCCCGGACGGTCAGAACTATTTTTAGGTAGCTGTTCAAAGTGATAGATAAGCCCATTAATAAGAGTTCCTTGATAATTTCCATGTCCCGGATGCACTACCAAACCTGCAGGTTTGTTAATGATAATCAGTTCCTCATCTTCATAGACAATATTCAAGGGAATAGGTTCAGGTACTAACAAATATTCATGAGGAGGATGAGCGAACATAACTTTTACCTCGTCATTAGCTTTTACACGATGATTGGATTTTACAGCCACTCCATTAACAAATATATTTCCATCCTTAGCTGCTTGTTGTACCTTGTTGCGAGAGGCATTTTCTACAAAATTCATTAGAAACTTATCCACTCTTAAAGGTTCTTGTCCTTTCCCTGCCTTAAAGCTATAATGTTCATATAACTCATCATCTCCAGAGAAAGACTCATCTATTAAATAGTCATTGAGCATTTTTAGTCAATATAGATATTAATTCATTATTCGTTAATCATTATTTTGATATTTTTCCATCGTTTCCGAGTGTTAATATAATTCTCTAATTCTTTTTTTGCATTTTTTTCCATTGCATGAGAGGCATACTCTTGCATTACTTCTTGTTGGTAACCTGCTTTCTCTTGTACTGTAGGTTCTTTGTAAGTGATTCTATGCTTTTCATCAGAAATATCTATGAATTCATATTTGAATATACCTTTTTTATCTTTTGTAAATAAAATAAATTGAAAAAAAGCATCTTTACGCTTTCCTTTGAGGTCTCCTTCGAAAAAGGTCATAAAGAAAATACGTCCATCCGTCTGCATACGTTCTCCAAAAAATAAACTTATTTGGGTATTCTCATTCTTTTGTGGAATTGCTTGTAACAGATTATGATAAAGCTCTTTGAAAAGAGGCACTTTTGTCTTATCTTCTATGGGAGGATTCTTTGCCATTGCTTCAAAATCCTTAGTGCAAAAAGCATATACAAAATCGGTAAGATAGTTCTCCTTATAAGCCCACTGCTTTTCTCCTTCTACATATAGCTTATATTTTTCCTGTGCCAAAGAAGAGAAAAAGGTGAGTACTGTAAAAAATATATAAAGTATTTTAGTCATTTTTTATATTTATATCAAAAAACACCAATTGCATTATATGAATATAAATACAATTGGTGTAAGTTAGGTGATAGCAAAACTTCTTTTAGCTTAAAGCATTAATTTTTGCTATAATAGCATTTACTTCTTCTTCAAAGTTCTTAAGGAGTTGCTTATAGAAAACACCTTTGTTTTCAGTAGGGTGGTTAATTTGTTCAAGGTATTTGTCATAAGTGTTATAGATATCATCTACAATTCCTTGTGAGGTTTCACTTTTCTTATCGGTAACCAACTCCCAAATAATAAGAGTATCTACTAATTCCCCTAAAACAGAAGCAACATTCTTTTTTAAACGTCTTACGCTTGCCATAAAATTTATTTTTATAAATTATCTATTTATTTTATTTGCTAAAAAGTACCTCTTTCATAGAGAATACTCCTTTTTTTCCTATAATCCATTCAGCTGCTAATACAGCACCCAAGGCAAAACCTTCTCGGCTATGGGCTGTATGTTTGATTTCAAGAGTATCTACAGCGCTTTTATAAGTAATTATATGAGTTCCTGGTACATTATCAATACGCTTGGCTGTGATAGGAATTTTACCCTCTGTAGCCTCTCCAAGCTCCCAACCTGTTTTGTCTGAACAAGTCATGATTTCCTCTGCCAGAGTAATGGCTGTTCCACTAGGAGCATCTAACTTTTGAGTATGATGAATTTCTTCAATAGAAACACTATATTCAGGATGATTGTGCATTAGTTGTGCTAAGGTTTTGTTCAATTCAAAGAAAATATTCACCCCTATACTGAAATTAGAAGCGTATAAAAAGGCTGTATTATGTGCCTTACACAGTGCCTCTGCTTCGGAATACTTATCAAGCCAACCTGTAGTTCCTGCTACAGTAGGCACTCCCGCTATTAATGCTTTACTGATATTGGCAAAAGCACTCTGCGGTGTACTGAACTCAATAGCCACCTCTGCTTGAGTAATATCATAGTCCTGAGGAGCATCTATTTTTAAGACAATTTCATGTCCTCGTTCAAGGGCTATACGCTCAATAGTTTTCCCCATTTTCCCGTAACCTAATAGTGCTATTTTCATTTTTATAAGTTACTTTTATTGTAGCGCAAAAGTAAGGAAAAAATTACTATACAGCAAATTTTCTTATCAACAATTATTAAAACTTTTTTCGGATAGCCTTCCAACGATATTTGCGTATCCACTTACCTTCATTTTCATTAACTAAAAATGATTGCTTTTCTTTTTTTGCCTTAAAATAACCTTTAATATAGTCCCTCAAGAGAGAAAAACTCTTTTTCCTATAAGCTAACTTAGCACTTGCCAAAAATGAAAGAACCTCTCCATAACGTAGGCGATAGAACATCCCACCTTGTAAGTATTGTGCTTGCTTATTATAAGCACTTGCCGTAGGTCGTAAATGCTTCACGATAAGATTCTTATCTACCATCACCTCCCACTGATGATATTGTGCCAGTAATTCATCTACTGTATCCCAACCCATCGCCTCCCTAAGCCCTCCAATAGCTTCAAAACATTCCTTTCGATAACTTTTCAGAGCTCCTCGTAAGTGATTCTTATTAGTAAGATTCTCTACTATCCACCCTCCTTCCTTTTCTATACTGCATACTCCTCCACACATGCCTAACTTTGAATTCTCAGTGTAATGCTGCTCTAAGGTAGCTAAATAGTTTGCAGGGAAAATAAGGTCAGCATCAAACTTACAAATTATCTCTACTTCCGATAATAAGGGCAAAGCTGAGTTAAAGGCTTGCACTATCTTTGCCCCAGGTAAGCGATACTCTGATGAACTTCGGTAGAGTTTTTGCACATTAGAATACCGAGCACAGTATACCGATAAGATCTCTTGGGTATTATCTGTGGAGTTATCATCTATCACAATAATTTGATGTGGAGGAAAGCTTTGTCCTAATAGGGAATCCAAGGTTTGTGACAAAAAATTACCCTCATTATGTGCAGGAATAATGATACCAAATCGCTTTTTCACGTCTGCTTTTTATGTTTTAAGGTAGTAAAGTAAAGTTGGGGTAAGTATGAAGCTCTCTTTTCTGTTGTTCAAAGGATTCCTTATTGATAGCTCTTGTACAATGTTCATGTAAGAATACTTTATATCCCAGACTTAATGCGTCCATCATGGAAAAATATACACAATAATCTGCCGCCAACCCTACAAAATGGAGTTCTTCTATGGATAATCCCTTCAAATAACCATCTAACCCTGTGCTTTTTAGTTGTTGATTATCAAAAAAAGCACTATAACTGTCTATATCAGGATTTGTCCCCTTGCGAAATATAGCAGCAATAGTATTCATTTGCAATTCTGGGAAGAAATTAGCTCCTTCACTGCCTTGTACACAGTGAGGAGGCCAGAGAGTTTGTTCGTAACTATCCTTAGTGATGGATTCAAAAGCCTTTTTCCCTTTATGATGAGTGAAAAAGCTAAAATGATTTTCCGGATGCCAATCTTGAGTAGCTATTACATGGTCAAACTGTAGTATCAAGCGATTTACAGGAGCTATAATAGCCTTTCCATCGGGTACAGGAAGCGTCCCTGTAATAAAATCATTTTGAATATCTATTAGTATAAGTACTCTATTCATAGTATGACAGATTTATTTTATTTCAAATACCACTGAAAACTCCACATGCAACTTTATAGGTGAAAAATCTGGCACATAACTTCTCTCCATGACTTCCTGAGAAGATGATACGGATAACCCCATTGCTTTTCCTTCAAGGTAGTAAGGACGATTATATTCCTGAATACTCAGTACTTTACCTATCCCCTGCCCTACTATTTTTATGAGATTTTCAGCATTATGCTTAGCTTTTTTAAGGGATTTTTCTTTGAGAAGTTGTACAATTTTATCTGTTTGAGAATACTCTTTCCGGCTAATTTGTACATTGGAAATACCATTTTTCTCTAAACTACTAATTACCTTAAGGGCTGTCACAGCATCAAAAACTAATAGTTCATAGTTCTCAACTTTGTTGATATTTGTTCTAAGAAATTTCTTATCATAAGTACTGGACATTCCATATACAGTAAGTTGCTTTTGAATATCTATTCTCACCTCTTGTAAAGATTGAATCATCTTGTTATAGAGTTCCTCTGTGGATTTCTTTCCTTTATTATCTTCCAAAGAGATATGTAGATAGATTTTGTCAGGAATTACCAAAGTATCAGTCTCTACTTGGGTTCTATAATAAGGTTTCTCTAAAAAATTTTGTTCCTGAGCATACCCGAAAGTAATTGCTATAAAAGTTAATAAAATGAATGCTTTTTTCATAAAAAATGTGTATTATTATTTATTATAATAAGTAAAAAATAATGAATTTTGTATAAAGAGAATACAAAATTCATTATTTTTCAATCCTAAATAATCATTTAACGAGTTTCTTTGTATTTTTTTAAATATCTCTCAATAGGATTTACACAGGAATCTATTCCTTCTTCAAAGGTTTTGAATTGTTTTTTAACCACGAAGCTATCTCCTGGTACATTTACTTTTACTTCCACTATCTTATTTTCTTTTACAGTGGTATTGTCTAACTTTAAATAGACTTCAGCATCAATCACCCTATCATAGAAAAGGTCTAGCTTATCCATTTTTTTTTGGATGAAGTCAATTAATTTTTGATCTACAGTAAAATTAACGGCATTGTAATTTACTTTCATATTTTAAAAATTTAAAATTAGTATTCTTTATTTGTCTCTCTTGGATGTGCATTTTTGTATTGGTTTTTCAGTTCAGCTATACTACTATGAGTATATACTTGGGTAGCTGCTAAACCTGCATGTCCTAATAATTCTTTCACCGCATTAAGGTCTGCTCCGTTGTCTAACAAATGAGTAGCAAAAGAATGACGCAGCACATGAGGGCTTTTCTTCTGCTTTGTTGTAACACTGCTAAAGTACGAATTTATTATATTATACACAAGTTTTGGATACATTTTTTTTCCATTATTAGTAAGAAAAAGAAATTCTTCACTGGTTTCTACATCTTTACGTATAAGCAAATACTTTTCAAGACTCTCCACAACAGTATGTATTAAGGGAATTATACGTTCTTTATTACGCTTACCTAATACTTTTATTGTTTTTTGAGAAAGATCTATATCATTTATTTTCAATTCAATAAGTTCTGATCTACGAATTCCCGTAGCATAGAAAAGTTCTATAATCATCCTATTACGCAACGATGTATATGAATCTTCTTCTGTAGGTATAGAAAGGACATCCTCTATCTCTTTTTCAGAGAAAGGAATAGAAAGCTTTTTCTGCGTCTTCAGTGGAATATGCTGCAGAAAAGGGGTACTCTTTATCGCTAAGGAGCGTACTAAAAAGGCATAATAAGCCTTTAGGGATGCTATTTTCCGGTTGATAGATCTATTAGTAATCTTACTTTCCACTAAGTGAATGATCCAAGAACGAATGAGTGGATAATTTACTTTAGAAAGTTCCACTGTAGGATCTTCTTCCTTGAGAAAAGCAGCAAATTCCTCCACATCTGTAAGGTAAGCAGTTACTGTATGAGGAGAGTATTTCTTCTCCAAACGTAGATAATTCTCAAAAGCATCTATCATTTCTTATCTCTTTAGAATAAAAAACCTCCATTACGAATAGTGCTTCCTAAAATAAGTAGGATCACTGCAATAAGTGTTACACAAAGGATATGTATTGCCATCTCAGGAAGCTTTTGGATTTGCCCTTTGGCAAGCTTAGGCAAAACTCTTGTTTGCGCACTGATTGCAAAACAGATGGTGGTCAGTAGCCCTATGATTTTTAAAGAAACTACAGTCTCCACCCCTGAGGTAAAGGAAAACCACGAAGGCAAGGGAGCATTCAGGTCGTATGCCATCCAAACACCTGTAATGACTAAAAGGAGTAAGGAGGGCATCCCTATAGGCTCGTAAGTCTTCTCAAAACGAGAGATAAAGTCAAAATTCTTATGCTTAAGTGCCTTTGGCAAAAAACCTAAAAGCAAAACCAAATGTCCTCCTACCCAAACAGTTGCACTGATAAGATGAATAATAAGTAGAATATGATGCTTGTCCATAATATAAATTATTGCCTATTTACTCTTAATAAACGAGCAAAAATACGAAATAAATTAGGATAAGCGAAACTTTTATTCAAAAATTTCTCTTGAATGATACACTAAGTATTTATTCTTTTTTGTATATTTGCCTTCTGATAAGGAAATATCTCAGACTATGAACAGATACTTACTTTTCTTGCTGTTACTTGCTTACTCTTGGACTAGTACTGCCAATATGGCGAGTCCTAATATATATGGGACTTTCCATTCTTCTCTTATCTTCCCTCAAAAATGTACTGTAACTCAAGAGAAAATCAGGGCTGATATCATTAAGAATTCTGACAAGGATTTTTACTATGAATATATCATTCGCCTAAAAGTAACATACCATATCACTTCCCCTACTAAGCAGGAGATGCCGCTGCTCTTTATGGCATCCAACTACCTAAATGACCAGCAAATCTATGTTAACGGACAAGCTATCCCCTCAAGCCCTATTGATAAGGAACAAGACTATCCTTTTCTGATAAAAGAGGAGATCACCGACACCCTGCAATATACGAATGCACCTACCAGATACCATGCCTATACCAAGTATTACATTTCTTATGATGGAAAAGAAAAACAAGAGGTAGAACCCTCCAATCTCATTTACTTTACAGCTCCTCTTAAGACAGGTGAAAATATGATAGAGGTCAGTTATGGTGCTTTCCCCTCTACTCGTAGATATGGCTTTCTACCTCCTTATACCTTTGAATATAGCATATATCCCTCTAAGTTTTGGAAAACTTTTCCCGAAATAGATATTGAGATTCATTTTCCAAAGGAATTAAAATTCGAGCAATCATCTATGGAAGCGGAAGAATATACCGTGAGTGACCACCTCTTTCAGGGGAAGATTAAAGATTTTCACTCTACCCCTGAGCATTATTGGAGGTTTTCCCCTAAACCTTCTTGGTTAGGCAGTGTAGTCCTTGCTATAGGTCCTTTAGGATTTGGAATTATTCTCTTTTTAGGAGCTGTAGGGCTACATCTCTATTGTATAAAGAAGAAAAAAAAATGGGGCTTATGGCTCGGAGTATTCCTAACACCACTGCTTTTTTATGTAGGTTTCTTAGGTGCTTATCCTTTTATTGATTGGGTCTTAGGAAAAAAATCTTTACAAGGATATGTTTTCTTAATAGTGCTTACCTATCCTATTTTTCTTATTTTCTATGGGATATTCACTTTTATTTGCTATCACTTTAGGAAATCAAAGGTTTTTTAGTAATTTTGCCAATGAAAATAAAGCTATGAAAAAACTTTTACTCCTCCCCTTTCTATTCCTTTTGGCTGCTTGTCCTAAAAAACAAGCTCCCCTCTTGTCCTCTGACGAGACTGCTCTCCCTAATACTACAATACAGGATTCCTTCCATCCTCTGTGTGAGATTTCCAAAAACATTATAGCTTATGTAGATGCAAATAAAGATGTTTTTACCATTATTGATGTAGAAAAACGCTTTTCTAAAAAATTTTGGGAATACTACCGAACCCACCAAGGTAAAGGGTGTCCTGTTATTTGTTATGGAGATTTCAATACTGACGGTCAGCAAGATGCCGCTCTTATAATTGATTACAAGGGAGTAGGAGACAGAACATACCCTGACAACACCCCCTTTTTAGCAATCTTCCACAGCTATGAGACCAAGGTAGAAAAACCTATTATCATCTATCAATTAGATAGTTACAAAGATCATAATCACTCTGTCATCTATGAGCAACCCGAAGGGATTGAGTGCTATATAGAAACAAGGAAAAGAAATGAAAAAGATATCATCAATCTAATACTCCCTGAGAAATCAGGTTTCCTAATATACTGGAATGAAGATACCTACCGATACCGATATATAAATGTCTTAGATGAAGCAGAAAATACCCTTCCTCTAACAACACTTACTCCAGAGGTAGAGGCGGATTTGTACCAACTCCTAAAATGCAGTCATTTCTCTTGGAGAGAAGGATATTATCAAATTCCTGATTATGGCTGTTGGAGTCAAGTCCAGAAATTAGGTATTGCAAATGTTATCCTAATCCCCCAGACATCTGTCTTTGATACCCATCTTGCCTGGCAAAAAAATCAGGAAAAAGAAGGATTTATTGATTCCTTAGAGGAAAAAATTGCTACCTTATCCATTAAAGAAATCAAAAAGCATTTTTGTGCTATTGTTTTTCTAACTAACCCATACTATTTGGATTATACTCCCTACTTAGATAGCTCCTATAATCCTACTTACCCTTATTATGAAGAAACCTTCCTACTAACCAATGGAAAGTGGAGCAAGGGAAAAACTTATCTGATAACCAAAGATACAGAAGCTAAGGTATACGAACAACAAGAAAAATATATAGATAGCTTAGCCAAAAAATATCAACCTAAAATAACAAAATAAATTTTAAAGGGATATGTCATTAATCAAATCTATTTCAGGTATTCGTGGTACCATAGGTGGCAAGGTAGAAGACAACCTTACTCCTATTGATACTGTAAAATTTGCTGCCGCTTATGGCTCTTGGCTCAAGGGACAAGCAGGCAAGGAACAGGTCAAAGTCGTCATTGGGCGAGATGCACGTATCTCTGGCGAGATGATCCTGCACTTAGTACAATACACCCTTATAGGCTTGGGAATAGACGTGGTCAATATAGGACTGAGTACCACCCCTACTGTGGAAATTGCTGTCCCTTTAGAACAAGCTGATGGAGGAATTATCCTCACTGCCAGCCATAACCCAAAGGAGTGGAATGCCTTAAAATTACTCAATAACAAAGGAGAATTTGTCTCTGACAAAGATGGTAAAGCAATTCTTAGAATCACTCAAGAAAATGATTTTTCCTTTGCATCAGTAGATCATTTAGGTAAACTCTCCAATGATGATCGGTATATTGACCTTCATATAGAAAAAGTGCTTGCCTTACCATTGGTTACTCCCGAAGCTATACAGAAAAAGAAATTCCGTGTGGTAGTGGATGCGGTTAACTCCACCGGTGGGATTGCCATTCCAAGACTCTTGGAGCGATTGGACGTAGAGGTTATAAAGCTCTATTGTGAGCCTAACGGACACTTCCCGCACAACCCTGAGCCCTTAAAGGAACATTTAGGCGACATCTGCAAAAAAGTGGTAGAAGAAAAAGCAGATTTTGGTATTGTGGTGGATCCTGATGTGGATAGACTTGCTTTTATCACTGAGCAAGGAGAAATGTTTGGTGAAGAATATACCTTGGTAGCCTGTGCCGATTATGTGCTAAGTAAAACTAAAGGTAATGTAGTCTCTAACCTCTCCTCCTCACGTGCTTTACGTGATATTGCTCAAAAATATGGGGTAACTTACTCTGCTGCTGCTGTAGGAGAAGTAAATGTAGTTACTGAAATGAAACGCATTGGTGCTATCATTGGCGGAGAAGGCAATGGAGGCATTATCTATCCTGAATTGCACTACGGACGCGATGCTTTAGTAGGGGTTGCTTTATTCCTTTCCCTCTTAGCCGAGAGAGATAACAGCGTAAAGGATCTTAGGGAAAGCTATCCTGCTTACTTTATGAGTAAAAATAAAATACAACTCACCGAGCACATCAATCCTGATCTTATCCTCAAGGAAATGGAACAGAAATACATTGGAGAACAAATAACCACTATTGACGGATTGAAAATTGATTTTCCTGAAAGCTGGGTACACCTGAGAAAGTCCAATACAGAACCTATTATCCGTATCTATACTGAGGCTAAGACTCAAGAAGAAGCTGACCAATTAGCTCAGCGTTTTATTAAGAAAATAAAGAATATTATAAACTAAAAAAAGAGATTATGGAAATTCAACTAAAACGTATTTATCAGGCTCAAGAAGAATCAGATGGTTTTCGTATTTTAGTGGATAGGATTTATCCGCGAGGCATTAAAAAAGAAGATCTACAGGTGGACTTATGGGACAAAGAAATAGCTCCCTCCTCTACACTACGTAAGAGTTTTCATACTACTGGTGATTTTGAAACTTTTAAAGAAAGCTATTTGAAGGAACTCGCTTTAAATAAAAAAATACCAGAGTTTCTACAACTAATAAGGAAAGAACCTAAAATCACTCTTCTTACAGCAAGCAAGGATGTTAATCACTGTCAGTTACCTATCCTAAAGGAGTTTATAGAGAAGAATTTATAACTTTCTAGCTTTCTTTTACTCCTTCTTTGCTCTATATATAAAAAAGAAACAAAAGAGGCTAGCTCGTGGAAGCTAACCTCTTAAAAATCAATAAAGCCAATTAAATACTTATAAATTAGGCAACAAAATTTTACAATTTAGGAGCTCCTTTAAGTACTTCTGCATCGGCACCTGCTTCAAATTTCTTAAAGTTTTCTACGAAAGCCTCTGCCAATTCTTTAGATTTAGCAGCAAACTGAGCTTTATCTTCCCATGTGTTCTCAGGATTAAGAATGCTCTGGTCTGATACAGTTGCACAACTTTGAGGTACTTGAAAACCAAAGATAGGTAATTCTTTGAATTCTACTTTATTGAGTTCTCCTGTAAGAGCAGCAGTAATAAGAGCGCGTGTATCTTTCAAGCTACAACGTTTCATTTTTCCGTTATATCCTGTATTAACAAGCCATACATTTACTCCTGATTCTTTAATTTTTCCTGCTAACATCTTTCCATATTCTGCTGGGTGCAAAGGCATAAAAGCAGCACCAAAACAAGCAGAGAATGTCTTTTGTGGAGTAGTAATACCTACCTCTGTACCTGCCACTTTGGAGGTATATCCAGATATAAACTGATAAGCAGCTTGGTTAGGAGTAAGCTTAGAAATAGGAGGAAGTACTCCATAAGCATCAAAAGTTAAGAAGAAAATGTTCTTTGGATTGTGTCCTATAGAACCCGGTTGAATATTAGCAATATGATAAATAGGGTAAGAAACACGAGTATTTTCAGTAATATCGGTACGAGAGAAATCCACTACCCCCTTATCATCCATAATTACGTTTTCAAGGATAGCACCTTTTTTGATAGCACCGAAGATTTCAGGTTCTTTCTCTGCAGTAAGGTCAATTACTTTTGCATAACATCCCCCTTCAAAGTTAAATACTGTATTTTCAGGAGTCCAACCATGTTCATCATCTCCAATTAAGTGACGATTTGGATCTGCTGAAAGAGTAGTTTTACCTGTCCCTGAAAGTCCAAAGAAAATAGCTGTATCTCCATCTTTTCCTACATTGGCGGAGCAGTGCATAGGCATTGTATTTCTAAATACAGGAAGCACAAAGTTCATTGCAGAGAAGATACCTTTTTTGATTTCCCCTGTGTATCCTGTACCTCCAATAAGAACAATCTTACGGGTGAAGTTTAGGATAGCGAAGTTCCCTTGACGAGTGCCATCTACAGTAGGATCAGCAAGGAAGCTAGGAGCATTAATCACCAACCAATCTTCTTTGAAACTAGCCAGTTCGCTGTCTTCTATACGAAGAAACATATTGTTGGCAAAGAGGTTACTCCAAGGAAGTTCTGTGATAGTACGTATATTTGTACGATATTTAGGATCTGCACATACATAACCATCGTGCACATAGATTTCCTTACCTGCAAGATAAGCCACTACTTTATTATAAAGAGCATCAAACTTTTCAGGAGAGAAAGGAATATTGATTTTTCCCCACCATACACGGTCTTGGGTGATGTCATCTTTTACAATAAAACGGTCTTGAGGAGAACGTCCTGTAAACTTTCCTGTATTAACAGCAAGAGCACCAGAGGATGCTTCTCTACCTAAGCCTTTGGAAAGAGTTTCAGCATGTAACTCATCTGCTGAAAGCTGATAACGCACATTAGCGTTTTTAATTCCGTATTTTTCTACGGAAAGGGTTTTTGTACTCATAGAAAAAAATTTTATTTATGAATAAATTAGTTAAAAAGTAATCCATTTGATGGATTTTGTGTTGCACAAAGGTACAATTTTTTTCTGTTACACCAAATTTTTTTCCCTAAAATTTTTCTTTAATTCATAAAAAAACTTTGTCAGAAATTCCTCTGACAAAGTTAGTATAAATGTATGATAACCAAAATTCAATTAGAATTTGTATCCAACTCCTGTTTGTAGAAAAATGTTATTTACTTCTCCTCGTGTAGAAAGATTTATAATTCCCACATTACAATTCACATCAAAGAAAAGCCCAAAAGGCAAGTGATACTCTACTCCTGCCCCTACTCCAAAATCAATATCAGAGTTACGGTACTTATCTTTCATTGTATAAGTGTATCCATCTCTCTTCTCCTTAATAGTAGCTATATAACCTATATAAGTTCCTATTTTAGGACGTAATCCGGCTATTACGTTGTATTTTAACCAAATAGGAAAATTAAGCTGAGAGATTAATACTTTGTCTCCCTCATAGCTATAGTCCCTATTAACACTTGAATGTCTTTTATTGTATATCTTCACATAGTTATACTCAGTGCCCAATACAGTAAAACTTATTCCTGGCTCCAAATAGAACTTATGTGGTAAAGCTATTTCTACAAAACCATCAATATGTCCTGTAACAAGAACGTCTGTCGAATAATCCGTTCTTGTATTACTAGAAAATCTATTGCCCGTATCAAATCCTCGTCCATCTATGATTAAATCAGCAAAGGTAAGTCCTGCTCTCAAACCAAAATGAGCCTTTCTTTGCCCATAAACAACAGGAACTAAGAGTAATAGCATTAAAGAAAGAAAAAAATTCTTCATTTTCATATTTTTTTAATATGAGGCAAATATACAAAAACTTTACTAAACCACCATAAAAATTCTTTTTTAAAAAGAAAAACCTATACTAGTGAAAATATTACGACCCATGCGGGGAATATTTCCCCAATCAGCATAAGTACTATAGTAATTATTAGTTATATTTTCTATTCCTAACTCTATTTGTAGATTGTTATCTCCTATAGGGAAACGATAATTAGCAGAAAGATTATACACTATATACGCTGGTGTACGGTCTTCACCATATTGTGGAGAATAAGCCGTCTGTGTAAAATCTCCATTAAAGGAAAAAATGCAGGCAAAACGGTCTTTGCTATATTTTATACTAGTTTGATAACTTACAGGACGAATAAATGGCAGGTTTTCTTCTTTAAAATCTATTCCTCTTGCGTAATTTATACTTCCCTTCCAATGAAATTTTTCTAAGAAATAGTAGCTAAGATTAAGAGAGGTATTGAATATTTTAGCATATTCTAAAGCCTCATATTTTTTCACTCCCACAGAAGCAGCATTCATAGGGAAGGCTATATTAAGAATCTTTCCAAGAATATAATTCTCAATATAGAAGTAATTAGCCTTTGCCTCAATAATCAGTGATTCATTTTCAAAACTTATACTTCCATTCAGTTCGTAGGATATTTCATTCTTGAGGTTAGGACTACCTATATAATCATATCGGTCAAAACTATTATAAATATAATATCCATAAGCCTCCGATACGGAGGGTGCCCTGTGACCATATCCTGTACCTAAAGAAAAGGTAAAGGGATTCACCTTCATTTGATAAGAAGCATGTAAGCTAGGTAAGAAGCGTGTTCTATTTTGAGGTGAATCAGCCGTATTTTGGTTAAAAACACGGATAAAATCTAGGTATTTTATATGATTGTGATTTACGCCCAATGTTCCTCCCAATATTAATTGCTCTTTATCATTTAATTCCCATTGATTATTTACAGAAAATCCTCCATAATTAGTTGTTACTCCAGGCCAGGTAAAAGCAAAACCACTCACTCGGCTCCTATCACGTGGATACATAGTCATTTCTGCTAAAGCGTAATTAGAGTATCCATTCAGTTGAATATCAGCTGTATAATTATCCTTTTTAAGAAGAATTTTTGAGGTAAGTCCATAAGTAGTACTCCAACCAGGCATATCCATGTGTACAAGGTTTTCAGCACGTGTAGTATCATCCATATAGTGTTCTATGGCATTGAAGTAAAACTTTGAATCCCACACCTTAAATATGCTATTTTCAAAAAATTGCTTGAATGATAGTGATGTTATCAAAGCACGAGCAAGCCAAGTATCCATAGGCAAAGCAGGATATCCTACATCTTTAGCCACATCAAAGATAGCATCCGCTTTTAAAGAAGAAAGTCCACTCGTTTTGTAAGCTAATCCTAAAGAAGTATTATATTTTTCAAACTGTGAATGTTTCACAACATTCCCATGACCATCCTTATAACTATCAGCTTTACGATAAGCGGCTGTCCCATCAGCTACAAATTTTTCAGAAGAATAATAAAGGTCTGCTAATCCAAAGCGGTGTATATTATTGCTTTGAAACCCCACTTGAGCAGAGCCTCCAAGATTTGGCATATCTGAGAAAGAAACACGTTTTCGCTTCAGGTCAATAGCTCCTGCTATAGTTGCCCCATGCCTTCCTCCTTCTTGTCCAGAATGAATGTCTATCTTAGAGAGGTTATTTGTTTCTACATAAGAGGTTACGGGATCCATCTTATCTGTACAGGCTCCAAAAATATGCATTCCTTCTATAGTAATAGAGGAGCGTTCTGTATTCATATTATTAAGCATTGGCTCCCAAGCGTATGCACCTCGCTTGATGAAACTAATATTATCAGAGGTAGCCAGATATTCATCAACAGAACAGGAAAGTTTGACTCCTGCCTGAATCTGTTGTTTACGAAATTTATCAGCAAATACCACTTCTTTGAGCTTAATAATGCTATCTTTTTCTTTTGTTTGCCCAAAAGAAAAAATACTGGATAAAAGCAATATATACAATGTATACTTTTTCATACCTAACCTTTAGAATAAAATGTCAATATGAAGATCGCTTTGTTCTCCAAATACGCCCATTTGTACCTTTTTAGATACTTGAGTCCCCTTTACTATATTTCCAAAGGAATCCTTAAGGATAAAGTTCAATGTCCAATAGCCTTGCATCGTATAATTCACTTTTCCATGATAAAACCCATCATTTTTCTGAGTAAGATCTTGGTTATCAGGAGAAGAGTGATTCCCCATATCTTCTCCAGGCATACGTGGATCAAGCTCTAGTACATAGTTATTCGCTACTTCATAAGTGTTATCCGATTTCTCTACCCATATACCTGCTACAAGATTATTGACAGCCACTTTAGGAATTTCAGGAGCTATAAGAGCTATATAGTATTTCTTTCCATCTTTTCCTTGAAATTCAGTCATGTTCAAGTTAGGGTTACGAGTATCCAAAACTTCTATCTCCTTCTGAGCTTGATAAGTAACTCCATCTATTTTATAGGTGAGAGCTATATTCCAAGGAGTTTTAATACCAGTATGGGTAGCATTCAATACTGAATAATCTTTAGGAGTATCAAAAACAGCAAAACCTTTAAAAATACGGTTATCCTCACTATTGTTAAGGAGTTTGCTATACGGGGCTGAGAGTACTCTTCCCTGTTTATCCGTATGAGTAATAGAAAGTTGCACTTCCTCTACATTAAGTCTTTCTAATGTATTGGCAGTTACTATTTTTATTGCCAAATCATTATATCCTCGAAGGAATTCTCCATCAGAAGCCTCTATGGAGATATTATGTCCATTTTCTTTTATATAGGTTACTTCTTGTAGAGAACCACGAGAGGCAAAATTAAGACGATTTCCAAAAGGTGTTTTTTCCACGGTACAAGAAAAAAGAAAAACAGCCATCATAAGGCTTGTATATTTTATAAATCTCATTTTTTTATTTTTTAGTTATAATATTAACAGGAATTCGTAAGAAAGTTTATTATAGCATATACCCTCCTCAAAGTTATATAGACAACTTTGAGGTGAAAATATAAAATTCCTTGAAAAGTACTATAACATAGGAGGACGTGATACTTCTCTTGAAACATTTTCCCAAAAAGGATATCGGTAATAGAAAGGGGAATTTTTTAGAAGGAATTCTGTAGAAAAAGGTACAAAAGAAGGAACTTCCATATAGAAAACTTCTGTTTGTAGCTTAGTGAAATCAAATTTCACATCCGTTTGCTCAGAGGTGTTTTCAGAGGATATCCTTGCTAAGAAGCATTTACCATTGCAATGTTTCTTTACATCAGTTTTATTTTCGCAAAAAAGAGTTATAAAATGGGTTGGATTTAATAGATAATAAGAGAAAAAAAGACCGCTCCGTATAGCACTAAGTAATACTATACATGAAAGAAGTATGAGATAAAAACGAGCTGATCTGTTCACTATTAAGTCTAATATTTATTTGAAAAATGAATCTACAAACTCATATTTGTTGAATACCTGTAGATCCTCTATTCCCTCCCCTACTCCAATATATTTTACAGGGATTTGGAATTGATCAGAGATACCAATGACAACGCCTCCCTTAGCTGTACCATCCAACTTAGTAATAGCCAATGCATTTACTTCAGTGGCTAAAGTAAATTGTTTTGCTTGTTCAAAGGCATTCTGTCCAGTAGAACCATCTAATACTAAGAGTACCTCATCAGGGGTATTGGGTAAAAGTTTCTGCATAACACGCTTCACCTTGCTGAGCTCATTCATCAGGTTAACCTTATTATGTAGACGCCCTGCTGTATCTATTATCACAACATCAGCATTCTGCGAAAGGGCTGAGGAGAGGGTATCATACGCCACCGATGCAGGGTCGCTTCCTGTTTGTTGTTTTACTAAAGGTACTCCTACCCGATCTGCCCAGACTTGTAGTTGGTCAATAGCAGCCGCTCGGAAGGTATCAGCAGCACCCAAAACTATATTCAATCCTTTCTTTTTTAGTTGATAAGCTAATTTCCCGATAGTAGTAGTTTTTCCGGCTCCATTAACACCAACTACCATAATTACATAAGGTTTTTTGCCGGTTGGAATAGAAAAATCCACTTCTTCTCCTCGCTGAGTTTCAGAAAGCAAAGCAGCTATTTCCTCACGTAAAATTTTATTAAGCTCATTTGTTCCCAAATATTTTTCCTGATACACACGTTTTTCTATGCGATCAATAATTTTTAAAGTAGTATCTACCCCTACATCACTACTTACCAAAATTCCCTCTAACTCATCTAAAATAGTATCATCTACCTTTGATTTTCCTGCAATGGCACGAGCTAACTTATCAAAGAAAGAAGTTTTTGATTTCTCTAAACCTTTATCTAAAGTTTCTTTCTTATCTGATGAAAATAGTTTTTTAAAAAAATTCATAGCTGTTATTTATTTAAATCCTATTTTAGGAATATTATTTTCTTCTCTTAGGGATTTAGTTTCCATATTAGTAAGCTCTGCTAAGGAGCAAGGTTTAGTAATATTAGCTTCTTTTCCTAAAGAACGCAGATAATTATTACATTTTTCCACTGTAAGTTCTCTAAACTTATATTCGGCGATAAGTCGCCCTTTTCTCAGTAATGCTGAATCAATTTTTGATATGTCTGAGTTAAAGGTACAAATAAGTTGACATTCAAGTACATCGGATAGCATTCCATCAGCAATATTTAGGATGGAGGATACTACATCTGTATTACTATTATAAGCAGTACGCTCGGCTATATAATTCTCACAATCTTCTAGAACCAATACTGAATTCTTATGATCAATAAGTACTCCTATGAAGGAAGGATCTGTAAGGGAAGCTATCATAGAAGTAGGTACAAAAATGAATTTTTTACTAGGAATTTGACTGGTTAGCCACTTGATATAGTTTGTTTTTCCAGAGCCTGCTATGCCGTGAAAAAGCACAACTCCTTTATTCTCATTAGTAATACTTTGCCTTACACGATTATGTACTTCTATAAAATCATCATTATACATCTTATCAAAATCAATGCGGTAAGGCTTAATTATATGTGTTTTTACATCAAAACCATTTTTATCCTTTAAAAGTATAGAAACTTTTGCTCTTTTTGGCTGATACTTTTCCAAATATTCTGAGAAAATAATCCTAAGATTTTTTGTAATAGAAGAGTTGCGATTATCATAAAATATATAATTTACCTTATATAACCCCTCTTCAAACATCTCTGAATCATAATCATTAGAAAGATTATGAGAGATAAGAATAAATACCTCTAATTCAGGATGAAAATAGCATTCCTCATCTTCATAAAGCCTATTACTTTTGGAGGCATAGCTAATAGTATAGAAATCTGTACATTTTTCAAAATATTGCAACTTATCTCTAGAAATTATTAAATCATCATCTTCTAAATAAATATCACATAGAATATCTCTCAGTAAAGTTTCATAAGGGGCTCTAACTCTTTCATAACGATGTTTGTCAAATAGTTCTATTTCATCATCTGCATTAACTCTTAATATATTTACTTCTCTGTAAAATTTCGAATCAAATATCTTCATTAATTATTTTTACTAATTTTCTTTCTTTAACAAATCGGGTCTGCGTTCTTCTGTACGTTTATAAGCCTGCTCTTCTCTCCAATTTTCAATCAAAGGGGTATTTCCACTTAGGAGTATTTCAGGCACTTTCCACCCTTTGTATTCGGAGGGACGTGTATAAATAGGAGGTGCCAGAAGGTTATCTTGAAATGAATCTGTAAGAGCAGATGTTTCATCTGAGAGCACACCAGGAATAAGGCGAACAATAGCATCACTAAGTACTGCTGCAGCTAATTCTCCTCCTGAGAGAACATAATCTCCTATGGAAATCTCTTTAGTTATAAAGTGCTCTCTAACCCGTTCATCTACACCCTTATAATGCCCACAAAGGATAATAATATTTTCTTTAAGAGAAAGTTGATTTGCTATGCGTTGGTCTAAGGTATGTCCATCAGGGGTAAGATAGATTATTTCCTCATAGGAACGCTCTGCTTTAAGAGCTGAAATACAAGCGTCAATAGGTTCTATCATCAGTACCATACCTGCTCCTCCTCCAAAACTATAGTCATCTATTTGCTTATAATTTCCTAACCCATACTGACGTAAATCATGAAAATGTACACTTGCTAATCCCTTCTCTATAGCTCTCTTAAAAATAGAGTGCTCAAAAGGGCTACGGAGTAATTCAGGAACAACAGCTATAATATCAATTCGCATCTAAGAACGATGTTTGTTAATTTCGTCTTGCAATTGCCTGCGTACTTTCTGTTCACGTTCAATAGCTTTAGTGCGATACTCTTCATATTCATTTTGCAGATTTTCAAAATCCCTCAAAGTACTTTGGGTAATATTGTTTGAACGTGTAAACTTAGAAATAAATAATATTAACAGTATAGCCAACACAATAATAATTCCCCATACAACTGCTGAGTATAATCCCTTATCTAAAGGAATTCCAAAGAAGTCTATGCTATTTTTCTGACGCATTTCCTTTTCAAGATCACTTTCTACGGATTGTATTTTAAGGTTCAATTGTTTTATTTCAGAAGCTTGATGGGCAATGGTATCCAATTTTTCTCTTAACAAATCCTTTTGCACACGAACACTGTCAAGCATATTCTTTTTAATAGCATAGAGTGTCTCTTTCTTTACTACCTTATATTTTTCCCAATTTCCAGATTTTTCTATCATCTGGTCAAATTGTCCTTCTATAGTTTTAGGATATTGCTTTTCCTCCTCTTGTGTAGTTCCTGTATTTCCTTGTTGAGGTTCACTCTGTGCTATAGCCCATAAAGGAAAAAATAGTCCAAGACTAATAATCAAAATTTTTCTTTTCATTTGATGTATTTATATTTTTATTTCAACGGCAAAAATACTATTTTTTTTACACATATATGCTCCCTCTGCTCATTATTAACAAAAATTTGTTGGTTTGAATAATCGATAGTTTCCTTATCATATATATTCACATTATACATGAGAAAAGAGAAACAAGGTATTCCTCTGAATCAGAATATCTCTTGCTTCTCCTGTTTTTTATTCAATTATTAAGTAATCATTTTTATAGTTAAGCAGTGGAATTCCCCTATGCTTCTTTCCAGCCTGTAAAGCAGTCATTTTCTCCTTTACCATATTGCTTTAAACTATCATTTACGTCCTTGAAGAGCTGAAGAATATCTCTCCCTTCCTCTGTAAGGATACTGTGTCCTCCAGTCTTCCCTCCAGCTTCTTTTGCTACAATTTCAAAAGAAGAACTTCTATTCATCTCTTGAATCATCCCCCATGCTCGGCGATAGGGGATATTCAGTACCTTAGCTGCCTCTGAAATAGAACCTAACAAATCAATCTGTTCCAATAGCAATGCTTTTATCACATTAATTTCCAAACCTGTATCCGTTTCTATCCAGATATTTCCTCTTATTTTTAGATTATTTTCCATATCTTTTTGAGCTAAATTTGTAATTCAGTAAACTATTTTTAGCCTAAAACAAAGGGCTTTATCTTTTTTCGAAATACAAGGCAAATATACATACTTTTTTTGAAAATACAAATCTTTTCGTCTATTAAATTTTAATAGGCTCTTTCTTTGTTTCCTTCATAAAAGTTAATAAAAGCTTGGTTTACTACTCTATTTCCTCCTGGAGTAGGATAATCTCCTGTAAAGTACCAATCTCCTAAGTTCTTAGGACATGCCTTATGTAAGTTATCCACACTTTGGAAAATAATCTCCAAATTACATTTCATCGTTTCAGGACGTAAGAGCTCTGTTATTTTCTCAGAGATTTGCTCAGAGGAAAAAGGAGCGTAAAGTTCTTTTACATAATTGATAATCTCTATATCTGGTTTTCCTTTTTGGTCTAAACATTTCTGGTAGATCTCTTTTACAATTGTATAGGTACCCATTTGCTTATGTAGGGCAAGAGTAGCTTCAAAAGCAATAAGATTTTCCAAGCGTGCCATATCAATGCCATAGCAATCAGGGTAACGTATTTGTGGAGCTGAGGAAAGTACCGTAATTTTCTTAGGTTCTAACCTGCTTAGAATATTAAGAATACTCTTCTTAAGAGTTGTTCCACGTACAATACTATCATCTATTATTACTAGGTTATCCTTATTCTTACGTACTGAACCATAAGTAATATCATATACATGAGCTACCATATCCTCCCGTCCTGAATCTTCTGTAATAAAAGTACGAAGTTTTACATCCTTAATAGCTACTTTTTCTATTCGGGGTCGTACAGAGAGAATTTGGGTAAGTTGTTCCTCCGAAAGGAATTTCCCTGCTTGAAGGATTTGTTCTTTTTTCTGTTGATTAAGATTGTTAGAAACAGCCTCTATCAATCCATAAAAAGAAGTTTCTGCCGTGTTAGGGATATAAGAAAAAACTGTATTAGTAAGATCATTATCTATAGATCTCAATACCTTTGGTAATAACAGGGCTCCTAATTTCTTTCTTTCTAAATAAATCTCTTGATCACTTCCTCGTGAGAAATATATACGTTCGAAAGAACAAGCCTTACGCTCAACAGGAGTAAGTATTTGTTCTGTATAGGTAGTTCCATTCCTCTTTATTAAAAAAGCTGCTCCTGGAGGAAGTTCCTTAACTTCTTGAAATTCTGTATTGAAAGCTGTTTGTATTACAGCACGTTCAGAGGCAACTACGGCTATTTCATCATCTTTATAATAATAGGCAGGGCGAATACCAGCAGGATCACGTATAACAAAAGCATCACCATGTCCTATGATACCTGCCATTGCGTATCCTCCATCCCAACGATGGGCAGCCTTTTTAAGAACCCTTACCATATCCAGTTGTTCCATAATTAGGGAAGAAGCCTCTCTCTTGCTGATTCCTTCTCTCTTAAGTTTAAGATAACATTCTTCTACTTCATCATCCAAGAAGTGCCCAATACGTTCCATAATAGTAATAGTATCTGTCTTGGCTATAGGATGCTGTCCTAATTCCACTAACCTATTGAAAAGCTCCGGAACATTTGTTAAGTTAAAGTTTCCTGCTAAGATAAGGTTACGATAGATCCAATTATTCTCCCGTAGAAAAGGATGTACATTTTCAATACTATTTTTCCCAAAAGTACCATAACGTACATGCCCTAGATAAACCTCCCCAAGATATGGGATAATATGTTTGAGTTGTAGAATATTCTCTTTGGCTTGAGGATATTCCTCTAATAGGTTATTAATATGCTGATTAATCTGTTTAAAAATATCTTGAATAGGTTGTGTATCATTGGAGCGAACCCTACTTATATAACGCTCACCAGGTAACATATTAAGCTTAATATTTGCTATTCCAGCACCATCCTGACCACGATTATGCTGCTTCTCCATAAGCAAGTACATTTTATGGAGACCATAGAAAGGGGTCCCATATTTTTCCTTGTAATATTCTAATGGCTTTAGAAGACGTAATAATGCTATTCCACATTCATGTTTGATGGTGTCACTCATTTCTAAACAATATTTATATCAAATTGGGTTAGTTCTTTTAGATAAAAAAGCCGACGAAGGACTTCTTCCTTAGTAAGAGTAAGGAGCCGTTCAGTACCTATTTTCTCTACACAGAAGGAAGCTAAGGTAGATGCATAAGCTAAAGCATTTTTCATATTTTCAAAAGAAATATCCCCTGTCTTTGCCATATAGCCTATGAATCCTCCAGCAAAAGTATCCCCAGCCCCTGTGGGATCACATACCTCTGCTAAAGGAAGAGCCGGAGTGAAAAAACTTTTATCTTCATGAAAAAGCATAGATCCATGCTCTCCCTTCTTAATAATTATATAATTAACTCCTTTAGCCTGTAATTTTTCTACTGCTTTTAAAAAATTAGTCTCTCCTGTAAGGGCACAGGCTTCTTCATCACTTACAGTAAGAATATCTATTTTCCGTATAGCCTCATCCAAAAGTTCTGGAGTATTCTCTATCCAATAATTCATTGTATCCAAAACAATGAGTTGAGGTCTCTCACAGAGCTGTTCCAATACTTGCAGCTGTACTTTGGGATGAAGATTTCCTAAAAGGATAAAAGAGGCTCCTGCAAAATCTGATGAAAGTTTGGGTATATAATTCCTTAATGCATTTTCTTGAGTCTCAAGAGTTACTCTTTCATTCATATTAGTAGCATAACGTCCACTCCAAAAGAAAGTCTGTGCTCCTTTGACTATCTCCACTTGTGAAATATCTACCTCACGCTCAGTGAGCACTTCCAAAAAAGAAGATGGATAATCCTCGCCTACTACGGATACTACTGCTTGTTCAACATCAAAAACAGCAGTTGCCAAAGCACTATAATTAGCAGCTCCCCCCATAATTCTCTCTGCCTTAGTAAAGGGAGTCTCTATAGTATCAAAAGCTAATGTTCCTACTGTAAGTACTTTATTATTCATTTCTTGACAAAAATATTTTTCTATTATTAAGGTACAAAGGTACTACTTATTTTTGAAATGACAAGGTGTTTTTTAACCTACAACAATGCCGCAATTTCCATCTATAAGGATTAAAACATTTGAAGTTTTTCCTTTTTTGTGATGTTAATAAGCAACACTTTGGGTTGCCTTTTTGCTAAAAATTATAAGATATAAGTTTGGTTGTGAAATCAATTTTTTGTATCTTTGTGAGATGAGTAATCTATTTTTGTATATTTTTGATTTTCAATACAATATTACAAAAAATAATCAAATTTTCTTTTTTAAAAGTTTAAATCACTTCATTAGATATTAGAAATGCAAACTGAAATGATAAATTCTCATATTTTCAAAAACGTCTTCTCTATATTAAGTAAGGAAGTGAAGCTTGAATGCTTATTAGTTCTTGTTTTGTTGTCCATACAAAATTCTTATGGACAGCAGGTTTTGGGAATAGTACAACATGACAACAATCCGATAGAGTATTGTAATGTGGTGGTAAAAACCGCAGAAGATTCTGCATTTGTTACAGGAACAGTAACAGACCAATTAGGATCCTTCATGATTGACAAGATAGATGTTGGGAGCTACTTTTTAGAAGTTTCATGTGTAGGATATGAAAAACAGAGACTCCCTTTTACAGTTACTTCTGAGCAGACTGTTCATTTGCAAGTGGAGCTTCCACTTAGTGAAAATTTCTTAACCGGAGTTACAATTACCGCTTCTCATAAAATTTGGGAGAGAACGAATAATTCATTAGCCATGAAAGTCGAAGGGACTCCGCTTGCCGATATGATTTCTACTATTGATGTCTTAGCATATATGCCAGGAATTATAGCTGATAATTCTGGTATAAAATTAATCGGAAAAGACAATCTGCTTATTTTGATAGATAATCGTGTAGTATCCTCATTTTCAGAGGTGGAAAACCTAAGTGTAAACTCAATTAAAACAGTTGCTCTCGAGAAAAATACAGGCGTGAGATATGACAGCAAGTATAAATCTGTCTTGCGAATTACCACAAAGAAAAGTAGTAATAATGCAGTAGAAATAAGCCAAAGGACGAAAGTGGGTAGGAAAATTTCAAATACTGAAAACGCCAACTTTTATCTCGGATCAAGTAAAATAATACTTAATGGTGGAGTAGTTACGAATTTCCGTAACGATTTGAATCATTACACTGTGGAGACACAAAATGTAGAAAATAATGCCCAATACATTAGTCAGCAGTCAATACAGAACAAACGAAAAGGCTTCGATACTTCACTTGGACTTAAATATGAGTTCAGTGACAACCATTACGTGCAGTTTTATAATGATTTCTATTATGCGGGAAACAAGCCTATTAACAAAAGTACTACGGAGTATCTTGAAACAAACTTGCATGAGCAGCTATTTACAGAGATAACATCAAACTACAATGAAAAGAATAATCGGTTGAACCTCTTCTACAACCTACCACTATTGAAAAATAGTCATTTAGAATTAAATCTTGACTACATATACAAATCTTCTAATGACAAGCAAGCAATCAAAGACTCCAATAAACAAAAAACAAATGATTATCACATAACTTATAAAGGGAATTATAACGTTTATTTGGCTCAGTTAAACTATTCAGGCATATTTTGGCGTTCATTCGATGGAAACTTGGGCTTAGACTATATGAATTTGGCGAATAATACCTCTTCCTATAATAGCTCGGAAATGGCGAATGCGATAAATAACGAGGGAAAGCATAGAGAACAACAGATTGCGTATTACATCAACCTGAAAAAGCAATTAAATAAATTTGGGCTTCAAGCAGGTTTCAGATACGAATCGGTTTGGCTAAAATATAAAGACACGAAAGAGTATGCTGAACAAACAAAACGAATCAATAACTTTTTTCCATTTATATCTTTAGATGTAAATTTATTTTCTAAATGGAACCTTTCCTTGGCGTACGACAGAAAGATGAACCTTCCTTCTTATCAGCAATTAAACCCCATCATAACCTATTATGACAAGTATAGTTATAGAATAGGAAATCCAAATTTGGAACCAGTCTATTTTAACAACTTCTCATTAAATGCATTATACAACAATATTTTGAACCTTTATGTGGAATACTCCTTTATAAGGAACCAAATACAGGAAGTACCAATGCCTGATGCTACTAACCAACAAGTGATTAAAGTAATTCCTATCAATATAGCGAAGAATCATCAAATAAGTATCGGAGCAAACCTGACGAAACGATTGGGGAAGCATCAGTTAGGTTTCCATAGTGCACTTTTAGCTCAAAAAAGTCAATTAGATAATTTAATTGTTGATAAAAATCGCTTTTTTCCTTTTTTATATGTATCAACTAATTATGACTATCGTTTACGGGATAATATAAACTGTTATGTGAGAATAAATTATACTAGTAAAACAGAAAATATCATTTTTAAACAGTATCCGTCATTTAGTACTAGTACAGGCATTACTTTCAGCTTCTTTGATAAAAGAATGCAACTGAATATAGTCTGCAACGACCTTTTTCGTACAGAGGATTCTGATTGGGAAGTAAAGTATTTAAACATCAATAATTTACAAAAGAATAATGTAGACTCACGATTCTTTTCTATTCTTCTTAAATACAATATCAATAAGGCTTCTCATAAGAATGAAGTAAAGAATTTGGATGATGTATTAAATAGGTTGTAATGGCGACATTGCTTCTGTCCTTATGACAAACAATAGAAATTATAACTTACATTTGGGATAAAAGAAGCAGAGAGAACAGGTAAAAAGCTAAGGAAATAACTTAAAGAACTTGATATCACCTATGGTTCTATAGTGACTGATGTTTGGAAAAGTTTTAAAACAACTTTTAAAGAGGATAAACATCGAATTAGGGAAAAATATACTGTTGAAATAGAAGAAAATAATTGCAAATTGCAATATAGAATAAAATGAACTTTAATAAAATACACTATTCTCAAAAGTGTATAATAACTTTCAAGAACAGTGTATTCTTTTAATGTAATTAATCGTCTCTAATTAAAAGGCTTTAATACGATACATCATACCAAGACTAATACGATTGGTATTTACTGTATTATCTGTCAATTTATTTTCACGGCTTCTCCCTATATAAGCTAAAAAGAAACGTAAATCTTGATCTTTAAAAGGCATATACTCTACTCCCGCAAAATAGCCTAATCCCACCATTTTGTTGTTAGCTAAACTATTTTCTGCTGTTTCATAAATCCCCTGTGCAAATACATTAAGCATAGGTATAGGTTGGTATTCCCCCTTGAGAACCAAACTATTATATTTTGCATCTTTTAAAAGTGGATCTGCACTACTATTAGGAGTGTATTTAAGTCTGTCCAATTTTTCATCAGCTCTCATATAATCAAAATAAGCTTGGAATTTAGGCAAATTGAGCTTAGTACCTAACATCACCATAGTATTATTATAACCATCAGCTTCACTTTGTAAACCTACTGCATAACGAGTTTGAAGTACTCCATCAAAAAGATTTCCATTCCAATTGAAAATATAAGTAAGAGGAGCTTTGCTTGCCTTGATGTCTGCAGGAGTCCCATAAATATCAGAGAACTTAGCATTACGAACATCTGTAATTTGTAAGTTAAACTCGTGATTGGCATTAGGAGCAAAAGTAATCATACCTCCAAGCATGAAATTATCCATATTCTCTATAAAATCAGTATATTCATAGATATTCATTGGGTTAAGGTCAAACTCAAATCCGCCCCATGTTTGACACATTTTACCTACAGTAAGAGCCCACTTATCATTCAAGCGAAAACCAGCATAGAGCATATCCGTTGCTTTTGCTA
Organism: Capnocytophaga sp. G2; assembly: GCF_035282625.1. NCBI lineage: Bacteria > Pseudomonadati > Bacteroidota > Flavobacteriia > Flavobacteriales > Flavobacteriaceae > Capnocytophaga > Capnocytophaga sp. G2. The sequence goes on along the minus strand of NZ_JAYKBU010000003.1, from coordinate 97,114 downwards.
AATTATCCAAAGAGGTAGCTGCATTAGGTTTATTCAAGCGGTGACGAAAACGATAAAAAATACGGTCAGTAATATCACCTCTCATTTCTAACCGTAATTGTCTGGCTTTAAATTCTGCTTTATTGGTATCTCCTTCATCGGGAAGAAGAGCGTCAAAGCTAGATTGGAAATTAAAGAAAAGATTAAACTTCTTATTAAGAGGATTTTCTCCCTCTGTTTGTGGCATAGAAGGTGACTCAAGCATAAGAGCCTGCGTAGGACGAGACATTTTAAGCTGTTCCAATTCTGACTTTAGCTGATTTATTTGCCCTTGTAAATCCTCCTGTGCAAAAGCTACTGCTGTAGAGAGAAATACTATAGATACTATTAGTCTTTTCATTTTTCTAAAAATTTATTTGTTAATAAAAAATCAAGGTAAAAAGTAATAAATCTTGAATTACTTTTTACCTTACTAGCTAACTTTAAAAATTAGTATTCATTAAAATATTGTTGGATTTGTTGCCAATCCTTAGTCTTTGTAAGAGCTAACATGAGTAATACACGAGCTTTCTGAGGATTAAGTGCTTGGGAAGCCACAAAATGATATTTAGCATCATCTACTTCTGCATCTTGAGTGGTGGCTCCTGTAGGAACACGTGAGGAACGTACAATTTGAATACCTTTTTGTTGTGCTTTCACTGCTAAATCCAAAATAGTATGATAAAAGTTTCCATTACCTACCCCTGCATGTACAATACCATCAAACTTAGCATCAATAAAAGCTTTCATAGGAAGTTCTGATACGTTGGAATAACTATATACAATGCCTACTTTAGGAAGAGATTTAAGATTATCTACATTGAAAATAGATTGAGTTGTATGCTTGTTAGTAGGAGTACGACCAAAGAAGACCTTACCATTATGAATATAAGCTAATTTTCCATAATTAGCTCCTTTGAAAGTTTCTACTGCAGTAGTATTAGTTTTGATAACGTCCTTAGCATCCAAAACAATATCATTCATACATACCATGACTCCTTTTCCTCGTGCATTTTTATCAGCAGCTACTGCTACGGCATTATATAAGTTTAGAGGTCCATCCGCACTCATCCCTGTTGCAGGACGCATAGCCCCAACTAACACCACAGGTTTGTTACTATGCACTGTAAGATTTAAGAAATAAGCTGTTTCCTCCATAGTATCAGTACCATGAGTAATAACTATACCGTCATAACCTTCTTTATTAAGAAGTTCATTGATACGCTTAGCAAGTTTAAGCCATACATCATCATTCATATCTTGAGAACCAATCTTCACAATTTGTTCACCAGATACATCAGCTAAGTTCCTTACTTCAGGAACTGCTTGTAAGAGTTGATTAATCCCCAATTCACCTGCTTTGTAGTTTGTTTCAGTAGCAGACTTACTCACTCCTGCAATGGTACCACCTGTTGCGAGAATACGTACTTTCGGCTTTTGTGCGAAAGCTACCACAGACATCATTATTAATAATGTAAGGGCAATTTTTTTGAATGTTCTTTGCATTTTGTATTTATTAATGATTAAATTATATTCAAAACATATTAAAATTCAGAATACAAAATTAAATCCTTTTTTAAAAACAAACAAAAAAAAGTGTTTTTTTAATAATTATTTAATATTTATTATACTTTAATATACTAAAAAGTAGGCTATTGTCTTAATATATAAACAAGAATTATAAACAGTATAAGAGTTTTAAATCCTTATGTGATAAGCTGTTTTAATATAGTGTAAATTATTGATCACTTAATATCAATTTTATTGTCAGAGCATTACTTTTATAACTACATATTAGCATTTTATATTGAAATTGGTATCTTTTTGTATCTGCATTGAACAAGAGTTTGAAACTCTACCTACATGAATTAAAGTCTTTTGGGATAATTCTTTACAAGTATCAAAAAGTAAGATTATAAAATTTTGTTAATTATTATTTTAAATAAAGAAAAAAATATACTTTTGCGAGCAAATATTAATTGATAATTAAATAAAATGAATTTAAAGAAATTTTCTAAAAATGCAGTACTTGCTTCTATAGCTACAGTACTTTTTGTATCATGTGCTAAGAACAATGATGAACATAAGAACAATGATGAACATGTGTATACTCCAGAAGAATCCAAGGCTATAGTACAAGCTACAATGGATAACTTCTATGACTGTATGAAAAAACTCAATGATGGAGGTTTTGCAGATTTCTTTTACAATGCTTTTTTTAAAAAAACTGTAAATAATAAAGGGGAAAATCAGTTTTGGTCGACTTACCTAAGTGAAAAATTTGATGCTCAACACTTTGCTGATGCTCTACAAAATACAAATGGCTTTAACTACCAATCTCTTAAGGGCACTTACTCTTGGAACAAAAATAAAGAACTTTGGGAGAAAACAGCCAATAATAATAACATCACCTTTAATTTCCCTGCTACTAAAGAAGCGACCTCTAATAATGCAGTATTCACTGTAGACCAATATGAAGATTTTGAAGCTTCTTACAAAGATAAAATCTACCGACTTCCTGTCAAAGGGCATGCTGTAGCTACTATAGATGGAGTAAAGGTGTTTGAACTAACTATCAAAAACGCTACCTATGATAAAAAGACTAATTTCACTATGCCTTTAACCGCAGATGTTAGTATATACACAAACCCTTTTACTACTACTATCAAATGGAACAGACAAACTCCTGAGAACTTTATCTTTAATTTTTCCTTCTCTTCCAATGAAGGATGCGCTACTACACTGCGAGCTGATATAAAACTCAATACTTCTGATTATGGAAATATAACTAACATGAAAGCTATTGACAATATCTCATTCGTAGCAACTCAAAGTGAATTACGTATTGTAGGTAATGTTGATGTAAAGAGTATTAACAAAATAGAAGGAAGAGAAATCACAACAGAAGAAATTAATACTTTTATAAGAGCAGATTTATTCAAAGGCAATAGTAAGATTGCAGATGTAAAGTATGAAAAAGAAAAGGACAGTGGAGTTATCTACTTTATCTTTTCAGATGGATCTAAAGAAAAAGCTGAAAAATATATTAGTGATTTTGAAGAAAAAATAACTAATATCTTTAAGCGATTTGATAAAAATAACTAATGAAAAGATACTTCCTCATTCTATTTTTTAGTAACATTGCTCTCGCACAAGAGAGCAATGTTACTTTTTCTTCTATTGATTCTCTATCAGAAAGCTCCTCCCTTTCTTCTTGCAAACACCAAATAGGGATAGGACTTTCTAAGTTTGTTAATTCTGCATTCCCAAGTGATAGCAATGCTTTTTTGTTAGAATATCGCTACCTAAAGACTCCTGCTGTAGCCTATCGGGCAGGAGGGGATTATCATATAGAATCTACTAAGGATAGCCGCTATGAGGTTGCTTTAAAGATAGGAATTGATAAGCTCTTTAGAAATTATAAGAAATGGAAATTTTATTATGGAATTGACCTCGGGGGTCGTTATCTATACTACAAAAATAGAGAACAATATTTCATAAGTACAACTCTCAATCCCTTTATAGGGATACAATATCAATTAAGCCAAAATTTTTCTATCTCCACAGAACCTGGGTTTTTTCTAAAATATAATTTTCGGAAGGATTTAAAAAGTTTTGATTCACAGAATCAAACTAATTGGTGGGAAAGTCGATTAGCTAAAATAGGCTTCCTACAGTTAAATTTTCATTTTTAATCCTTATTCTGATAAATAAAAAAGTCTAAGATAAACCCCTTTATCTTAGACTTCCATAACTAAACCTTAAAAATCAATGTGTTGCGGAGAAAGAGGGATTCGAACCCCCGGAGGTGTTACCCTCAACGGTTTTCAAGACCGCCGCATTCGACCGCTCTGCCATTTCTCCAGAAATAATCATCTTAATTGGTTGATTGCGGGTGCAAAATTATAACTTTTTTCTTATTCTGCAAAGAAAAATCACACTTTTTTTGATTAGCAAATTTAAACTACTTACTGTCAAACATTTATATACTCCTTATAAAAATAAATTCAAAAAAAGTTTTTTTACTTGAAATAATTTTTTACCTTTGTGTGATTTTAAGGAAAAATACTATTTATAATTTATAGTTATGCTAGCACATCCTATCCATATTTTCAACTCTATCTTAGATAATGATTTTTATAAATTCACTATGCAATGTGCTGTAGTAAAACTCTTTCCTTCAATAAAAGGAAGATATGAGTTTATTAACCGTGGAAAGCACAAATTTCCAGAGGGCTTTGCCAGCGCAATGCAAGAATCTGTCAATCAGATGAGTCAATTAAAATTATCCAAAGAAGAGAAAAATTTCTTAAGAACATCTTGTCCTTATTTGAATCCTGCTTATATTGATTTTTTGGAAGGTTATCGCTATGACCCTTCTGAGGTACATATTTCTCAAAAAGGAAATGAACTTAAAGTAAGTGTTGAAGGGTATTGGTATAGAACTATTCTATGGGAAGTGCCTCTATTGGCTACTATCAGTGAGCTTTATTACAAACTAACCGGTGCAGTGGCTTGGAGTGATGAACAAATAGAAAGCAATACCTCTCACAAAGCACATGATTACGAATCACTGGATGTTATTTTTGCCGAATTCGGTACACGCCGAAGACATTCATACCATGTACATGATATTGTTATGCGAACTCTGACCAAATCGCATCGCTATAACTTTATAGGAACAAGTAATGTTCATTTTGCTATGAAGTACCAAGTAAAACCTATTGGTACTCATGCTCATGAATGGTTCATGTTTCACGCAGCAGAATATGGTTTTAAGATGTCTAATGCCATGTCCTTAGAGCATTGGGTAGATGTGTATCGTGGTGATTTGGGAGTTGCTCTTTCTGATACTTATACTACAGATGTCTTCTTCAAACAATTTGATACCAAGTTCGCCAAACTATTTGATGGAGTACGCCATGACAGTGGAGACCCTATTGAGTTTGCTAATAAAACCATAGAACACTATAAGAAATTCGGTATTAATCCTCTTTCCAAATATATCATCTTCTCCGATGGGTTGACTCCTGAAAAGGTTGAAGCCATTACCAAATACTGCCGTGGTAAAATAGGTTTTTCCTTCGGTATAGGCACCAACCTTACCAATGATGTAGGACTGCAACCTATGAATATTGTCATGAAACTCACTGAAGTACTTACCTCCGACCACGAATGGGTAAAAACCGTTAAACTCTCTGATGAACCACTCAAGCACACAGGAGACCCACGGATGATAGAATTGGCAAAGGAATTATTACGTATTCACTCTTAAAAAACGACTATGAGTATATTGAAGAAAACAAATATAATTGCCTATACTCTAATGATCTTGGGAGTATTATTGTTATACTTACAATCTAACAAAGAATATCGGTATTTCCAGGAACAGTATGTACTTATTGCAGGGCTTGTTTTATTAGTAGTAGGTATATATATGTTATCAAAGAAATTAACCCCGAGAGAACACAAATAAATCAAATATTCGTAAATAATTTAAAAACCAAAATTTTATGTCAGTATTAAAAATTGGAATCAACGGATTCGGACGTATTGGACGTTTAGCTTTTAGAGCTATCTCAAAACGTGCCAATATAGAAGTAGTAGGAATCAATGACCTACAAGACGTAGAGTACATCGCCTATTTACTAAAATATGACTCTGTTCATGGCACTTTCCCTTTGGATGTAAAGGCTGAAAATGGACACCTCGTAGTAGATGGAAAAACTATTCGTATTACAGCTGAGAAGGATCCTAATAACCTTAAATGGAATGAAGTAGGAGCCGATGTAGTACTCGAATGTACAGGGCTTTTTACTACTTTGGAAAAAGCAAAAGCACACCTTAACGCAGGTGCTAAGAAAGTAGTTATCTCTGCTCCTTCTGCTGATGCTCCTATGTTCGTAATGGGAGTAAACCACAAAAGTGTAAAACCTACTGATACTATCGTATCCAACGCTTCATGTACTACTAACTGTTTGGCTCCTATTGCTAAAGTTATCAATGATAACTTTGGTATAGATGAAGCTCTTATGACCACTGTACATGCCACTACTGCTACCCAACTTACCGTAGATGGACCTTCTAAAAAGGATTGGAGAGGTGGACGTTCTGCCCTAATCAACATTATTCCTTCTTCCACAGGAGCTGCTAAAGCAGTAGGTAAAGTAATCCCTGAATTGAATGGTCGCCTTACAGGTATGTCCTTCCGTGTACCTACTGCCGACGTTTCTGTAGTGGATTTAACTGTAAAAACTAAAAAAACTACTTCTCTTAAGGAAATTAACGAGGCTATGAAAAAAGCTTCTGAAGGAGAACTTAAGAACATTTTAGCCTATACTGAAGAATCTGTTGTATCACAGGACTTTGTAGGATGTACTAATACCTCCATCTATGATGCTAAAGCAGGTATTGAACTTAATGACCACTTCTTTAAAGTAGTTTCTTGGTATGATAATGAAGCTGGCTATTCTAATAAGTTAGTAGATTTAGCTCAACATGTAGCATCTCTTTAATTAAGTATGCCTCACTAGTTCATGAAAAAGACGTGTGATTTTTTTGATAAAAGCATACGTCTTTTTTAAAAAATATCTTTTCTTAACTTAATACCTTAAAATTATGATTCTTATAGTAGATAGTGGTGCTACCAAAGCTGATTGGACAGCACTGAATGAAAAGGGGATGAAAGAGTTTGGCACGCAAACTCTTGGTCTTAACCCTGAAGTACTTACTGAAGAAATAGTAATGGAACGACTTACTACTAATGAGCAACTCAATGAAAATCGCAAACGTGCCCGTCATGTATATTTCTATGGGGCTGGTTGTGGAACTGAGCGTCTCCGTACTTTTCTCCATGCTATTCTGCAACGATTTTTCTCTAATGCTACTATAGTAGTAAAAGAAGATACTTATGCAGCTGTACATGCCACCACAGCAGATGGAGAAAAAGCTATTGTTGGAATTTTAGGAACAGGTTCTAACTGCTCCTATTGGGATGGTAAAGAACTCTATCAAGCAGTAGATTCCTTGGGATATTCCCTTATGGATGAGTGTAGTGGTAATTTCTTTGGGAAAAGGCTTATTGTAGATTATTACTTTAAAATTATGCCAGAATCCCTAAGAAGCAAGTTTGAACATCAATATGAACTTAACTCTGATGTTATCAAATCTCACTTATATAAGCTCCCTAATCCTAATAGTTACTTGGCTACCTTTGGTCGTTTCTTGGTAGAAAATAAGGAGGATAACTATTGTAACCGTATTATCAAAGAAGGGTTACAACTTTTTATAAATCACTGGGTAGTACAATATGAAGTACGCAATGAAGTACCTATTAATTTTGTTGGAAGTATTGCTTTTTACTTGCAAGATATGGTAAGGGAGGTATTCGCTGCTAATGGATTAAAAGTAGGAAAAATCCTTCGTAAACCTATTGACGGTTTAGTGGAATACCATCTTCATCATGGAAATAGGAAATAATTCTCTTTAACAAAATCAAGAATGAAAGATTATATTATTGTAGGATTTGGCTTTGCAGGAAGTAGTCTTGCTCATCTATTAGAGAAGAACCAAAAATCCTTTGTTATTTTCAATGATAATCCTGCTCCTGTAACTACTGTTGCAGGAGCTATGTTCAATCCTGTTATCCTTAAGCGATTTACTCCTGTATGGAGAATACAAGAACAAATGCAATTACTTCTCCCCTTTTTTAGCGAAATAGAGAAGAAACTACATACTTCCTTTATCTATAAAGTACGTGTGTTCAGAAAATTCGCTTCGGTAGAAGAAAAGAACAATTGGTTTGTTGCCTCTGATAAGCCTATTCTATCAGAGTATCTTTCTACAAAAATACTTAACAAGGTTTCTCCTTATGTAACAACTCCCTTTGGGTTAGGAGAGGTACTTCATACAGGATTGGTCAATACCCGAATCCTTATTCCTACTTATCAAGAGAAACTACAGAAAGAGGGAATCTTCTTTGAAGAAAAGTTTAATTATAATGCTTTAGAAATCAAAGAAGAATACGTACATTATAAAGGTATTGATGCCAAGCGAATTGTTTTTTGTGAAGGATATGATATGGTGCGCAATCCTCTTTTTAAAGCATTACCTATGGTAGGAAGTAAGGGAGAATTACTTAGTTTTGAATCTGATGCTCTCCAACTAAGTGGAGTTATCAAGTCTGATGGCTTCATTGCTCCTTTAGGTGGAAATGCTTTCAAAGTAGGTACTACTTATGATAATGATGACAAAGATCCCTCTCCTACTCTACAAGGTAGAAAAATTCTTATTGAAAAACTAGAGCACCTTATATCCTGTCCATATCGTATTACAGGACAAATGGCAGGTATCCGACCCACCGTAAAAGATCGTCGCCCCTTAGTAGGAGTCCATCCAAAATATAAGAACTTATTTATCCTTAATGGATTAGGTACTCATGGTGCTTTTCTAGCTCCTTATACAGCTACAGCACTTTATGATTTTATAGAAAAATCTATACCTTTAGACAAGGAAATGAATATAGAACGTTATTATCGGTATTTTGTATAAATAGCAAGTAAAAAAAATTCATTTTTCACTTTTTATAAATGAGATAAAAGATGGATTTTTATAATTTATCTTTTCTAAATCTTTATCTTCAAAATAATATATAATATTTGACAACTGCTACAAAGCAATTCCTATATGGAAAAAACGCATTACTTAATTGTACAATAATAGTAATATTCACTATCTGAGTGCTCTCTTCTATATAATTACTAACTTATTATACTCTACAAGGTCTTTAGTTCCAAAGAATACATAATAATATTTGATATAGTACCTTAAAAATCCAGAAACAAGAGTTTTCTCTTAATAATCTTTTCTTCATTTCAAAAATTAAAATGTCCCAAAAACCAAATATTTTGGGACACTTTTACACTTTTTATCAAGAAATATCCTATAATTGTAACTTCCTTGCTATCTCCTTACAAGCCTTTTTAATTTCCAAATAAGTAAAAATAAAGTCTTTTTCACTTCCATAATAAGGATCTGGCAATTCTTTCATTTCCATTGGGTAATCCAAAGTATCTAAAAGAAAAGAAACTTTTTCTCTTTGCTTTTCTGACTTAGCTAAACTGAGAATATCTTTATAATTACTTTTATCCATTACAAAAATATAGTCAAACTTATCAAAATCCTCTGGAGTAAAAATCCTACCTTTTAATGAAGATATATCTATTCCATATTTTTTCGCTACTAAGATAGAGCGATTATCGGGAGCTTGACCTATATGATATCCTGCCGTTTCAGCAGAATCTACTTCAAAAAAATCCTTATCAAGCATAGAACGCAATACTCCTTCTGCTAGAGGTGAGCGACATATATTACCTAAACATACCATTAAGATACGTGTAGAAGGAATCATCGGTTACTTATCTTAGTATTTAGATCTGTAAGGAATTTGCGGAATTGTTTGTCTGTTTCATTGAGATTATCAACAGTCTTACAAGCATGTAAGACCGTAGCATGATCTCTTTTACCTATATACTTTCCTATATTAGCGAGAGAAAGTTTAGTATATTTCTTAGCAAAGAACATAGCTAACTGTCTGGCTTGAACTACATGACGTTTTCTTGTCTTAGATTGCAATTCCTCTATAGTAAGTTGGAAATACTCTGAAACAATTTCCTGAATATATTCTACAGTAATTTCTTTTTTAATGTTCTTTACAATCTTATCAACAGCTTTTTTGGCTAAATCAAGTGTAATTTCTTTCTTATTGAAGAGGGCTTCTGCCATAAGAGAGGTGTTTACTCCCTCTAATTCACGAATATTTGTCTTGACATTTTGAGCAATATAATCTACTATTTCCTCACTCATTTCTACTCCATCACGATATAAAATAGAATTTAAGATATTTTTACGCATCTGGTAATCAGGAGCTTGTAATTCTGCTGACAATCCCCATTTAAAACGAGAAAGTAATCGTTGTTCTACGTCTTGTATATCCACAGGAGCCTTATCTGACGTTAAGATAAGTTGCTTTCCATTCTGGTGTAAATGATTAAATATTTGGAAAAAAACATCTTGAGTTCCCTGCTTGGAAGCAAAGAACTGTACATTATCTATAATAAGAACATCTATTTGTTGGTAAAAATGAATAAAATCAGTACGATTATTATTTTTAGCAGCTACTGCATATTGTTTTGTAAAATCCTCAGCTTCAATATATAAAATTTTCTTTTTGGGAAACTTTTCCTGTATTTCATTTCCTATAGCATGAGCTAAATGTGTTTTTCCAAGCCCTACCCCTCCAAATATAAATAATGGATTAAAAGAAGTACCACCAGGACGTTGAGTAATTGCCATTCCTGCAGAACGAGCTAAGCGATTGCTTTCTCCTTCAATAAAGTTATCAAAATTCTTATTAGGATTCAGTTGAGAGTCCACTTTAACCTCTACAAGTCCTGGTACAATATAGGGATTAAATGATTCCTGAGGTTTTTGTCCATATCCTAAAGCCTCCATATTTGTCGCTTTTCGGTTAGCACTTGGAAGCTGTTCTGTTGCTTGCTCAGCCTTATTAGGATTATTCTCCATCTTAATATTATAGATGAGCTTGGGACGTGTTCCTAATTCTTTAGTTAAAGCACTCCAAATTAAATTAATATAATGATCCTCCAACCATTCCATGAAGAACATGCTAGGTACCATTATTACTAAGGTATTATCTTTGGTTAACTCCACAGGTTCTATTGGCTTGAACCAGACATCAAAGACATCAGATGTTACATTATCCTTAATAAAGGACAAGCAATTTTTCCAAATATTCTGTACATCAGTATTCATTAGTTGTAAGAAATTTTATATATTTGCGTTTTAAAAATAGAGGTGCCGAATTACAGGGCAAAAATGCAACTTTTTTTTGAATAAAAAAAATTTTTCAACACTTTTTTACCTCTTTTTTTAATCAAATATTATCTCATTGACTATTAAATGTTTACATCTATGGAAAACAACTTCATTTTTCAAATTCGCACTCGGTATGGAGAAACAGATCAAATGGGAATTATATACTATGGTGTATATCCTCAATATTTGGAGGTAGCTCGTGTAGAATGGCTCCGCAATTTGGGAATATCTTACAAAGAATTAGAAGAAAAAGGAATTATGCTTCCTGTCATTTCCCTCCAAATTGATTACAAAAAACCCGCTCTTTATGATCAGTTGCTCTCCATTGTCCTCTCCTTAAGAGAAAAACCAACCTCAAAAATAATTTTTAACTATCAAATTTTCAATGAAAGTAAAGAATTACTTATACAAGCAAGTACTACACTCGTTTTTGTAGATAAAATAACCTTCAGACCTATCAAATGTCCTAATTTTATTCTAGAAAAGATTAATTTTCATTAGAATTATTCTTTTCAACCATTGCCTGATAATAGGCTGCTCGGCTCAAAGGTTCATATTCTTCCTTTTCTCCAAGAAGGAATTGGGACTGTTCCGATGCTTTTCTAAAACTATAATGAGCCAAATTACCTGTGCGTGTACAGATTGCATGTACCTTAGTAACATATTCCGCAATAGCCATAAGAGCAGGCATTGGACCAAATGGACGTCCTAAGAAATCCATATCTAAACCAGCTACAATTACACGAACACCACTGTTTGCCAGATCATTACATACCTCCACAATATCCGAACTAAAAAATTGTGCCTCATCTATGCCTATAACCTCACAGTTTTGAGCTAAAATTCGTATATTTGTCGCCGATTGTACAGGTATAGCCTTTATTTGGGTAGTATTATGAGAAACAATGCATTCCTTACGAAAGCGTGTATCTATTTCAGGCTTGAAGATGGCTATCTTTTGCTTGGCAAACTCGGCTCTACGGAGCCTACGGATGAGTTCCTCTGTTTTCCCAGAAAACATAGAACCACATATCACCTCTATCCAACCAAATGTATTGGAAATCTTAGTATTTTCAAGAAACATAATACTTTTTTAATAGAGAACAAAGATACAATAATTATCACACATACAACAGAAAAATATTTTTATGAAAGAAGAAATACAACTAGAAATTGTGCAAATTGCACAAAAGATACTTACAAGTCCTGCTCTTTTGGATAATTCTGATTTATTACTCAAAGAATTACACAAATTATATGAACGTGCTTTGATATTTCATTTCTTGGAAAAAAACCTTCCAGAAGTCTTAGAAAAGAATTCAACAAACACTAACCATTCAAACACTTCGGAAACCACTATAGAAAAAGCTCCTGAACCTATTATTTCTACTTCTGGTAGTGGTTGGGATGAAATTCGTTCCCAAGCTCCTGAAAAAGATATCATTTTTGAACAGAAAAATACTTCTTCTATACAAAAAGATACGGGACGAACTCTCAATGATAGTATCTTCAGCAAGCAATTACAAATAGGATTAAATGACCGTATTGCTTTTGTAACACATCTTTTTAATGGAAGTATTGATGAATATAACAAGACTATTGCTATGATTAATAATCTGCATACTCCCGATGAATGTTGGGATTTTATCCTTCACAAAGTGAAACCTTCCTATAATAATTGGCAAGGGAAAGAAGAATATGAGGATAGATTTTTTTATATTATTTCTAAACGTTTTGGATAATGGGAAAACTATATTTAATTCCTACTCCTATTGGTAATCTGCAGGACATTACCTTAAGAGCTTTACAAGTGCTCAAAAAAGTAGATATTATCTTAGCAGAGGACACACGTACTAGTGGAAAATTTCTACAGCATTATCAAATAAATATTCCAATGCTCTCCCATCATAAGTTCAACGAACATCAGACTTTAGATAGCCTTATCAGACAACTTAAGGAAGGAAAGCAAATGGCTCTTATTAGTGATGCAGGAACCCCCGCTATTGCAGATCCAGGATTTTTATTAGTTCGTGCCTGTATAGCAGAAGATATCCCTGTAGAGACCCTTCCGGGAGCAACAGCTTTTATCCCTGCCTTAGTAAACAGCGGTCTTCCTAATGATCGTTTTGTATTTGAAGGATTTCTTCCTGATAAAAAAGGAAGACAAACACGTTTGCAAAACTTAATAGAAGAAAATAGAACTATGATATTCTATGTTTCTCCACATAAATTACTAAAAACACTTACTGAATTCATAACTTATTTTGGTGTTCATAGAAAAGCAAGTATTAGTAGGGAGCTCACAAAAATTCATGAAGAAACTCTCAGAGGAGAACTTTCAGAGTTGTTAGAACATTTTCAGAAAAATACTCCCAAGGGAGAATTTGTCCTTATTCTTGCTGGAAAAGAATAAATAAGGGCGATTTCTACTGAAAATCACCCTTAAAAGTACAAAGTTATCCAAAAAATTTTTATTCTTGAGCTTCCCTCATAAAGGCTTCTATAGTATCCACCATTGAACGACTGCCACAAAAGAAAGGAACACGCTGATGCAATTGAGAAGGTTCTATTTCTAATATACGATTGAACCCATCTGAAGCCTTTCCTCCTGCTTGCTCTGTAAGAAATGCCATAGGATTACATTCATAAAGCAAACGCAATTTCCCTTTAGGTGATTGAGAAGTAGATGGATACATATAGATCCCTCCCTTTATCATATTTCTGTGAAAATCAGATACTAAAGAGCCTATATAACGAGAGGTATAAGGACGATCTTCCTTTTCCTCTTGACAATATTTTATATAATTCTTAACTCCCTGAGGAAATTTTATATAATTTCCCTCATTAATAGAATATATTTTTCCTTTCTCAGGATATTTCATATTAGGATGGGAAAGATAATAACTACCCAACGAAGGATCTAAGGTAAACCCATTCACACCTTTACCTGTCGTATAAACAAGCATAGTGGACGAACCATACACTATATATCCTGCAGCTACCTGATTTATCCCTTTCTGAAGAAAATCCTCCAGTTGAACAGGTGTATTTTCTGGAGTAATTCTACGATAAATAGAGAAAATGGTGCCCACCGAAACATTTACATCAATATTGGAAGAACCATCTAATGGGTCAATAAGGACTACGTATTTACTTAATTCTGAGTTCTCTCCACTCTTTATTTCAATAAAATTATCATTTTCTTCAGAGGCTATTCCACAAACTACCTCTCGCTGGGAGAGGGACTTGATAAAGGTTTCATTGGCAATAACATCCAATTTCTGCTGTTCTTCGCCCTGTATATTTTGGTTTCCTACTGCTCCTAATATATTAGCAATACCTGCTTTATTAATGGCACGATTAACCATTTTTGAAGCAATTTGGATGCAACTAATAAGTCGTGATAATTCACCTGTGGAATACTTAAAATCACGCTGTTTCTCAATAATAAATTCCCCTAAAGTAGGTAAGGTTTTTTCTTCTTTCATCTTAATATCTCTTTATATTGCAGTGCGAATTTACAATTTTTTTTTCAAATAACTCATTATTTCAATTGTATTATAATAATTTTAACATTTAATTTTACTTAAAAACATTACTTTTGTATTCTATTAAAATCCTTCAACGATAACAATCAAGAAGATAAAAATATTATTTATGATTATTGATACACATACACACCTATATGTAGAAGATTTTGATACAGATTACCAGGAAGTAGTCCTCAGAGCTATGGAGCAAGGAATTAAACAATTCTTCTTACCTGCCATTGATTCTCAGTATACTCAGAGAATGTTTCGTTTGTATAAGGAGTTCCCTAATCAAATGTTTCTCATGAATGGATTGCACCCTTGCAGTGTAAAAGCTAATTGGGAAGAAGAACTAGCACATGTTACAGCCTTAATGCAATCTCATCCTAAAGATTTTTACGCCATTGGAGAGATTGGGATGGATCTTTACTGGGATAAAACTTTTTTAGAAGAACAGAAAGAAGTTTTTCGTAAGCAAATAATCTTAGCCAAGAAATATAACCTTCCCATAGTAATTCATTGCAGAGAAGCTTTTGAAGAAGTTCTTAAAATACTTGAAAAGGTAAATGATGAAAAGCTCTTTGGTATTTTCCATTGTTTTACTGGAAACAAAGAGCAAGCTCAAAAAATTATTTCTCTTGGATTAAAACTTGGTATCGGAGGAGTTGTTACTTTTAAAAATGGAAAAATAGATACTTTTTTACATGAAATTCCTCTGGACAACATTGTATTAGAAACAGATGCTCCTTACTTAGCCCCTGTACCCTTCCGTGGAAGACGCAATGAAAGTGCCTATCTCATTCATATTATTAAGAAACTTGCAGAAGTATATAATCTCTCTGAAAATGAAATTATTAAACAAACAACTATCAATGCAAAGAAAATTTTTAATCTATAAATTCTTCTTTAATTGATAAATTTTACGTAACTTTGCCGAGTAATTTAATCTAAATATTTTGACAGATTTTTCTCAAATACGTCCTTTTCACGACAGTGAGGTTTCTGAAATATTAGCTTACATTAAGGACAACCCTACCATACACCAATTATTGCAATTTGGTTTTCCTAATCTTAGTGAGGAAGAACAAATGCAAATATTACTTTCATGTAGAAAAATAAGAGATTTCCAGTCAAAAATAATGTATCCCATTATTAAGAATGCTATTAACAAAAGTGTAACACAATTTTCAGATGATGGATTTGAATTATTAAACCCTTCTCAAGCATATTTATTTATTTCCAACCACCGAGATATTATATTGGATACTTCTTTTCTCAATGTATTATTATATGAGAAAGGTTTTAAGATGACTGCCTCAGCTATGGGAAGTAATTTAGTAAACACCCCTTTCTTACTTGCTTTTGCTAAATTAAACCGTAATTTTATTATTCACAGAGGACTTCCACCGAGAGAAACTTTACAAAAATCGCAAATTGTCTCTAAATTCATTGCTCGTTGTCTTATTGAAAAAAATCGTTCTGTGTGGATTGCACAGCGAGAGGGACGCACTAAAGATGGAGATGACCGAACCCAACAAGGAGTTATTAAAATGTTATCCATGAATTGTCCAAAGAGCACTTCTCTTATGAATTATTTCAAACAATTACATATTGTTCCTATGGCGATCTCCTATGAACTTGACCCTACTGATATACTAAAAATACCTGCTTTATTAGCCCAACATCATGGAGTGGAATATGTAAAACAAGAAAATGAAGACTATAATAATATAGTGCAAGGCTTTGTAGGGCAAAAAGGATGTGTTCACATTTCAGTTGGAAAGCCTTTATATGAGGAATTGGACATAATAGCTCAAGAAGAAGAACATAGCAATCGGCAAATACAAGCACTCGTAGAATTATTAGATGAAAGAATTCATTCTCAATACAAACTATTTCCTACCAATTATATTGCTTATGATATACTCACAGAATCTGATAGATTCTCTGATAAATATACAGAAAAAGAACTAAGACAATTTGAGAGACGAATAGAAAATAGAAGTAATTCTGAAGGAAATATTTCACGAAAAAAATTTTTAGAAATGTATGCCAACCCCGTCATTAACAAATTAAAATTATGACTAATAAAACAAAAATTCTCCTCATTTATACAGGAGGTACCATCGGAATGGTGAAAGATTATGAAACAGGGGTTCTTCGTCCTTTTCATTTTGAAAAAATCAAAGAACGACTCCCTGAACTCTTTCAATTAGATAGTGACATCGAGCATGTTTCATTCGATCCTCCTATTGATTCATCTGATATGAACATTGCGCATTGGAAAAGGATTGCTCAGAGTATTGAAGAGAATTATAATAAGTTTGATGGTTTTGTAGTTCTTCATGGTAGTGATACTATGGGATATTCTGCCTCTGCGTTAAGTTTTATGCTTGAGAACTTAGATAAGCCAGTAATCTTTACTGGATCACAACTCCCTATTGGAGATTTGCGTACTGATGCAAGAGAGAATCTAATTACCTCCATCCGCTTAGCAAGTTTAAAAGAGAACAACCAATCCGTCATCCAAGAAGTTTGTTTATATTTTGAATACAAACTATATCGTGGTAACCGCACCACTAAAATAGATGCTGAGAACTTCCAAGCTTTTGATTCTCCAAACTATCATATTCTTGCTGAGAGTGGTGTACATTTAAAAGTGTATAATGAATATCTAAAGCATAAAGAAAATAAAAGTACAAAATTAAATCTTTTCACAGACTTTAATCCAAATGTTACTTTTTTAAAAATATTTCCCAATATCACGGAACCTATCTTAGAAGGTATTCTAAACATCCCTTCACTCAAAGGGGTAGTTATGGAAACTTTTGGATCAGGGAATGCACCTACTTCTGAGTGGTTTCTTAAAACTATTGAAAAAGCCATAAAGAGAGGGGTTGCTGTAGTCAACATTACACAATGTATACGTGGTTTTGTACTTCCTAACACTTATGAAGCAGGTTCTCATTTTGAGAATATAGGTGTTATTAATGGAAAAGACCTTACCAGTGAGGCTGCTATTACTAAGTTAATGTACTTATTAGGTAAAGAAATAAGGCACAAAGAACTGAAAATCAAATATGAAAAAGAAATTCAGGGAGAAATATCATAAAGTTTTCTAAAAACAATTTGTAGGGTTATTTTTTTGTTATAATTTTACGTCTTGTTAAAAGATACTTATAGAGAGGTGTCCGAGTGGTCGAAGGAGCACGCCTGGAAAGTGTGTATACGCCAAAAGCGTATCGAGGGTTCGAATCCCTTCCTCTCTGCTTCAAATATAAATTGTTACTGATTAAAATTGAAAAAAATGAAAAAAAGGTACTCAAAATTGGTGTTAGCCGCATTATTTTTCATAAACTTTGCCACTGTTTTTGCACAGGAAGCAGAAAAAGAGACGAGCATTCATCAAAGTTTCAAGGAATATTTTATAAAAGGAGGTCCGGCCTATATGGCTCCTATTCTTTTGTGTCTTATCATTGGGCTTGCTGTTGCCATTGAACGTATTATTTACCTTACAATGGCTACCACAAATACTAAGAAATTACTAGAGAATGTGGAAGATGCCCTTAAAAATGGAGGAATAGAAGCCGCTAAAGAAGTTTGCAGAAACACTCCTGGTCCTGTAGCCTCTATCTTCTATCAAGGACTTGATCGCGTAGATGAGGGTATTGATATTGTAGAAAAATCAGTAGTATCTTATGGAGGAGTACAAATGGGACTCCTAGAAAAAAATGTCTCATGGATATCTTTATTTATTTCAATTGCCCCAATGTTAGGATTCATGGGAACTGTAATCGGGATGATTCAAGCCTTTGAAAAAATTAGTTTAGCAGGTGGGTTAGATGCTTCCTTGATTGCTGGAGATATTCAAGTAGCACTACTTACTACTGTATTTGGACTTATTGTGGCGATGATATTGCAAGTTTTCTATAATTATATTGTAGCCAAAGTAGATAGTATAGTAAATAATATGGAGGATGCTTCTATCTCTCTTGTGGACTTATTAGTGGACTACAAAAAGTAATTATTAACCTCTAAAATCTCTATTTATGCATGAAACAAAAATAGTAGGACTTATAGCAAAAATAGTAGCACTTATTTTCGGTATTGCTGGAGTAGTTCTTTGTGGTTGGCTTATGTTCAGTTCCAATGATGTGAAAAATAATATCGGAAATATTCCTATGAGGGGAATGTTCTTTGTAACTTATCTGCTACTTATTTTTGGATTAGCAGCGGTTATTCTATCTGCTACAAAAAATATACTATCTTCTCCAAAATCTCTTAAAAAGATATTAATTTATACAGGAGTTTTTCTAGGTATCTTAGTGATCTCTTACCCACTCTCCTATGTACTTTTTGGTACAGATAGTACTTATCAGTGGATAAGTGCAGGTATTATGGCAACTTATTTACTCTTACTTATTTCATTAATTTCTGTAATCTATTCAGTAATTAAAAGAACTTAAAGATGGCAAGACGTTCAATACCCGAAGTAAATGCTGGTTCTATGGCGGACATAGCTTTTTTGTTACTAATATTTTTCTTAGTAACAACCGACATAAGTTCCAATGCGGGCATAACTGCAAAATTACCTCCTAAAGTTCCTCAACAAGAACAACAAGAGCCTCCTATTAATGAACGAAATCTTTTTGTTGTATTGGTTAATAAACAAAATCAGTTATTAGTAGAGGACAAATTGATGAATATCAAAAATCTTAGAAAGGCAGCTGTTGAATTCTTAGATAATGGAGGAGGTAGCGCAGATGAAGCCTGTAGTTATTGTCAGGGAAAGCATGACCCAACTTCATCAGATAATCCCAATAAGGCTGTAATCTCCTTACAAAATGATCGTGAAACTAATTATGATACATACATAGTCGTACAAAATGAATTAGTAGCAGCTTATTATGAACTAAGAGAAAGAGAAAGAAAAAGATTATATCCTAATGAAGTTTCCTATAAGGAAATGGATGCAGAATTTAATGCTGCTAAGACTTCCGATAAGAGGAAAGAGGAATTAAGACCAAAATTAGAAAAGCTACAAGAGCTATTTCCAAAGAAATTGGTGGAAGCAAGTATAAAAAAAGATAAAAATTAATAGTGATGGCAAAGTTCAATAAGAAAAAAAGTGAAGGAGTACCTCCTATCTCAACTGCATCTCTGCCTGATATTATTTTCATGCTTCTGTTCTTTTTTATGACAGTAACTCAATCCAAGGATGGAGAAATCATGGTAACCAATGATCTACCTACTGCTAATCAAGTGCAGAAATTAGATAAAAAGGATCCTGTAATATACGTATATGCTGGAGAGCCTTTACAAAGATATCAAGAAAAATATGGAAAAAATGCAAGATTACAAATAAATGATGTATTTGTAGACGTAGATAAAATAGGAACTCCTATCCTAAAATATAAAGAAGGTTTACAAGAGAGATATAAAGAAATATTTATAACTTCTTTAAAGGTAGATAAGCATACTAAAATGGGAATTATTGGAGACTTAAAAGAGAAGCTGAGAGATATTAATGCACTAAAAATTAATTATATAACAAAAGAAGGAACTCCTTCTGTGTTAAGTGATTAAGTGTAGTAATGTGAAAATTGTAGTTTTTATAGTTTATATTATTTTTTATCAAATCCGTAAAATATATGTTTTTGCGGATTTTTTCATACCCGCAAATTAGTAAATTTAAATTATGAGAATTCTGCATACTGCCGATTGGCACTTGGGAAAAAAATTAAATCAATTCTCTCGCATGGAGGAGCAATGTGCTGTAATGGATGAAATCATTAAAATAGCCAATAGAGAGCATGTTGATGTTGTAATTATTGCAGGAGATTTGTTTGATAATTTCACTCCAAATACGGAATCTATAGAGCTTTTCTACAGAACATTAAAGCGATTATCCCCTAATGGTATTCGCCCTATTATTGCCATTTCAGGAAATCATGACGCTCCTAAACTTATTGAAGCTCCTGACCCTTTAGCTCGTGAATGTGGAATTATCCTTATAGGTCAACCCAATGTTCAAGTAACTCCCTTTGAAACAGAGCATTTCAAAGTCCTGCGATCAGCTAGGGGATTTATAGAACTTCAAATAGAAAAATATAACTATCCTCTAAGAATCTTACATACTTCTTATGCCAATGAATCACGATTGAAACAAGATTTAGGTGAAGATAAACCATTAGGAATTAATAATTTATTAGCCAAAAACTGGGAATTATTAGCACATGAATTCTGTGACAATAAAGGAGTCAATATTCTTACTGCACATCTATTTATAAATCCAAAAAATGGAGAACCTTTAGAAGAACCTGAAGGAGAGCGACCTATCAGAATAGGAAATGCTGATATGATTTATTCCGATGCTATTCCTAGTGAAATACAATATACAGCTTTGGGTCACTTGCATAATTTCAAAAATATTGGTAGCAAAGAAAAACCTATTGTATACTCCTCTTCTCCTCTCTGTTATAGTTTTAGTGAGGCAGGTCAAGAAAAATATGTAGTTATCGTTGATGCTCAGCCCAATAAAGAAGTGACTTTTTCAAAAGTTGCTTTGCATAGTGGAAAACAATTAATACGCAAAACCTTTCATACAGTGGATAATGCTATAAGTTGGTTAGAGAAACATCCAAATACTTGGTTGGAACTAACCATTGAATTAAAAGAATTTCTAAAGGCTGTAGACAGGAAGAAACTCTACAATGCTCATTCAGGAATTGTATATCTCATTCCAAAACTCCTTACGGAAGAATCCAATAAAATTCACAATGGATTAACTTTTCAAGATATTAATTTTCAAAATGTCATTCCTTTATTTGAAAAATATTTCAAATACAAAAATAATGGCATTGCTCCTAATAAAGAAATTATTAATTTATTTAAAGAAATTCTATCAGCTCAATAATGTTACCTTTATATCTTACCATAGAAGGGATTTATTCCTATCAAAAAAGACAAGAAATTGATTTTTCTCTACTTACAGAAGCTGGATTATTTGGTATTTTTGGAGCAGTAGGTTCAGGAAAATCCTCTATCTTAGAGGCTATTACCTTTGCTCTTTACGGACGAACTGAACGCTTAAATAGTGTTAATGATAAAAGAAATTATAACATGCTAAATCTCAAATCAAACCGTTTCTATATTGATTTTGAGTTCCTTAATTTTGAAAATAAAATATTTCGTGTAGTAAGAGAATATAAGCGTAACAGTAAGAATTTCAATGATGTAAAAAGCCCTACTGTACAGTTCTATGAAAATAAGAACAAACAATGGATTCCTTTAGAGAATGCTAACCCACAGGATATCATAGGATTAAGCTATAATAATTTCAAGCGAACTATCATTATTCCTCAAGGACAATTTAAAGAATTTTTAGAACTTGGCGCCAAGGATAGGACTGAAATGATGAAGGAAATCTTTAATCTACAAAAATTTGATTTATCAGAAAATATAGCAAAAATAAAGAAAGAAAATGGCGAAAAACTAAGTTTTAAAGAAGGACAACTTAAGGGACTTGATGAAATAAATGAAGAAAATATCCAATTTCAGAAAGAAAAACTTGATTTAGAAAAAGAAAAACAAAAAACCTTAAAAACACAATTCATATATATAAAAAGCCAATATGAACAACTCAAAATTCTGAAATCAGATTATGAACTCTTAAACAAAAAAAAGGATGAATTTTCTTCCCTTGATAAACAAAAAGTTATTATTGATGCATTAGAGATAAAAGTAAATACCTACGAAAGAATAGAAAGACTATTTAAAAACTTATTAGATAATAAAGAAAAGATACAAAATGAAGTAAATTCATATAAAGTTAAAAAGGAGACAGAAGTTACTAAACTTAAGGAAATAAGAGAAAAAATTGCGAACCTTAATCAAAGAATTGAATCCATACAAAAGAAATTTAATCAACTCTCTCAAACAAAAATAGTAGAAGATGATTTAAAACAAATACTATCTATCATTCCTTTACAAAAAGAACTAATAACTGAGGAAGAAAATGCCCAAAAAGGAAAGAATATAATTGAGGAAGAAGAAAGAATGCTTAAAGAGCAGAAAAAAACTATATCTTCACTTGAAATTAATATAGAAACTCTTAAGAAACAACAAATAGATAATAAAATACTTTTAGAGGTAGGTAATTGGTATGAAAAGTATCATATTTTAAAAGAAAATAGAAATAAGCAAATAAATAAGATAAGTACTTTAAAAAAACAATTACAGGATATTTCAAAGGATTTAGATACATTTACTTCATTAAAAAATGAGATTCCCTCAGATTATAAAGAAAAAATAGATAAAAGAAAAGAACTCTTACAGAATGAGAAACAAACTCTTAGCCAGAAAATAAGCCAACTTGAAGTACAATGTCAGTTAGCACATTATTCACAAGGACTTCATAAGGGAGTTCCTTGCCCTTTGTGTGGTTCATTAGAACATCCTCATATTCCTCTTTTTGAAGATGTAAGTAATGAGATAGCATCTGCTAAAGAATCAATAAAAAATATCGAAATAAAACAGGAAAGGTTACAACAAACACTCTTTCAAATAGAAAAATATATTGATAGAAAAAAAATATTTGATGCTCAACTTTCTTCAGAGAGGAATATATTTACACAAATAGAGAAAGACATTTCGGAACATACTAGAAATTTTACATGGAAAGAATTTTCTATTGATGATCATTCTCTTTACTTACAAAAGCAGAAGCTTGCAGCTGATCTTGAAAGTAAAATCGAAGAGAAAGAGACATCCCACAAAAAAATATTAAAAGAAGTAGAAAACCTTCAGGAAAAATTAAAAAAATATAGAGATAGGCTTAGCAATATTCACAAAAATATAGCTTCTTTACAAGGAAATATTTCAAGTAAAAAAGAAAATATCAAGATACTTTCCTTTAATGATTATCTAAAAAAAGAATATACCTTGATTGAAAAAGAATATCAAGAGAGGTCTCTTTCAAACAAACAAACAGAGGAAATATACCTAACATTAACAGAGGAAAAAAATAATATAATTCCTTTAGAATCACAGTATGATGCACATTTGAAAAATACTAATGAACTCCTTGACAAATGGGAGGAAGAACTCTCTTCCACGGAAAATACTTTAGAAAAAGTACTCAAACAAGAGCAGATAAAGTTTGAAGATGTAAAAACTATCCTAAGTACACCTATAGCTATTGAAGAGAATCAAGTAAAAATACAAACATTTCGGGTTCATTATAAATCATTGCAAGAGCAAATCAAAGAATTAGAAATGAAATTTAATCAAAAATCATTTAGTTACCAAGTATTTAATGATATAGAAAGCCAATATTCAAGTAAAGAACAAGAGATAAAGATTAATAATGATACCTGCGTAAAAATAGAAAGTGAATTGGAACGCTTGAAAAAAGCCTACATTACAAAGAAAGAGATTATAAAATCTGTAGAATACTACAAGCAACGTAATGAAAATATAAAACTCTTAGATAATATTTTCAGAGGACAAGGATTTGTTCAATATATTTCCTCTATTTATCTGCAGCAACTTTGTGAATATGCTAATATACGTTTTCAGCAAATGACTCGAGGTCAATTAAGCTTACAGCTAAATGAGAATAATGAATTTGAAATAATAGATTATCTCAATGAAGGACGAAGCAGAAGTGTGAAGACTCTCTCTGGAGGGCAGGCTTTTCAAGTTTCCTTAAGTCTTGCTTTAGCTTTAGCTGAAAGTGTACAAAGCAATGCCAAAGCAGATAAGAATTTCTTTTTCATAGATGAAGGTTTTGGTACTCAGGATAGTGAATCTATTAATATTGTATTTGAAACAATCACTAATCTATTGAAAGATAATCGTATCGTAGGAATTATCTCTCATGTGGAAGAACTCAAGGAGCGTATCCCTATTTCACTAACAGTTACAAAAGATTCTGAGAAAGGTAGCCTTATAAATATGTCATAAATAGTCTTCGATGACACAAAAAGAGAAATTTTGTCAGTTAAATTCCTATATTTAATAGTAAATACCATGAATTTTATTGAAATTGAACGAAAATTTTTAGTTAGAAATACAGATTTTATTTCTCAATCACACAAAAACACCCAAATTATACAAGCTTTTCTCAATACAGACCCCTGTAGAACAGTACGGGTACGATTAAAAGGAGAAAAAGGATATCTTACCATTAAAGGAGAAAGTACTAATGGAATCAGCAGGTTCGAATGGGAAAAAGAAATTTCCGTTAATGATGTCTACACTTTATTACCTTTATGTGAACCTTTCTCTATTGAAAAGACTCGTTATGAAGTACTCATCAATCATTCTCTTTATGAGGTAGATGTATTTCATGGTGAAAATGAGGGGCTTATTATTGCTGAAATAGAATTAGACAATGAGTATCAATTCTTTGAAAAACCTTCTTGGATTGGCTTAGAAGTTACTGGAGATACTCGTTATTACAATAGTTATTTAAGCAAAAATCCTTATAAGAATTGGAAACAGTAGCCCTATATAATCACTGACAAATTGACATATTTGTTAGGTTGGCATACTTTATGCTTACAGAGAATACAGATTTATAAAATAAATAGAATAAATATGAGTGTAAAATTAAAACCATTAGCCGATAGAGTGCTAATAGAACCAGCACCCGCTGAAACGACTACCGCTTCTGGAATTATTATTCCTGATACTGCTCAAGAAAAACCACAAAGAGGAAAAGTGGTTGCTGTAGGAGCAGGAACTAAAGAAAATCCTGTAACCCTTAAAGTGGGAGATGAGGTTCTTTATGGGAAATATGCAGGAACCGAACTTAAATTGGAAGGGAAGACTTACCTTATCATGCGTGAGAGCGATGTATTAGCAATTGTATAAATTTAAAAAATAAAAGAATATGGCAAAAGATATAAAATTTGATATTGATGCACGTGATGGCTTAAAAAAAGGAATAGATGCCCTTGCCAATGCAGTGAAAGTAACATTAGGTCCTAAAGGACGTAATGTAATTATTAGCAAATCATTCGGTGCCCCTACGGTTACTAAAGATGGAGTTACTGTAGCTAAAGAAGTAGAACTTCCTGATGCTCTTGAAAATATGGGAGCACAAATGGTAAAGGAAGTAGCCTCTAAGACCAATGATCTTGCAGGTGATGGTACTACTACTGCCACTGTACTTGCACAGGCTATTGTAAGAGAGGGGCTTAAAAATGTAGCTGCAGGTGCTAATCCCATGGATTTAAAAAGAGGTATTGATAAATCCGTAAATGCTATCGTAAATGAATTAGCGAAGCAAAGTCAAAAGGTAGGTGATTCTATTGATAAAATTCGTCAAGTAGCTGCTATCTCTGCTAATAATGATGATACTATAGGAGAACTTATTGCTGATGCATTTAAAAAAGTAGGTAAAGAAGGAGTTATTACGGTAGAAGAAGCTAAAGGAACTGATACTTATGTGGATATCGTTGAAGGTATGCAGTTTGATCGTGGCTACCTCTCCCCTTACTTTGTAACCAACTCTGAGAAAATGATTGCAGAGCTTGAGAATCCTTTTATCCTTCTATATGATAAGAAAATATCTGCTATGAAGGATTTATTACCTATCCTAGAACCTGTTGCACAATCTGGTAAGTCACTCCTTATTATTGCAGAAGATATTGATGGTGAAGCCTTGGCTACTTTAGTAGTAAACAAACTTCGTGGTGCCTTGCGTATTGCCGCTGTAAAAGCTCCTGGTTTTGGTGACCGTCGTAAAGCAATGCTTGAAGATATTGCTATCCTAACAGGAGGTACCGTAATTGCTGAAGAAAGAGGATTCACACTTGAAAATGCTACTATAGATATGCTTGGTCATGCAGAACGTGTATCTATTGACAAAGATAATACCACTATCGTAAATGGTGCTGGTAAGAGTGAAGATATTCAAGCTCGTGTAGGGCAAATTAAAGCTCAAATAGAAGTAACTACTTCTGATTACGACAAAGAAAAACTTCAAGAACGTTTGGCTAAATTAGCAGGCGGAGTAGCTGTCCTTTATGTAGGAGCTCCTTCTGAAGTAGAAATGAAAGAAAAGAAAGACCGTGTGGATGATGCTCTTCATGCAACTCGTGCAGCTGTAGAAGAAGGTATCGTAGCTGGTGGTGGAGTAGCTCTATTACGTGCTAGAAATGTACTTAACAAAATTAAAACAGACAATAGTGATGAAATTACCGGTATCCAAATCGTATACCGCGCTGTAGAATCTCCTCTACGTACTATTGTAGAAAATGCTGGAGGTGAAGGTTCTGTAGTGATTGCCAAAGTATTAGACAGCAGAAATTCTTTTGGTTATAATGCTAAATCAGAAAAGTATGTAGATATGTTCCGTGCTGGTATCATTGATCCTAAGAAAGTTACCCGTGTAGCTTTGGAAAATGCAGCCTCTATAGCTGGAATGATTCTTACTACCGAATGTGCCTTAGTTGATATTAAAGAAGATACTCCTGCCGCACCTCCTATGGGTGGAGGTATGCCTGGAATGATGTAATCAATACATCATATATAAATCTTAAAACCCGTCATTCCTTTGGCGGGTTTTTCTTTATGAATTAAGAATCAGTCTTTTTTACTTTATTATCTTTAACAAATTATTTACAATAACAAGATGGAAAAATAAAAAAAATATAGTATTTTTGTTTCTCAAATTTATTATATATAATACTGATAATCAATATTACACCGTATAGTATTAATTATCAATTATCTAAAAAGACTTTTTTATGTACTTAATCTTTGATACGGAAACTACTGGACTCCCTCGCAACTACAATGCTCCCATTAGCGATAGCGAAAACTGGCCTCGTGCAGTACAAATTGCTTGGCAATTGCATGACCATAAGGGACAGCTTTTAGAACATAAAGATTTTCTGATAACTCCTGATGGCTTTACCATTCCCTACGATGCCGAACGTATCCATGGTATCTCTACAGAATTGGCTACGAAGCGGGGGGTGAGTATCCATCATGTATTTGAGGAATTCGAGAAGGCTCTCGCCAAGACACAGTACATAGTAGGACAAAATATAGGTTTTGATATCCATATCATGGGGGCAGAATTCTATCGTTATGGAGTAAGTTCTGTCCTATCCAAACTCCCCGTACTTGATACCTGTACCGAACTCACTGCTGAGTTATGTAGAATTCCCGGAGGACGTGCTGGAAAGTTTAAATATCCGAACCTTACCGAACTACATGAATTCTTATTTGGCACTCCTTTTGCTGAAGCACATAATGCTACCGCTGACGTAGAGGCGACTGCTCGTTGTTTTTTTGAACTTCTTCGTAGAGGCGAAGGATTCTCCCCCTCACAAGTTTCTGAACAAGCAATAAGGCTTATTCAGGAAAAATATCTCTCCCCTATTCCCCTTTGGGGCTTACATCATATCAACTTGAAAGTAGCCTCAGAGAAATTAAAAAGCAAGGAAGATATCTCATTATCAGCAACAGAACTTACCGAGAACCTTACTCTCTTACAGTCTGCTCCTTTTGCACACTTACATAACCACTCTCAACATTCTGTATTACAGTCTACTGCCTCCATAGCCGATTTGGTAACAGCAGCTGCCAAAGAAAACATGCCTGCTGTAGCTCTTACTGATCATGGTAATATGATGGGGGCTTTTCACTTTACCAAAGAAGTAGCCAAGCATAATAAAGAAGCTAAGGCTAAAAATGCCAAATTGGAGGAGGAAGGAAAACCTGCCACCCATACCTTAATCAAGCCTATTATAGGTTGTGAGTTCTATATATGCGAGAATCACTTAGATAAGACTAAGAAAGACAATGGATATCAGGTTGTTCTCTTAGCAAAGAACAAAGACGGATACCAGAACTTAATCAAAATGGCTTCTATTGCTTATACAGAAGGCTTCTACTATGTTCCCCGTATAGATAAAGGAATTGTAGAACAGTATAAAGATCAATTGATTGTCCTCTCCGGAAACCTACAGGGGGAAATTCCTTCTAAGATACTGAATTTAGGAAACCGACAAGCGGAAGAGGCTCTACTGTGGTGGAAGGAACACTTCCAAGAGGACTTCTATATAGAACTTATGCGACATGGACAAGAGGACGAAAACCGTGCCAATGCCGTTCTTATAGAATTGGCTAAAAGGCACGGAGTCAAATTGGTTGCTACCAACAACACTTATTATATCAGCCCTCAGGATGCCAATGCGCATGACATTTTACTCTGCGTGAAGGATGGGGAAAAACAAGCCACTACCATTGGACAGGGACGCGGCTTCCGCAATGGGTTGCCTAATGAAGAGTACTACTTCAAATCCTCCCAGCAGATGAAAGAACTCTTCAAGGATATCCCTGAAGCCATTCTTTCTATTAAGGAAATTATTGATAAGATAACCCCTTATGAATTGGCTCGCAATATTCTCCTTCCTAAATTTTCCATTCCCAAGGAATTCCAAGTGGAGAGCGACCCTACTGGCAAGAAGGGAGAGAACAAATACCTCAGACATCTTACCTACTTAGGCGCCAAAAAACGATATAAAGAACTCACCGATGAGATTCGAGAGCGTATTGATTTTGAACTTTCTATTATAGAAAAAACAGGATATCCTGGTTACTTTCTCATTGTGGAGGATTTCATCACTGCCGCACGCAATATGGGTGTTTCGGTAGGACCTGGTCGTGGTTCTGCTGCAGGCTCTGCTGTGGCTTATTGTTTAGGAATTACCAATATTGACCCTATTAAATACGATCTGCTTTTTGAGCGTTTTCTCAATCCTGACCGTGTAAGCATGCCCGATATTGATATTGACTTTGAGGATGACGGACGTGGACGTGTTTTGGACTATGTGATTGGCAAATATGGTGCCAATCAAGTTGCTCAAATAGCCACTTATGGAACTATGGCTGCAAAGTCCTCTATACGTGATACTGCTCGAGTTCTGGACTTGCCGCTGAAAGAAGCCGACCAGATAGCCAAACTGATTCCTAATATCTCTCTTAAGAAAATCTTTTCCCTTACCGATGAGGAACTTAAAGAAAAGGTAGGTAGTGACTTACCAAAAATTGATAAACTCAAGAAAATCGCTGAGGGACATGACCTCTCAGCCAAAACTGTCCAACAGGCTTGTATCTTGGAAGGATCAGTACGCAATACAGGCATCCATGCCTGTGGAGTCATCATCACCCCTGACGATATTACCAACTTTGTTCCTGTGATGCTCGCCAAGGATTCGGACTTATTTGTTACTCAGTTTGACAACTCTGTCGTAGAGAGTGCAGGTCTCTTGAAGATGGACTTCTTGGGACTGAAAACCCTTACCATTCTCAAGGATGCCGTATCTTTAATCCAAAAACGACACGGATTTGAGTTAGACATAGATCATATTCCCTTGGATGACAAGCCTACTTATGCCCTTTTCCAACGAGGTGAGACTATAGGAATTTTCCAATATGAGTCCCCCGGTATGCAAAAATATATGCGTGAACTTAAACCTACCGTCTTCGCCGACCTAATCGCTATGAATGCCCTCTACCGTCCGGGACCTATGGACTATATTCCAAGTTTTATCCATCGCAAACAAGGTATAGAGCCTATCACCTATGACTTGGCTGATATGGAAGAATACCTCAAAGACACCTACGGTATCACCGTATACCAAGAGCAGGTAATGCTTCTTTCCCAAAAATTAGCAGGATTCACCAAGGGAGAAGCCGATAAGCTAAGAAAGGCGATGGGAAAAAAACTCAAAGATGTCTTAGCTGAAATGAAGCCTAAGTTTATTGAAGGTGGCCGAAAAAAAGGGCATCCTGCTGAGGTCTTGGAGAAGATATGGAAGGACTGGGAAGCCTTTGCCAGCTACGCCTTTAACAAATCACACTCTACTTGCTATGCGTGGATTGCCTACCAAACGGCTTATCTCAAGGCAAATTATCCTGCCGAATTCATGGCGGCAGTACTCTCCAACAATATGAATGACATCAAGTCCATCAGCTTCTTCCTTTCTGAATGCCATCGTATGGGTATCAAGGTGCTCAGTCCTGATGTGAACGAATCCGAGTACAAGTTTACTGTCAACAAAGAGGGGGCAATACGCTTTGGAATGGGAGCCGTCAAGGGATTGGGTAAGGCTGCTGTGGATACTATCGTAGAGACACGAAAATCAGGAGCTTACCAATCCATCTTTGATATGGTAAAGCGCATAGACCTCAAGTCGGCTAACAAGAAGGCTTTCGAGAGTCTAGCCTTAGCTGGTGGGTTCGATTCCTTCCCTGAGGTACACCGCGCACAATTCTTCCACCAAGAGCCTTCGGAGAATATGGTTTTCTTAGAAAAAATACTCCGCTACGGTGCCAAAGCACAAGAAAGCGCCAAATCCATACAGTTAAGCCTCTTTGGAGACAGCCCTGAAACACAAATCCCTGAACCAAAAATGCCCTATACTGAAGAATGGAGTCCAATGGAAAAGCTCCGTCGAGAAAAAGAAGTAGTGGGTATCTATATCTCTGGACACCCTTTGGATATCTTCAAATACCAACTGCAATATCTCTGTAACAAAGAAGTGATAGAACTATCTGGGGGGCTTGAAGGACTGGAAAACCAAGTAGTACGATTCGGAGGTATCATCACCAAGACAGAACATAAGACCAGCAAGACAGGTAAAGGATGGGGAATCTTCACCATAGAAGACTATAGCGGTGTAGCTGAATTTCGTATCTTTGGCGAAGAATATCTTAAGTTTCGCCATTTCCTATCCGAAAATCAATTTGTCTTCATCAAGGCTTACATCTCCACAGGTTATATAAACAAAGAAGGACAACAAAGTGCCCCTAAGATAAACTTTACTTATATTGATTTCTTAGAAAATGCACTAAGTAATATTCATAAATTACAAATTGCCACAGATGTCCAACAGGTTAATAAAGAGAATTTAAATTTTTTCAAGAGTTTTCTAAAAGAATTCAAGGGAAATACTCCTATTAGCTTTCTTATTATAGGAAGAAATGGTGAAAAAGAGATTGAACTACCCTTAAATAGCTACTATTCTAAGGTAACTATCAGCAAAGAACTCTTTGACAGGCTCTCGGCTACCACTATGCTATATCGTATTAATGATGAGACACGTTGGTTGAACAAAATACGAGAGGAAGAAGAAATCACTCCCTTAGAAGAAGAATTCATAATGGAAGAGAACTTTGAAAGTGAAGAATGAAGAATGTCCGGCGCCACCTCTATAGTTACAGTAACTATTGGATGTCGTACGGTCCAAAAACAGCCCTAAGAAACCATCCCAAACACTATTTCAAGAATCCTATTAAAATTTAACATTAATTCCTAATTAAATTCAAATATTTTCATTATTTTTGCTGTCTAAAGACACCTAACTATAAAATTTAATTTTTCTATGATAAATTTGCGTAACTCACTGAAAATTCGTAACTTTGTTATTCTAAATAATCTTTATTTAGCACAGCACAGCACAGCACAGCACAGCACAGCACAGCACAGCACAGCACAGCACAGCACAGTTCAGCACAGCACAGCACAGCACAGCACAGCACAGTTCAGCACAGCACAGTTCAGCACAGCACTTTATTAAGTAGCTGGTTGTCAGTGTATATTTTAACGAGTAAGCCTGCTCGCGGAATTTCCTGCGAGTAGGTTTGCTTTTTTTATTATCTAAAGAATCTAACATATCCGTTATCCGAAGGACGAAAAGGTTATAAAAGGCGTATCCCGAAAAGCCTATAAGAGAGTAGGGATATTTTATTAAGTTATGAATTCTAAAAGTAACATTTCTTCCTTACAAGAAGCTGTCAATCAGATAGAAGAAGAGAAACTATTAATACAAATCAAACAACTTATACAGCAAGAAAATTATGTAGAAGCATTCCCTACTTTAGAAAAAGCTTCTATATTAGGAAATGCAGAAGCCATGTATATATTAGGCGAGTTATATTTTGAAGGTAAATATATAGAAAAAGATTTATCAAGAGCCTTTGAATATTACAAGCAAGCAAGTGAGAAAAAATATCCTAAAGCATTATATGAATTAGGAATGCTATATTTAAGAGGAGAAATAGTCAATAAAAATATAGCTAAAGCTGAAGAATTTATTAAAAAATCTGCAAAATATGGAGATAAAAGAGCTTTAGAGATACTCGATAGAATGGGAGTTAATATAATGAATATATCTGTTGAATCTTCTCAAAATGATGAAGAAAAATATGATATTATACAAGAAAAAGACACAATAGAATCAGATAAAAAAGGTACATTAAGTAATGTATTTATCTCAACTTTTCTTTTAGCTATAGTCATTTTCTTTGTTATTTTCTCATTAGGAATACCTTTTTTAAGTTCTAATAAAGTAGATAGTTATGGAAACAACAGTATCTATTTGGATCATAGCAAAATAAGAGAAGATGCTGCTCTTATTGCCCTTGTTACTACTCTTATAGGAACAGGTATAGGTTTTATAGGTATGCTTATTGTATATTTTAAGCCTAAAATATCTGTAATAAATTATGTTTTTTTCGTTTTTGTTGCCATATGGTTACCTACTTTTACGATTTTTTATATAAAGGATGGTTTTTCAAACAAAGATGATACAATGGCTTTTGGGGGATTAACTTTTATCTATTTGATAGTACTTACTATTACAAATTTATTTATTAAAATATCTAAATACAAAAAACCTATTATCAAGTTCTAATATATAATTCACTTATAAAATAAATCTTAGAAATGGCAGTAAGTAGTACTAAAAAACTTCCTATTTTAAAAATCCAACTAGCTGAAAAAGAATATTATTTAAGATAATTATGAGTAAGTCTGTTTTAGAAATGGAAGCTAATCAGGCAAGAGCTTTTATTGGTATGAAAAATCCTGCGAACCGGCTCATTTTAAAGAACTCTCTATAGGGTGTAAAATTTAAATAATCTAAAAAATGAATAATATGTTGAACAATTTTTCTGGTCAAACATTTGTTGCCTTTATTGATATTTGTGGATTTAAGGCAATGATGAATGAAAATAAAGCTTTTTATGCTTTAGATAAGTTTTATCAAATTGGTTATGATGAATTACAAACCTGTCGTGACATAAATGGAATTTTTATTTCTGATTGTGGTACTTTATATGTTACAAGAGATACTTCAAAAGAAGAGAAATTAGAAATTTTATTAAGAATTGTAAAATCAATCAATCTGAAAATGTTGGAAGCCAATTATATGCTAACAACAAATATTGCCTATGGTGATTTCTCCTATCAGGAGAGAAGAGGATTTAATGGAATATCAAAAAACCTTATGATGGGGTATGCTTATGTGAAGGCTTTTTTAGATAGCCAAGCAAAGCCTAAAATAGATGTAGGAGAATGCAGAATTTTGAAAGAAGATATAGAAGAAGATTTTTTTGATAACCCTCATTTATGTCCAAGAGGGAAATATTTCTACTATTATTGGAATGTAGAAGATCCTGAAAAAATTGATCTATTCAAAAAAGATTATAAAGATAGTAGATATATTGGAGCTTTACAAGTATTAAAGGATTATTCAAATAGAAGTTTATGAAAACTATTACAATTATTCTTAGTTTTTTACTCACAACCTCTCTTTTCTCCCAAGTGAAGAAAGAGGTAGATAATGGTGTCTGGGTTACTTTCCCTAATACACCTATATACCAGACAGAGCAAGGAGCTCGGCAATATATAACCCAAACAGATAATGCTATTTTTATGGCTATCATAGCTGATGTCCCTCGTAGAGCGGAGTATCTTATGGCTGAGAAAAACTTCTCTGAAGCTGAGAAAAAAGAGGTTGCAGAAAGTTTTCTTAATCATTTTATACAAGGAGCTTTAGCTAATTCTGAAAGTGAACCTGAAATACAATCTATCAAAAAAGGTAAGTTCTATGGGAAAAAATATAGTTTTTCTGCAATTAATCCTATGAATGGAGAAGTTACTAATAGGGGGAATGTTATTCTATTTGTCCGCGGTAGGGCTGTCTCTTTCCAATGTATTCTTATGAATGACAGTCAAAAAGCTTATACAGAAAAGAATACTTTCCTAAGCTCTATTTCAGTAAAACAATAAAGAAGACAAGAGAAAGAACTTATCAAAATATATTGGAATAACGGAGGATGGTTAGATGGCAGCCATTTATTCCCTATTGATATCAGCGATGGTACAGCTTTTTTCATAGATGATAGGGGCTACAAATATAGAGTGGAATTGGATTAATCTACCTACTAAAAATATCATTTTTTTACTCCCTTTAGCCTTTTCCTCTCTCCAAAATCACCTCACTAAGCTTTTGGGTAAGTGCCTTTCTATGATAGGCACCAAGGGAGGTGGGCTGGGTATGGAGTTGATTTGCCTTATATAGGGTATAGTAATGGGTAAGGGCTTGCTTAATAGCGGGAGCATCGGTTACCAAAAGAGTAATACCCGTATGGGTCTGAGCGATGATTTCTCTCACATCCCACTGCGAGTAGCCCAAGGCAAGAATAGGACGTTGTGCAGCCATATACTCAAAGAGCTTTCCTGGAATAATGCCTTCTGTCTTAGGGTGATTGATTTCCAAAAGAAGTAATAACTGAGAGCTTCGCTGTAGCGCCAGTGCGTCGGTATGACTTAGATACCCCTTGTACTCCAAGGAGGAGCTAAGCCCATATTTCTCTATGGTAACAAAGACTTCCTCACTTACCTTCCCCGCCAAGCATATACGTAAATCCTGCCTAAAGGCAGGGCTTTCTGCTGCCATGGCTCCCAATACCTGCCAAAGGGTTTCTGGGTTGCGCTCTGAGAGTAAGGAGCCTATGTGGGAGAGCATAAAGTAGGGAGATAGGGGAACTTCCTCCCCGAAGGTATCATCATAGCCATTGGTGATAAGTACAATGGGCTTTGAGGTCTTTGCGGTAAATTCCCGCTGGGTGCTGGGACTGGTTACGATAATAGTATCGGCGCTCTGGAGTACCTTGCGCTCTAAGGCGAGGTGCTTCTGGGCTGACCTCTCGGTAAGTCTAAGTTGGGAATGGTAACCTATATTCGTCCACGGGTCGCGAAAGTCGGCTATCCATCGTAGGGTAGGGTATTTTTCTTTTAGGTGTAACCCTATGAGGTGTATGCTATGAGGGGGCGCTGTGGTGATAATAGTATCTATGCCCTGAGTAGTAATATAGTCAGACAAATACTTCACTGAGGGACGTACCCATAGTACCCGAGCATCGGGGATAAAGAGATTCCCACGTACCCATAGCAGACACTTGTCCACCCATGAGAGCTTCTTGGTAGGGATAATCCCTGCACTGATCTTCTTTGTTTTCTCTTTGGAAAAGAGGGAGGCCAAGCCGTAGGGTTCCCATATCTTCGTCCGAAGTAAAGTCAGGTCTTGGGGTAGGTCATCGGCTATATGGGCATCTACCATAGGATAAGTAGGATTTTTTGGGGTATATATGATAGGTTCTATCCCAAAATCACGTAGGTACTTGACAAATTTTAGCCAACGCTGTACGCCAGGACCTCCTGCTGGCGCCCAATAATAGGTGACTATCAGTACTTTTTTCATCTGCGGCATGCCCTAATGGCTAATGTGTTTCGGCAAAATTTCTTACAGAAGCTAGTTCCTTATATTTTTTACGGGCTTCTTCAGCAGGAGAACCAAAATAAGTCTGGTTGCCTTCTAAGGATTTGGTCACACCACTCTGCGCCAGAATAACTGCTTTTTCGCCTATGGTCACCCCGCTGGTGATACCCACCTGTCCCCATAGGGTTACCCTATCCTCTATCACCACACATCCTGCGATGCCCACTTGGGAAGCAATTAGGCACTCCTCCCCTACTACCGTATCATGACCTACATGCACATGGTTATCTATTTTCGTTCCTCGCTTGATAGTGGTATCGCCTGTTACACCTCTATCTATCGTACAGAGTGCTCCCAAGTCCACATGATCTTCTATCACTACACGCCCGCCAGAGAGAAGCTTATCAAAGCCTTCAGGTCGTTTTTTATAATAAAAAGCATCGGCACCAAGAGTGGTTCCTGAGTGGATAGTTACCTCATCACCTATCACACAATGGTCATAGATAGTAACATTAGCATGGATGAGACAGTTCTTACCTATCACTACATGGTTACCTATGAAAGCCCCTGGTTGAATGATAGTATTTTCACCTATTTTTGCAGTGGTTGCTACAAGGGTGGTTGCTTTCTCAAAAGGCCTAAAGAAGCGGGTGAGCTTATTGAAATCACGAAAAGGATCCTCGGAAATAAGTAAGGCTTTTCCCTCAGGGCAAGGTACCTCCTTGTTAATGAGTACTACAGTAGCCTTGGATTGTAGCGCTTTATCATAGTACTTAGGATGGTCTACAAAGACAATATCTCCCTCCCGCACTACATGTATCTCATTCATCCCCAATACGGGAAAATCTTTATCACCTATATAGCGGCTGCCAATAATCGTGGCTATTTGTTCTAAAGTATAGGGTTGCGGAAATTTCATTTTATTTCTTGCTATTTGGGTACAAAGATACAGAAAATATAAATACATAAATAGTGAATTTTTTATTAAAAAAAGTGATAGATTATTGTTAATAAATTTAGTTTACTTACCTATTACTTTTAATTTATTTATCACTACCTTTGCTAAGAGAATGCGAGTGTTTTTTATCAATGAATAGTAAAAGGAATAGAATCATTAATATATTGAAAATCAGTATTATTATTGGTTTTCCTATCATATTACAATCTTTTGCTAATCATCGTAACAATATTAGGAAAATTCAAAAAGTGGACATTACTCGCTTAGGAAGTCCTAAGAACATTCAGTATATTACCAATGATGCTATTGAAAATTTGCTGTTTTCAATAAAGAATCCAGAAGAATACCTTACTAAGGAGATAAATATCAACTTATTAGAAAAAAGATTGGATGCTAATCCTATGGTAGAAAATGCTGATATCTACTTAACTATTGATGGTATTGTAAAGGTTATTGTAAAGCAGCGTGAGCCTATTGCAAGAATCGTCAATAATGATCAATTCTACTATATGGATATGCAAGGTAAGCAGATGCCTCTTTCAAATGCTTATTCTGCAAGAGTACCCATCGTTCGTGGCATTACAGAAACTGTATGGGAAGACACTCATCTTATTCTCTCCTATATATACAAGGATAACTTCCTAAAAGAGAATATAGTAGAAGTTATTGCCGATAAAGGAGTGTTCTATGCCAAACTAAGAGGAGCCGATTTTTTAGTCTGCTTAGGAAACGCTCAAGATATTTCCCTAAAATTCAATAATCTGAAAGCTTTTTATAGAAAAGCCTCCAAAGATCATTTCTTAGACAGATATACAATGATAAATCTACAATACAATAATCAAGTTGTTTGTACAAAGCCCTCTTCAGCAGAAGAGGATAATTAGTGAATTTGTTAAAAAACACAAAATATAATTTAAGGAAACGCAAAAATAATTATCAGAGATGAAGATAGATGCTAAAATGAATCAGAAAAAATATATTGCAGGAATTGACATAGGAACTACTAAAATCGTTGCTATTATTGGTAGCGAGAACCAATATGGTAAGTTAGAAATTTTAGGATATGGCAAAGCTAAAAGTCAAGGTATTGCTCGTGGCATGGTAGGCAATATCGGAAAAACCATTGACTCCATACAACAAGCTGTCGCACAAGCACAAGCCAAAGCAGGAGTTTCCATCTCAGAAGCATACGTAGGAATTGCTGGACAACATATCCATAGTGATAAAGCCTCTGATTACATTATTCGAGAAAATGCTGATGAGATGATCACTGTTAAGGATTTAGAAGCTCTTTGCTTACGTGTAATGAGTATGAAAAATATGTTTCCTGGTGAAGAAGTAATCCATATTCTCCCTCAAGAATACAAAGTAGATGGGCAGGATGATATTCATGATCCTATTGGCATGGTTGGTTCTCGCTTGGAAGGAACTTTCCATATTGTTACAGGACAAGTGGCTCCTATCAAGAATATTCACCGCTGCGTAACCAAAGCTGGTGTTGAACTAAAAGGGCTTACTTTAGAGCCTATAGCTTCTTCTGCTTCTGTATTAAGCGAAGAAGAGAAAGAAGCAGGGGTAGCTTTGGTAGATATAGGTGGAGGAACTACTGACTTGGCTATTTTTAAAGAAGGATACATTCGCTATACTGCTGTAGTTCCT
This sequence comes from Capnocytophaga sp. G2, assembly GCF_035282625.1. Classification (NCBI taxonomy): domain Bacteria; kingdom Pseudomonadati; phylum Bacteroidota; class Flavobacteriia; order Flavobacteriales; family Flavobacteriaceae; genus Capnocytophaga; species Capnocytophaga sp. G2. The sequence goes on along the minus strand of NZ_JAYKBU010000003.1, from coordinate 58,463 downwards.
TTTGGCGGAAATATCATAGATAAAGATATCAAAGAAGGTTGTGGAGTCTTTGACAAACAAGCAGAATTATTGAAAATTAAGTTCGGCTCTGCTTGGCCTGAATATACTAAGGAAAATGAAGTTATCAATATTCAAGTTCTCAAAGATAGAGAACCCTTAGAAATACAAGTAACGAACTTAGCTCGTATTATCCGTTGCCGTATGGAAGAGATTATTGGAGCTATTTTCAATGAAATTAAAAACTATGGTTATGATCAACCCCGAAAAAAACTAATAGCAGGAATTGTCCTCACTGGAGGAGGAAGTGAGTTAAAGGATTTGCGACAATTAGTAGAATATGTAACCGGACTTCCTACACGCATTGGACTTCCTAATGAACACTTAGCCAGCAATACCTCTACTGAATTGGAATCACCTATCTATGCTACTTCCATAGGGTTATTGTTAGATGCTATAGAAAGAGAACGCTCAGAAGGACAACGTATTGATTTCTCTCAAATACATGGAGAGCTTACTTCCAATGAAGCACATACTGTACTGACTCCTGAAATGGAGCAACCTAAAGAGGAAACTCCTATTATCCCTCCTACTATAAATAATATTTCTGAAATGGAAAAAGAGGAGAAAAAAGAAGAGGAAGAAGAAAGTAAATCCGAGAATAAGAACTTTTTAAGATCAATATCTGAAAAATTTACGGAATTCTTTAAAACAATGGAGTAATTTTGGATTAATTTGCATGACTAAATACAAAAAGATAGTGGATTGTACTTGTTTCTATACAATATAATCCCTATTTTTATACAATAATACCTCTAAAAATAGAACCTTATGAAACAAAGCTCTGCATCTTTTAATGATTTTGAAGCATTTTTAAATAAGTTTATTGATAAAACTATTTCTTTTTTACCTAATTTAATAGGAGCTATTATTCTCTTTGTTGTGGGAATATGGGTGTGTAGGATTATCAGAAAGTTTGTAAAACGTATCATGATAAGCCGAAGCGTTGATACCACAATCCAGAACTTTGTGAACGAACTACTCAGATGGATTCTTTACATTATCCTCTTCCTAACTGTTATCCAGAAAATAGGAGTTCCCGTTTCCTCCTTCTTAGGAGCTTTAGCTGCTGCTGGTGTAGCCGTAGGTCTTGCTTTGCAGGGCTCTCTCTCTAACTTTGCGGGAGGAATTATGCTCCTTATTCTCAAACCTTTTCGTATAGGAGATTCTATAGAGACGAAAGGTCATATTGGTAATGTTGAACGCATAGGAATGTTCTATACTACCATTATTAAGTTTGGAAACGAACAGGTAATGATTCCCAACGGGCCTCTCTTCTCTGATAATATTGTTAACTATTCTCGAACTAAGAAACGACGAGATAAAATTATAGTGGGTATTGGCTATGGTTCTGACCTTAAAAAAGCAAAAGAAATACTATATACTTTAGCAAAAGAGTGTCCCACAGCCTTACAGGATCCTATGCCTATTGTATATGTGGAAGAATTAGCGGATAGTTCCGTCAATCTCTCTTTACGTGTGTGGTCAAATACTGAGAATTATTGGGATACTCATTTTTATTTAGTAGAACAAATGAAATTGAGCTTTGATAAGGAAAATATTGAGATTCCTTTTCCTCAAACAGATGTTCATATTATACCCAATTAATTTTTAATTTTATAATTTTTAATAAATATATGTCAACTATTTTAGTAACAGGAGGCTTAGGTTTTATTGGTTCTCATACCGTTGTAGTTCTCCAGCAAGCAGGGTATGAAGTCATTATTATTGACAACTTATCCAATTCCTCTATTGAAGTAAAGGACAGAATCGCTCAAATTACAGGTAAAGCTCCTACTTTTGAACAATTAGACCTTAGAGAAAAGGGGAAAGTACAAGATTTCTTCCATCGCTACCCCAATATTGACGGAGTAATCCACTTCGCTGCCTCAAAAGCAGTAGGTGAAAGTGTTAAAAAACCTCTTTTGTATTATGAAAACAATATAACTTCCCTTATATATATTCTTCAGGAACTCCAAAAAAGGGAAAATACAGCCTTCATTTTTAGTTCTTCTTGCACTGTATATGGTCAAGCAGACAAGCTCCCTGTAACGGAAGACGCTCCTTTCAAACAAGCAGAATGTCCTTACGGAAACACCAAACAAATCAATGAAGAAATCATCCGTGATACTTGTGCTGTACAACCCAATATCAAGGCAATTTCTCTACGCTACTTTAATCCTATTGGAGCTCATGAATCTGCCCTTATAGGAGAGCTCCCCAATGGAATTCCTCAGAATTTGATTCCTTATATTACACAGACAGCTATTGGGTTACGGGAAATTGTCTCTGTATATGGTGATGACTACCCTACTCCTGATGGCACTTGTATTCGAGATTATATTCACATAGTTGATTTAGCCGAAGCTCATCTGGCTGCCCTTGAACGACTTTTACAAAATAGAAATTCAAGTAATTATGAAGTGTTCAATATAGGAACTGGAAAAGGGAGTTCTGTATTAGAAGTTATCAAAGCCTTCGAAAAAGCAAGTGGGCAAACCCTTCCCTATAAGATAGTAGGACGTAGAGAAGGAGATGTCATTGCCGCTTATGCCGATACTCAAAAAGCAAATAAGGAACTCCAATGGAGGGCTAAGCTATCTCTTGAAGAAGCACTTCTTTCTGCTTGGAATTGGGAGAAAAAATTACGAAATAAAAATGCTTAATTTTATTATTTATGAGAATAAATCAAATATTTTATCTAACAATTATCTCCCTATTAGGAGTGATTGTTCATGCTCAAGAAAAATCCTTGGCTACTCTTATTAATGAGAAAGATGCTTTCCTTGTAGATGTGCGTACTGAAAAGGAATTTAACCAGGGAAGTGCTCTAAATGCCATAAACATTCCTTTAGATCGTGTAGAAAAAGAACTTTCTCAATTTCAAGGAAAGAGCAATATTATCCTATTCTGTAGAACAGGGAAACGTGCTGAAGCCGCCAGAAAACTCCTTTTAAAGCACCAAATACAAGCTGTCAATGGGAAAGGTTATCTCTTTGTTAAAAGCCTACAAAAGGAAAATTTAATGGACAGGCTTTCTTATCGTACTGATAAGCAAACTGTATCTGTGATAAAAAATGGAAAAGGAATCAAACAGGTAGGTGTAGCCTTGGGAAAAGGAGCAATCCTTAAAAAACATACTACAGATGTTCCTGCCTTCCTTGTCATGATTAAGGGGGAAGTACGCTTCCTTATCAATGGAGAAGAAATTCTTCTAAAGGCATTGGATACCTATAATATTCCTGCCAATGTAGAACATGAACTTATAGGCGTTGAAGACGAAAACCTTTTTATACTCACCAAATCAAAGTATTTTCAAGAGTAAACCAGAATTATACTCTACTTCCTAACAAAGAGAGGCTACTTTTTTTCGGGTAGCCTCTCTTCATATATTATATTCTTTTACTTTTATTGAATAAACTCTTTTAGTTGTTGTATATACCAATCATAGTCGTCATACATGATAAAATGGAGCCCCTTATTGGCATATCTAAGTTCTTTCTTAGGCAACTTTGCGTATTGTTGTTCTATTTTATTTTTTGAAAAGCTAAAAACAGACTCTAATAAGACTAAAGTAGGCACCTGTATCTGTTGTATCTCCTCTCTGAGATCTGTATTAGATAGTTCACAGACCATTTTTGCAATAGTTTCCCTATCTGAATCTACACTCCATTGTACTATTTGTGGTACTTTCTCCTTGTTTTCAGTATAGTAAACCATTAATGATGTTTGTGCTTGCTGGAAAGCCTCCTTGGACATACTTGTTAATTCCTTGATAGTAGGAGTACAATCCTTATTGGGATCTACTTTAAAGTTGTCATTGGAAAGGGCAGCAAGCGCAGGTAGTGCATCTACCACTACTATTTTCTGCAATAGTTTAGGTGCTTTTGCCCCTATTTTCATAGCAAGTACTCCTCCTAAACTGTGTCCTACAATCACAGGATTCTTAATTTTTTCCTTTTTAATATAAGAGATAATGGTATTTGCCCAATACTCTACACTGGGATTTTTTACTGGAGGAGTCCCTGCAAATCCTGCTAAGGTAAGCAGATAACAGGTGTGATTAGAGCTAAGTTCTTTTACGGTATCTTGCCATACTTCACTAGAACAGGCAAGCCCTGGAATAAATAAAATAGAATTCCCTTTATTCCCTATTTTTTGTACTGAGAAAGGAACTTGTCCATAACTCGACAAAGGCAATATGAATAAAAGAAAAAGGAAAGTGATAATACTATTTTTCATAATAGAATAAAAATTTATATCTTCTTCATTTGTTCTTGCATCATTCTAATTTGATCTTTAAGTAAATTCTGTTTATCTAATTTTTTAGCTTGTGTCAAGAACTCTTGAGCCTCTCTTTTTCGTCTCTTTTGCATTGATATTCCTGCCAGACTCAACCTTGCCATAGCTTCATCATATTTCATATTTAACCCATATTTTAAGGCGGTACGGAAATATTTTTCAGCTTGAGTAAGATTAACCTGTGATGTAATTATTCCATACAAATAATTATAATATCCTCTTTGTTTCTTTATAAGAGCAGTTTCAGGATTCTTTATATAATCAAGCCATTTCTTAGTTCCTGCTACATCTTGCTTACGGAGCCTTAAAAAAGCCAATATAAGAAATTCATTTTTGAAATAAAATAATACTGGAAAAAGAGAAAGAAGTATCAAAAAAATCCCATTTCCAATATTTCCCAAGCTAAATTGATAGATAGCAAATGCAAAAATAAGCACTGCTATAACTATTTTAATATATCTGTGAAACATTTCTATGTAAAAGGTAGATTAAAAAATAGTCGGGATGACTGGACTCGAACCAGCGACCTCACGCACCCCATACGTGAACGCTACCAACTGCGCTACATCCCGATCAAATCACTTCCGATTTGCAAGTGCAAAGATACACATTTTTTCTAAACTAAAAAAATATTTTTCACTCCTATTCCCGTATTTTTAAAAAATTAATTCTCAATAAATTAATGTATAGTCAAAAAAATAAGCTGCTAACTAATAGAATTATTTACAGTTAACAGCTTCTAAAATTAAACTTAATCAAATACATCCACTTACTCTACAAAAAGAGGTCTATCATACATATATTTATTTACTTTTTGAGCTATACTTTCTAATAACTTCTCATCCTTAGCATGGGTAATAACCTCATCTATATAATTGGCTATAACTTCCATATCACCTTCTTTCAAGCCCCGTGTAGTAATCGCTGCCGTACCCAAACGGATACCACTGGTTACAAAAGGACTCTTATCATCAAAAGGTACCATATTTTTATTGGCTGTGATATCGGCTTTTACCAGAGCTGTTTCTGCTTCCTTACCACTGATATTCTTGTTTCTAAGGTCAATGAGCATCAAGTGGTTATCAGTACCGCCTGAGACGATATTGTAGCCTTTTCCCACTAAGAGCTGTGCCAATTTCTTGGCGTTCTTTTGTATCTGAATTGTATAATGTAAGAAATCATCAGAGAGTGCTTCCCCAAAGGATACTGCCTTCGCAGCAATAATATGTTCCAAAGGTCCTCCTTGGTTTCCTGGAAATACAGATAGGTCTATTAGGGAAGACATCTTCCGAATCTCCCCTTTAGGTGTCTTAGCACCAAAAGGATTTTCAAAATCTTTTCCCATCATAATCATACCTCCTCGCGGACCACGAAGTGTTTTATGAGTAGTCGTAGTAACAAAATGGCAATGAGGGATGGGGTCATTCAGTAAGCCTTTAGCGATAAGCCCTGCTGGATGTGCAATATCAGCCATAAGGAAAGCTCCCACATTATCCGCTATTTCTCTAAATCTCTTAAAATCAATATTACGTGAGTAAGCTGAATAACCTGCTATAATCATTTTAGGTTTTTCTCTTTGAGCAATTTCAGCTATTTTATCATAATTCAAAAGTCCTGTTTCTTTTTCAACTCCATAAAAAATAGGTCTAAAAAGCTTACCAGAGAAGTTCACTGCAGCACCATGAGTGAGGTGCCCTCCATGAGAAAGGTCAAAGCCTAAGATTTTATCACCTGGAGTAAGGCATGCTGCATATACAGAGGCATTTGCCTGAGAACCACTGTGAGGTTGCACATTTACATATTCTGCTCCAAAGAGAGCCTTAGCACGATCTATAGCTAATTGCTCTACTTGGTCTACTATTTGACATCCTCCATAATAGCGCTTTCCAGGATATCCTTCTGCGTACTTATTGGTGAGTACAGAACCTGCTGCCTCCATTACTTCAGGACTTACAAAGTTCTCAGAGGCAATAAGTTCTATACCTCTTAATTGTCTTTCTTTCTCCTGTTGGATAAGATCAAAAATCTGTTGGTCTCTTTTCATAGGAAATAAATATTTTTATTTTATGTGGTGCAAATATAATACTTTTTTTACTGATTAACTACTTTTCCTCTTTGTTTTTTTAATTTATTTTCTTAAAAATATAATTTCTCCTTCTTCTATCTTTACAAGCTGAGAAGGAGTTTTTCCTTCTTGATTTTGCTGGTGGTAAGGAACTATATAATCCACTAAATTCTTAATCTCTTCACTAATTTGTGAGAATGTCATAGGACTTGGTTCTCCAGTTATATTTGCAGAAGTAGAAATAATAGGTTTTCCAAATGCTTTGATAAGCTCTCTACAGAATTCATCCTGAACTATCCGGAAAGCCAAGGAATTATCCTTTGCTAAAGGAAGATAACTATTACAAACTTCTTGATATATTACAGAAGTTGGGCGTGTTTGACTCTTTAAAAAGAAGACTATTTCTGAGGGTATTTTCACATATTGCTTGAGCATACCCAAGGAAGAGACTAAAAGAATAAAATTCTTATTAATATCTCTTCTTTTTATCTGCCGTATTCTTTCTATTCCTTGATAAGAATAGGCATCACATCCCAATCCCCATATAGTATCTGTAGGATAAAGGATTACCTTATTCTCCTGTAAGAAGGGAAGTGTTAGCTTCACTATTTCTTTTATCTTCATTGACTTATAACATAAATTATTTGAGGGGACAAAAGTACTTCTTTTCAAGGAAAATATATATCTTTTATTTATTTTATTTGAAAAAAATGTAGTACATTTGCATTAGTTTTTAAAAGATTTCATAATGAATACAAGAAAACCTATTTTTTATGTGGCTTTGTCTGGGCTTATGGTAGCCTGTGGAGGAGCTTCTAAGATTGCTTCTTTGCCACTTGAAACTTTGGATGGAAAAACAATTCCTTCCCAATCAGCATCTCCCTCCAAAGAGGAGTTAAAAAGTTGGCCTCATCAAGATCTGCTTACTACTGGCTATCCAGGTATTAGCTTAGAAAAAGCTTATAAAGTTCTTGAAGGCAGAAAGGCAAAAACTGTTATTGTAGGAGTGGTAGATTCCGGAGTGGATATTAACCATGAAGATCTTAAATCCATTATTTGGACAAACCCTAAAGAGATTCCTAACAATGGAATTGACGATGATAAAAATGGCTATGTGGACGATGTACATGGTTGGAATTTCTTAGGAGAAATTAATCAAGATAATCTTGAATATGTACGTATTCTCAAATCAGGGGATACTAATAATCCCGATTATAAGAGGGCAGAGAAGACTTATAAGAAAGAGTACCAAGAGTCTCAAGAGGGCATAGAACGCCTTACACAAATAAAAGAAAAAATTTCCATGAGCGATGCTCTTATCCAAAGCCATTTGGCTAAAAAAGAATATACTTTAGAGGATTTAGATAAGATCAATATTGAATCAACACAGTTAGCAGATGCTGTACGTGGTATGAAACGCTTACTTAGCAATGGAGTTACTGTAAAAGAAACTTTAGAAAATATCGAAGATGGATTAAAATATTATGAAGACCGTATAAAATATAACTTAAATAAAGATTTTTCTCCAAGAAAAATTCTTAAGGACAACCCAGATGATATTAATGACAAAATCTATGGGAATAATAATGTAATAGGACCTACTGCCGAGGGAGCCTTGCATGGTACTCATGTATCAGGTATTATTGCTGCTATACGTCATAACAATATAGGCATGGATGGGGTAGCCGACCATGTACGTATTCTTCCTGTACGTGCTGTGCCTTATGGTGATGAATATGATAAGGATGTAGCTCTTGCTTTGCGTTATGCCATTGATAACGGAGCAAAAGTTATTAATACCAGTTTTGGTAAAGAATTCTCCCCTCATAAAGAATGGGTATATGATGCACTAAAATATGCAGCTAAAAAAGATGTTCTCATTGTAAATGCAGCTGGAAATGAGACAAAAAACATGGATACCAATACCTCTTTTCCTGATGACAATATCAATGGAAAAGAATTTACAGATACAATGATTACCGTTGGAGCCCTTAATTATAAATACAATGAAAATTTAGTAGCTGAATTCTCTAATTATGGGAAAAATAATGTAGATTTGTTCTCTCCTGGGGTGGAAATATATGCTACTGTACCGGAAAATAAATACAAATTCTTAAGTGGTACTTCTATGGCATCCCCTGAAGTGGCAGGAGTAGCAGCCCTCATTCGCGCTTATTTTCCTAAACTTAAAGCCAGAGAAGTAAAGCAAATTCTTATGGAATCAGGAATAGTACCTACTATTAAAGAAGTTCTTATTGGAGAGGAAGAAGGTGCTGAGTCAAAACTTATGCCTTTTTCTAATCTTAGCAAATCTGGAAGAATATTGAATGCTTATAATGCGATTATTTTAGCCGCCAAAAGGAGCAAATAATGTTTTTAGATTAATGGAAAAGAGGCTATCCAAAAGGGGCAGCCTCTTTTTTTATTATCTTTTTATCTAACTTATTATAAAGCCATAGTCCCACCAAACTCCCCTACACATTCACTGCTATTTTCATATTTTCTAATTTGTAATCATTCTCTGAAGACTTTTTCTACCCCATTAAGTTTTCTTAAACTATCTAATAAGGAGTTTAAGGATTCAGTATTGGAAACCAAAAGGGTTATCTCTCCTTCAAAAATTCCTCCTTTACTCATTAGTTGAATATTATTCATTCCTAACCCCTTATGAGTAATATGATTGGTAATTTCTGCAGCTAATCCTTTCCTATCTACTCCTATAATTTTGATGGTTGTTTCATACTCTCTTTCTGTAGATTTTACCCATTTAGCAGGAATTATTCTATAAGCATAATTGGAGAACATGGAAAGTGCATTGGGACAATCCTTCTTATGAACCTTTATACTACCCCCGTTCACAGCTATATAACCAAAAATTTCATCTCCAGGAATAGGTGTACAACATTTTGAGAAAGTATAATCTAACACTTGTTCATCTTTTCCAAATACAATCATGTCATATTCATGAGCATCTTTAGATTTTTCAGGAACTACATGGGTAGACGGTTTCTTTCTGAAGAAGTTAAAGAAAGCGGAAGTAGTACTTCTACTTCCTACAAAATTCTTAAGCATCTGGTTATTAATTTCCCCTGTTGCCATTTGATAAAAAATATCTTGACTGGTTTTTGTTTTAAAATAAGTAACCATATCATTAATTACTTTTTCATCAAGTATTATCTTAAGTTGCTTTAACTTACGTCTTAATATTTCCTTACCTTCCTCAGCTACCTTCTTACGATTTTCTTTGAGTGCTCCTTTAATCTTAGCAAGCGCTTTAGTAGTAGTAGCATAATCCAACCAATTAGGATTAGGTGATGCATTCTCCGCTGTGATAATTTCTACTTGTTCTCCACTTCTGAGCTTATAATTTAAAGGAACAAGTTTTCCATTTACCTTAGCTCCACGAGTATGCATTCCCACTTCTGTATGAATACTGAAGGCAAAATCTAAGGGAGTTGCACCTTTTGGTAAGGATTTAATTTCTCCATTAGGAGTAAAAATAAAGATTTCATCTGCATAAAGATTCATTTTAAATTCCTGTACAAATTCAACTGCATTAGCTTCATTATCTTCTAAGACCTCTTGCAACCGATTAAGCCACATCTCTATACCTCGTTCATTCTGTTCTCCGTGTTTGTATTTAAAATGAGCAGCATATCCTTTCTCTGCTATTTCATGCATGCGATCACTACGAATTTGCACCTCAACCCACTTGTTCTTAGGACCTACCACCGTTATATGCAAAGCCTCATATCCTGTACTCTTAGGAGAAGAAAGCCAATCCCTAAGCCGTGTAGGATTAGGACGAAAATAATCTGTTACGATGGAATATATCTTCCAAGCCAGGAACTTCTCATTCTCAGGGGTGCTTTTATAGATAATACGTATAGCGAATTTATCATATACTTCTTCAAATGGTATCTTCTTGGAGACCATCTTTTTATAAATAGAATAAATAGACTTAGGTCGTCCTTTAATATAATAATCAATTTTTTCTTTGTCCAAAGCTGCTTTTACAGTATTGGAAAACTCTTCTATATACTGCAATTGCTCTTCTTTAGATTCCTCTATTTTACTTAGAATGGCATAATATTGTTCAGGTTCTGTATATTTAAGTCCTAAATCCTCTAACTCAGTTTTAATATTATAAAGTCCTATTCTATGAGCTAATGGTGCATAAATAAAGAGTGTTTCAGAGGCAATTTTTTGTTGTTTGTAGGTGGGCATTGCATCCATTGTTTGCATATTATGCAAACGGTCAGCAATTTTAATAAGGATAACACGGACATCATCATTGAGTGTTAGGAGCATTTTTCGGAAATTTTCAGCTTGAAAAGAGACATCCGTATCACGACTAAGGTTTGAAATTTTAGTAAGTCCTTTAACTATCTTAGCGACCGTATCTCCAAAGTTTTGAGCAATTTCTTCTATGGTAATGGGAGTATCCTCTACCACGTCATGCAACAGAGCTGATGCTATAGAAATAGCATCTAAGCCTATATCATAAGCTACAATTTTCGCCACTGCGATGGGGTGAAATATATAAGGCTCTCCACTTTTCCTACGTTGTTCCTTATGGGCATCCACTGCCATATCAAATGCTTTGCGAATAAGCTTCTTATCATCCTCACTAAGAATCTGATAACTCTCTCGCAATAGATCTTTATATCTTTTAGCTATTTCTTTACTCTCTTCAGGAGTATAATATTCGGTTTCCATAAAATTGAATTTTTATAATCAACCGCTATATTACGTTTTTTTTCTAAATTAAAAAAGTTTTTTAACAAAAAATCATGCCTTTTTTTAAAAATAAAAATTTGTTCTTTATATTAGAAATGTTTACTTTTGTACTTTCATTATCTAAATAAATCTACAAAAAATGGAACAAAAAAAACGTATTCAATCAGCCTTAGTTTCCGTATTCAGTAAAAAGGGATTAGAACCTATCATTCATAAAATGAATGAATTGGGGATTACTCTGTATTCCACAGGAGGTACAGAAGCCTTTATCAAATCCTTAAATATCCCTGTCATTCCTGTAGAGAATGTTACTGAGTATCCCTCCATTCTGGGGGGAAGAGTAAAAACTCTACATCCTAAAATATTTGGAGGTATCCTTAACCGACAAGGAAACCCTACAGACCAAGAACAAATGGAAACCTATAATATCCCTCAAATAGATTTAGTTATTGTAGATTTATATCCTTTTGAAGAAACAGTTGCTAATGGTGCCTCTGAACAAGATATTATTGAAAAAATAGATATAGGAGGAATTTCTCTTATCCGTGCAGCTGCTAAGAACTTCAAGGATACTGTTTGTATTTCTTCTAAAGAGGAATATCCTATTCTGTTACAAATTCTATCCGAAAATAATGGAGAAACAAATCTTTCAGAAAGGAAATCCCTTGCCTTAAAGGCTTTTGCTACTTCATCAAGGTATGATACAGCCATCTTTAACTATTTTAATAGAGAATTTTCTATAGAATGCCTACGTATAAGTGAGGACAAAGCACAATCACTTCGTTATGGAGAAAATCCTCACCAAAAAGGAGTATTCTTTGGAGATTTTGAAGCTCTTTTCACCAAACTACATGGTAAAGAACTCTCCTATAACAACCTATTAGATGTGGATGCAGCAGTAAATTTGATGAACGAATTCATGAATGACTCTCCTACTTTTGCTATCTTAAAACATAATAACACCTGCGGAATTGCCACTCGCTCTACCCTATTGGATGCTTATAACACTGCACTCTCCTGCGATCCTGTTTCTGCCTTTGGAGGTATTCTTATCGCTAATCGTCCTATAGACAAAACGACAGCTGAAGCTATCAATCCTCTATTCTGCGAAGTGATAATCGCTCCTGGTTATGAAAATGAAGCTTTGGAAATCCTTGAAAGCAAGAAAAATCGTATTCTTTTGGTACAAAAAGAAACTTTATTGCCACAAATCTCAATTCGTTCTTGTCTAAATGGTTATCTATGGCAGGACAAAGATCTAAAGACAGATGCTGTTTCCGACATTTCTTATGTTACTGACCAAAAACCTTCTGCTGAGGACTTAGAAGACTTGCTTTTTGCTTCCAAAATATGCAAGCATACCAAATCCAATACTATTGTACTGGCTAAGAACAAACAACTCCTTGCCTCTGGAACAGGACAAACAAGCCGTGTAGATGCCCTTAAGCAAGCTATTGAAAAAGCTAAAGAGTTTAACTTTTCTTTACAAGGAGCTGTTATGGCAAGTGACGCCTTCTTTCCTTTCCCTGATTGTGTAGAAATTGCTCAGAAAGAAGGCATTAGAAGCGTCATACAACCAGGAGGGTCTATCAAGGACAACCTAAGTATAAAGTACTGCAACGCTCACCAAGTCGCTATGGTGATGACTGGTATACGTCATTTCAAACACTAATTAAAAGAATAGCAAGAAGTGAAGAGTGAACAATCATTCTTCACTTTTCATTGAGTATTGCTTTGTTTATCTTCTTGATAAGAGAAGGACCTTCATAGATGAATCCTGTAAAAATTTGTATCAAAGAAGCTCCAGCGTGAAATTTTCCCAAGGCATCTTGGGGAGAATGTATGCCACCAACCCCTATGATAGGGAAGCCATGGTTACTCTTCTCGGCTAAGAAGCGTATCACCTCTGTAGCACGCTGGGCTAGCGGTTTGCCACTTAGACCTCCTATCTCCCCCTGCTTAGGAGAAGTCAGTCCGTTCCTGCTTATAGTAGTATTGGTAGCGATTACCCCTGCTATTTGAGTTTGCTTAATTATATCTATAATATCCAATAACTGCTCATCGGTAAGATCTGGAGCTATTTTCAGTAGTATGGGTTTAGATTTAGGAAGTTTCCCATTAGCCTCTTGCAAGAGGGTTAAGAGTTTTTGAAGAGGCTCTTTTTCTTGAAGAGAACGGAGGTTAGGTGTATTAGGAGAACTAACATTCACTACAAAATAATCCACATAAGGGGCTAGTTGTCCAAAGCAATACAAATAATCCTCATGTGCCTTCTCATTCTCTGTCCATTTGTTTTTCCCTATATTCCCTCCTATGATAACATGCTTGTTCTTTTTGAGTCGTGCAGTGATTGCCTCTACCCCATCATTATTAAAGCCCATACGGTTGATAATTCCTTTATCCTCTACCAAGCGGAAAAGCCGTTTGGGAGGGTTTCCTGGTTGGGGCTTTGGGGTTACCGTACCAATTTCTATAAAGCCAAATCCTAAATTAGAAAGTTCTGTATAGAGTTCTGCATTCTTATCCAAGCCCGCAGCCAATCCTATAGGATTAGGAAACTTTATGCCAAAGACTTCTCGCTCTAATCGCTTATCTCTAAGGAAGTAACGACTCCTAAGCAGATTAGAGATTAAAGGAATTTTATTAATAAATTTAAGCCAACAAAAAGTAAAACGATGAATTTTTTCAGGATCAAATAAGAATAATAATGGACGAATAAGATACTTATACATGAATAATTATTTTCTTGCAAATATACGATATTTAGTTGATTTTTTTGTATGATTTTTTACCATTTCTTCCATAAAAATAAATTACCTTTGCACCCTTGAAAACATCAATTATTTTGAGCTATACAGAATGAAAAATTATTTACTTCCTTTTCTCTCCATTATTATAGGAGCTTGCTTCGTCCTATGGGTAAAACCTAATAATAAAAATCGTATCAAACTGCTTTTAGCTTTCAGTGGAGCTTTTCTAATGGGAATGACTGTTTTTACACTTATTCCAGAGGTATATCATTCTATAATAGAAGAATCACATTCCCATATTCAAATAAAGAATATAGGTATCTGGATTATTATAGGAATACTTTTGCAAATTATTTTAGAATTTTTCTCTCATGGTGCGGAACATGGGCATTTTCATTCTCCTGCCAAAGGACTTAGAACACAATTTCCATGGGGTCTTTTTATAAGTTTAAGTATTCATTCTATTTTGGAAGGTTTCCCTTTACATGAGCACAATAATATGGTATACGGTATTTTTATCCATCATTTACCCATAGCCATGGTACTGACCATTTTCTTTTTAGATTCGGGAATAGGCACTAAAAAGACATTTATTTTTCTATTTCTTTTTTCTTTGATGACCCCTTTTGGGGCTTTCCTTGTAAATTATGTACCTGAGTTTGTAAAATATCATACACAGATGAGTGCTATTGTAATAGGAATTTTCTTACATATCTCTTCTGTAATCCTTTTTGAAACTTCAGAGAATCATAAGTTTAATTACCAAAAACTTGGAGTCATTATTTTAGGTTTCATATTGGCTTATGGAGTATAAAAATATCCAAAGAACCCTTGCAAAAATTCTTTGGATACTACTACTTAACAAGTTTTACTTTGATTAGGATAATACTCTTATAAGCTCTACATCAAATATAAGAGGTGCATTAGGGGGAATTACTCCTCCCGCTCCTTGTGCCCCATAAGCAAGGTCAGAAGAAATTATAAGACGTGCCTTATCTCCTTCACTTAAGAGAAGAATCCCCTCATCCCATCCTTCAATTACCTGACCTATTCCTACAGTAAAATTAAGTGGCTTCCCTCTGTACAAAGAAGAGTCGAAGACTTTTCCATCCAAAAGCATTCCTGTATAATGTACTGCTACATTATCTCCTTTTTTTGCTTTTTTTCCTTTCCCTTTTTCTGTGATTTTATAAAAGAGCCCTGAAGTAGTTTTTTCAAATCCTTCTGTCATCTGCCTTAGAACTTCTTGTTGTTTACGTTTTTCGGCTTCTATACGAGCTTGCTTTTCAGCATTAAATTTTTCAAAAGTTTTCAAAGCATCCCATTGTTGAGCCTTCTGTCCTACTCGTATAATTTTCACTGCTTCTATCTTATCATTTTGAGCAATACTATCTACTACCTCTTGACCTTCTATTACATAGCCAAAAACAGTATGTTTATTATCCAGATGAGGCGTAGGACGGTGTGTGATAAAGAACTGACTTCCATTGGTATTAGCTCCTGCATTAGCCATAGAGAGAATTCCTGCTCGGTCATGCTTTAGGTCAGGATGAAATTCATCATCAAAACGATATCCTGGTGTTCCTGCTCCCGTTCCTTGAGGGCATCCTCCTTGAATCATAAAATCAGCTATTACACGATGGAATTTCAATCCATCATAGAAGGGAATCCCTATAGGTTTAGCGGTATTTTTCATTTTTCCTTCTGCTAAAGCTACAAAATTAGCCACAGTAGCAGGTGTTTTTTCATAAGTGAGGCGAAGAAGAATATCTCCTTTTGCTGTCTGAATTTGTGCATAAATTCCATCCTCTAACTTTGTTATATCCATAAAATTAAAAATTAAAAAATAGCTTTATAAATAGTAGTGAATCCCATTATAATAATAAGAAATCCTATGATAAAGAATATCTTTCTCGGAGGAAGTTTAGAAGTAACTAAAGCAGAAATAGGTGCTGTAACTACTCCTCCTATAATGAGTCCTAAAGCAATGCGCCAATTAATAGCCTCAGGTACTGTAATAAAAATAATTGTACTAACTACAGTAATAGCAAAATTAGTAAAAGTAGAGACTCCTATCACATATCGTGGAGTATGACCATTTTTGATAAAGGAACTGGTAACCAAAGGTCCCCATCCTCCTCCTGTAAAAGCATCCACAAAACCTGCAAAGAGCCCCAGAGGAATGGTCTTTACCTCTTTGTTCTCTACCTTTCCACGAAAACCATTACGTAAAATTTTAAATCCCAGAACAATGGTATACATCGCAATAAAAGGTTTTGTAAGTTTAGCCAATCCATTACCTTCATTTCCCAAATAAAGTAATAACAAAGCTCCTATCACAGTTCCTATAATAGCGGGAATAAGCAATCGTTTAATGAGTTCCTTATCCATGTTCTTAAGCTTAAAATGACTGATACTCCCCGCTGCTGCCGTAACCATTTCAGATGCATGAATACTACCGCTAATAGCACGAGGATCTACATTCATTATCAGTAATATAGTGGCACAAATGACCCCATATCCCATCCCCATAGAGCCTGCAATGATCTCTGCCCCACAACCTGCCAATATCATCCAATAGAACAAGTAATTCTCTTGAGCCAAAGTATTTTTTAACGATATCAGAGATTCTGTAGAATAAATGATACAAAGAGTGATTCCTATTAAAAGAAAAAAAATAAAAAACAAAAGTAACCTATTCCTTTTTTGTCTTTTAAGCAATTGTGCTTGTACTATAGGAGGGTTATTTTCGTTTTCTTTAAAACTCTTCATTAGTAATTATTATATTTTGTGTTACAATATCGAAGGGCAAAGATATAACTTTTTTTCCTATTAACCATATTTCTATGAAGTTCTTTTTATAATTGAAAAATAAAATTACCCTCTCTTTTCTAATTCAAAAAAAATACGTAATTTTGACAAAAAATAAGATTTGAATCAAAGAACTATCCTATTAGAAGTAAATCCGCAAGCTTTCTTCGGAGAACAGAACAGTACTATTGACCTCTTAAAAGGTTACTTTCCTAAAGTGAAGATAGTGGCAAGAGGTAATGAAATTCATGCTTTTGGAGAGGAATCACTCCTTGATGAATTTGAAAAACGCTTAGAGCAACTCATCTTACATTTTGAGAAATATAATCATCTGGACAGAAATACTATTGAACGTATCCTAACTTCTGACAATAGCATACTACTCCCTTCCACACTCTTAGATAGAGATTTTATCGTACATGGAGTAAAAGGGAAGATCATTCGTGCACAGACCCCCAACCAACAAAAGTTATTAGACCTAATTGGCAAAAATGATATGGTTTTTGCTATAGGTCCTGCAGGAACAGGGAAAACTTACACAAGTGTAGCTTTGGCTGTGAGAGCCTTAAAGAACAAACAAGTAAAACGCATTATTCTAACTCGTCCTGCGGTAGAAGCAGGTGAAAATTTAGGCTTTCTTCCAGGTGATTTAAAAGAAAAATTAGACCCTTACATGCAACCACTCTATGATGCCTTATTGGACATGATTCCTTTTGACAAACTCAATTCTTTCATAGAGAATGGAACTATTCAGATTGCCCCCTTAGCTTTTATGCGAGGAAGAACCTTGGATAATGCCTTTGTCATTTTAGATGAAGCTCAAAATACTACCTATGTGCAAATGAAGATGTTTCTTACCCGTATGGGAAAAAATGCTAAATTCATTATTACGGGAGATCCTGGACAAATAGACCTCCCAAAGAAAGTATCCAGTGGGCTTATTGAAGCACTACACATTATAAAAGAAATCAAAGGTATTGGAACTCTTTGGTTAGATGATAAAGATGTAGTAAGACACCCTTTAGTAAAAGAGATTATCAATGCTTATACCCGCGCTGAGCAGGAAGAAGACTAAAAATTTCTCTTTTGTTGGAAGAATTTTTTAAGTAATTGACTACTTTCTTTCTCTAAGATACCATGAATAACTTCTGTCTTAGGATGTAGAAGATTTCCATAGAGATGATAACCACGCCTTTCATCTGTTGATGCATAAACTATTTTGCCTATCTGACTCCAATAAAGAGCCCCAGCACACATTACACAAGGTTCTAGAGTAACATACAATGTGCAATTAGTTAGATACTTACCTCCCATATATTCACTGGCAGAAGTAATGGCTTGAATCTCTGCATGAGCTGTAACATCACCCAATCTTTCAGTAAGATTATGAGTTTTAGCTATGATAATTTCATTTATAGTAATAATAGCTCCTACAGGAACCTCTCCTTGCTCAAAAGCTATCTCAGCTTCTTGTAGTGCCTTTTGCATAAAATAAGTATCAGATAACATATAAAAAAACAAACTATTACAAAAATAATTTTATGGCTGAACATAATGACTTTGGTAAAGAATCCGAAGAAGAAGCTGTCCTTTATTTAGAGAATTTAGGATATGAAATTCTAGTGCGTAACTTCTATTGGCAGAGTGCAGAAATTGACATTATTGCTAAGTATAATAACATACTAATCATCGTTGAAGTAAAATCAAGAAGATCAGCTTATTACGGAGAGCCCTATTCTTTTGTAAATCCTCAAAAAATGAAACTATTAGCTAAAGCAACTAATCATTATATCAATATCAATAATTTAGATATGGAAGTACGTTTTGATATTATTTCTATTATAAAAAATAATACAGAACACCACCTAGAGCATATAGAAGATGCCTTCTATCCTTTCTAAAAATTAGTTCACAGCAAAAAAGACTACTTAGGTAGTCTTTTATATCCATTATCTTTTGTTCGTTTTCTCTAAGTATTTCTCTAAAGCCATTGTCATGGAAGGAGTTTCTGGAAGAGGTGCTTGGATATCTATTCTCAGTCCAGCTTCTTCAGCTGTTTTAAGAGTAGAAGCTCCAAAAACAGCTATACGAGTAGTTCCTTGTTTAAAATCAGAAAAATTTTTGAAAAGAGACTCTACTCCTGCAGGACTAAAGAAAGCTATTACATCATATTTTACATCTTTCAAATCTGTAATATCAGCATGAGCAGTTCTGAATAGGATACCCCTTTTCCACTCTATTTTTAAATCATTTAATGATTTTTCTATTGTAGGGCTTAATACTTCTGAAGTAGGGAAAAAGAACTTTTCTTCTTTATGTTTTTTCAAAAATGGTATAAGATCTGCAAAATCTTTTTTTCCTACATAAATCTTTCTTTTTCTGTAAGTTATATATTTTTGTAAATAAAAGGCTACTGCTTCAGAAAGACAAAAGTAACGCATCATATCAGGAACTTTAAATCTCATTTCTTCTGCCACTCGAAAAAAATGGTCTACGGCATTCCTACTAGTAAGAATAATAGCTGTATGATTCTGAAGTTCAATCTTTTGAGTTCTCAAATCCTTTCCAGTCACTCCTTGTACTTCTGTAAAAGGACGGAAATCTATTTTTACTTTATATTTTTCTATAATCTGGTGATATGGTGAATTCTCTGACTGCTCTGGTTGGGAGACCAAGATTGTTTTCACTTTCATAATTTAACTTATTGATGAGGAATTAATTATCCAATGTTTAATAAAAATATAGGGTACTATTTCTACGGTGCAAAGATACAAAATAAAATAATACCAGTAATGTCTTATTTCATTTTTGTACAACTTTACAAATGAAACTAATCCAAGTATCTGTATATATAAAAATGTAATCAATGAAAATCCTAGTAAATATATGTTATTATTCATCCCATAAATATCGAAAAAAAGAAGAAAGACCAATATAAAAGAAGCATAATTAGAATAACTTAAGCGAATGAAAAGATATGACCTGGAAAACAGATCAAAATCAAATACATAACTTATAAAACGTTGAAAAGTAATTTTCAATAAAAGAAAAGCAGCTACCCCTACCATAATAATATAAGGAAGAGGAATTGAATAAAAAGAAAAATCTATAAGAAAATATCTCATTAATAACCAAATGGTAATACTAAGGACTAACCACTGTATCCCTAATAACGAAGAGGTAAAGAGTACATTTGTCTTCTCTTTTTTGTTAAATATGATAATATATTTATTATTAAAAAGTAAATTCAAAAATTCTCTAAAACGAAAGGAGTGATATGTTTTTATAAAAGCTATAATTGCTAAAATAGCTATAAAAACAAAAGAAATCCAATCAATATTATTAGAAACAACAGGAGTCCATTTCATAAATTAATTCTTTAAATATTTACTTTTCTATTATTTTCAAACTATCTGATGAAGACTCTTTTACAGGGACATTAGGAATATTCTCTTTTCGCAGCAAACTATCTTCCTTTTCCAAGCGAATATTCACACGGGAGAGTATTTCCTTACATTTTTGAGGATTTGAAGTGTAAAAAGATATATTCTGTGCCAATTGTAAACTATCAACTCCATATTTCTTATAAATGATATTGGAGATACTCACTCCCTGTTCATCATAGAGCTTTGGGTCAACACTTTTTGAGGCATTTAATAGGACTAAATCATAAAAGATGGACTCCATTTGTTCTTCTGACAATTTTTTTGAGGGAGGAGAAATAAGTTGGGAACAAGCTATTAAGCTTAAAAATAAAAGGTTATAAAAGTATTTCACACTTATAAATTATTATGGTACAAAAGTACAACATTTTTTAAAATAGGCAAAGATAATTCCTAATCAAATTTCTATAAAATAGAAGAGCTAAAGAAAATCCTTAGCTCTTTTCTCTATTACCATTTATAAAATTTACTTTGCAATATTCACAGCTCTTGTTTCTCGAATTACAGTTACCTTAACCTGTCCAGGATAGGTCATATCTGTTTGTATTTTTTGAGAAAGATTAAAAGAAAGCTCAGCAGCTTTTTCATCAGATACCTTTTCACTTTCTACAATTACACGGAGTTCTCGTCCGGCTTGAATAGCATAAGCTTTCTTCACTCCTTGAAAGGAGAATGCAGTATCTTCCAATTCTTTAAGCCGTTGAATATAGGAGTCCAATACTTGTCTACGGGCTCCAGGTCTCGCTCCTGATATAGCATCGCATACCTGTACAATAGGAGAAAGTAAAGAGGTCATCTCTATTTCATCATGATGTGCTCCTATAGCATTGCATACTTCAGGCTTTTCACCATATTTTTGAGCCCATTCCATACCTAAGAGAGCGTGAGGAGTCTCTGTATCTGTTTCAGGCACCTTCCCTATATCATGAAGGAGTCCAGCACGCTTAGCTAATTTCACATTAAGCCCCAATTCTGCAGCCATGAGACCACATAAGCGAGATACTTCACGAGAGTGCTGTAATAGGTTTTGACCATAGGAGGAACGATATTTCATTCGCCCTACAGCCTTAATAAGTTCTGGATGAAGCCCATGTATACCTAAGTCTATAATTGTTCTTTTACCTATTTCTGCTATCTCATCTTCTACTTGTTTGGTTGTTTTTTCTACCACTTCTTCTATACGTGCAGGATGAATACGACCATCCGTAACCAATTTATGTAAAGAAAGACGTGCAATTTCACGCCTTACTGAATCAAAACAAGAGAGGATAATTGCCTCTGGTGTATCATCTACAATAATTTCTACTCCGGTAGCCGCTTCTAAGGCACGAATATTGCGACCCTCACGTCCAATAATGCGTCCTTTTACATCATCTGATTCAAGATTGAAAACTGACACACAATTATCAATAGCTTCCTCTGTACCAATACGCTGTATAGTATTGATGATAATTTTCTTTGCTTCTTGTCGAGCTGTAAGCTTAGCCTCCTCAATAGTAGTTTGGATGTAAGCCATAGCATCTGTTTTTGCTTCGCTTTTTAAGGAGTCAATCAACTGTGTTTTAGCTTCTTCGGCAGTGAGCCCGGAGATTACTTCTAATTGTTTTACTTGACTTTTATGTAATCTATCTACTTCTTCTTGTTTTTTATCTACCAAAGAGATACGATATTCACATTCTTGAGTTTTCTGGGCTAACTCTTCATTGAGCTTTTTATTTTGAGCTAATTCAGTAGAAACTTGAGATTCTTTATCTTTTACACGTTTCTCTGCCTCAGAGATCTTTTTTTCTTTACTTAAGATAAGTTTTTCATGTTCTGCCTTAAGTTCTAAGAATTTTTCTTTTGCCTGATAAATTTTTTCTTTTTTAATATTTTCAGCTTCTATTTTGGCCTGCTTGAGGATATTTTGCGATTCATCTTGTGCATCTCTGACCACTTTAAAAGCATATTTTTCTTGCTTTTTCTTAAGGGAGTACCATACTAGGACAGCTCCCACAAATATTCCAATAATGGTTCCTACTATTAATGTTGTTATATCCATAAAAAAATAATTATATAAAAAGCCTGCAAGAAGACCTGTGAATAAACTCCTAAAAAGCATATTTAGAGCTACCAAACCCTTCAAGTATCTGTAAGTGAACACAGCACGCTTTGGTGGTTTGACTCACCCTTCTGAATTATTTTCTGTTGAGTTTACCAAAAAAACTATTCTTGCAGGCAGTATTTTTATCTATTGTTACTGATCTCTGATAATATTCTATATATTTTCTCTAATTTTTCTATATTATCCTTTCTTTGATTTTCATTAGTAAGTACCTCTTGGGATAGAGGTGTTGCTAAAGAAATAGCACACATAGCCAATGAATCTTGGCGATCCTTTATAGGGAAATTTTGCTCAAAATATCTGACTTGTTCATTAATTTTTTCAGCAGCTTTTCGATAAGCTTCTTCCTGTTCAGGGAAGATTTTCAAGGGATATACCCTATCGGCTATCTTCAAAGTTATTCTTAATTTCTCACTCATTCTTATTTAGTTTTGTGAAAGTTGTACAATACACTGCTCTATTTCACGAATGAGCCTATTTATTTTGAGTTTGGCTTCCGCTTTTGTTTCATCACTGCCTAAAAGAGCCTGGGTCACTTTCAATGCATTATACTTTTGTTCATACAAATTCTTCTGCTGTTGTGCTTGTTGAAGCTCTTGATTAAGTTCCTCTATCTGCTTCAAAAGAACCCCATTTTTCTCTTGCAAAGAAAGTACATATTGCTGTACCTCCGGAAGTAATATTTCTATTTTTTCAATCCATTCTTCCATCTTATTCTCTAAGTAAGAGAAACAACCCTTGCTTTTGGTGTGCAAAGGTAAGACATTTTATAGTTAAAAACAACTATTTAGATAAATATTTATTTAATTTCATAATTTGCTGATTATTATATTATTTATTATCTTTGTGGCAAAATTAAACAAAATATATCTATGTTATCTGTTAATGATACTCAATTAGTTATCCTTGACATTCAAGGAAAGCTATCTCAGATTGTATACAAATCTGAGGAAATACTCAGACAAAGTCATTTGCTTATTCAAGGATGCAAATTACTAAATATCCCCATCATCTGGGTGGAACAAACCCCTGAAAAGTTAGGAGATACTAATTCCATCATCGCAACATCCCTCTCAGAGTTATCTCCTATCAAAAAGTATACTTTTTCTGCCTATAGGAATAAGGATTTTGCTGAAAGGGTAAAAGCTAACCTTCGTCCACAAATACTCCTTATAGGAATCGAAACACACATTTGCATTTATCAAACAGCTTACGATTTGGTTAATGCAGGATATGAAGTTTTTGTAGTGGCTGATGCTGTTTCTTCTCGTACAGTTGAAAATAGAAATATAGGTTTGCAGATGATCACTCAAACTCAAGGAAAAATTATCAGTGTTGAAGGAGCTCTATTCTCTTTGCTAAAGGATTCACAACATGAAAAATTTAGAGATATAGCAAAGCTAATCAAATAAAAAAAAGGTTTGCCCAAGGGCAAACCTTTTTTTCTCTCTAGAAATTAATATCAGGATTGATTGATTTACTCTCAAAGGCATCATCGATATTTCCTTTTGGTATTGATGTAGGAGATGGTATTACTTCATCTTTTTGATCATTATATTTAGAATTATAAGATTGAATTTGTTGTCTCTCTTCTTGTTGCAAGAAAAAATTATTACTCAAGTTGCTGAATACTCCATTAACAAATTGTAAACGAATATTATCCAATCCTCCATTACGATGTTTTGCTACTATGAGTTCAGCTTGATTAGCAGTAGGAGTTTGTTCTGTATCATCCCAAGTATTAAGTTTGTAATACTCAGGTCGGTAAAGGAAAGTAACAATATCAGCATCTTGTTCTATAGCACCTGATTCACGAAGGTCAGAGAGTTGAGGGCGCCTATGTCCTGGTCTATTTTCTACATTACGTGAGAGTTGTGAGAGAGCTATTACAGGAATATCTAATTCTTTAGCTAAAGCCTTAAGATTACGAGAGATAGCAGATATTTCTTGTTCTCGGTTTCCTCCTATTTTTCCACTGGTATTGGCAGTCATTAGTTGAAGGTAATCTATAAAAATAATCTTTACCCCATACTTAGAAACCATACGACGAGCTTTCGCACGAAGGTCAAAGATGGAAAGTGAAGGAGTATCATCTATATAGAGAGGAGCATCGAGCAAACTTTGTATTTTTTTATTTAGTTGTTCAAAATCATCATCACTTAATTTCCCTGTACGAAGTTTATCGGAACTTATTCCTGTTTCTGAAGCAATAAGCCTTGTAATAAGCTGTATTGAGGACATTTCTAAGGAAAAAAAAGCTACTGGAATTTTACTATTTACTGCTATATTCCTTGCCATGCTTAGTGTAAAGGCTGTTTTCCCCATTGCAGGACGTGCCGCCACAATAATAAGGTCTGTTGGTTGCCATCCTGCAGTAAGTTCATCTATTTTGGTAAATCCTGAAGGAATTCCACTAAACTCTTCTTTTTTATCATGTAACTCCACTATCTTTTTACGTGCTTTTATAACTAGTTCTCTTGCAGATTCAGAGGTACGAGTAATATTCCCTTGAGTAATTGAGAAAAGCTTTCCTTCTGCGCTATCTAAAAGGTCAAATACATCGGTTTCATCATCGTATGCTTCCTCAATAATTTCATTAGACATCTTAATAAGCCTACGCTGAATATACTTTTGGTTAAGAATACGTGCATGGAACTCTATATTAGCAGAAGAAGACACCTTTTCTGTCAAATATACCAAATAGGCTCCTCCGCCTACTTCTTTTAAATTACCGTCCTTAAGTAATTGTTCACGTACCGTCATCATATCCACGGGTTGGGAATCCTTAAAGAGCTTATAGATAGCTGCATAGATTTTCTGATGAGCAGGAGAATAAAAAGCCTCATCAGAAAGGATATCTATTACCTCATCCACACCACGCTTATCTATAAGCATACCTCCAAGTATTACTTCTTCTAACTCCAAATTCTGGGGAGGTATCTTCCCTTTTTCAAGTGTAGGAATTGTACGAGGAGCAATAACTGTCTCTATAGATTGTGGAGAAATATTTTCCATGTATTTAACAATTAAGCATTTAGATATAAGATGGACTTCTTTGAAATCCTTGGCAAAAATACATTCATTTTTTAGATAAGGGAAATGCAAACTCTTATATTTCTATTTTTATATTTTTAATACATAAGGTAAAGAACTGATTTTATGATTTTTCATTTAGATAATAAAAGTCACAGAAGCTATGATTTTTATTTTTCAACAAAAGAAAGTGCATTGTGTAAAAGTTTTTTTGAGAGATGTTTTTTCAATATTTTAATGCTATTTCAAAAATTTAATGTATTTTTGCAGTAGAAATAAAAATGCTAAAATTACACTTAATGAAAGAGGTAACTCGCCTGTTTGATATTCCTTATTATCAATTAGAAAAATATCCTATAGAAAATGCTTTAGTCACTAAATATAATGATAAATGGTCTGCCATTTCCTCTAAGGATTATGTAGAGAAAATAAACCAAGTAAGCCGAGCATTGCTATATTTAGGAGTAAAACCGAAGGATAAAATAGCCGTTGTTTCCTCCAATAATCGTACCGAATGGCACATATTGGATATTGCTATTATGCAAATTGGAGCACATAATATCCCTATCTATCCCACTATTCCAAAAGAAGATTATATTTACATCTTCAACCATGCTGAAGTGAAGTATTGCTTTGTGTCAGACAAAGATTTGCTAGAGAAAATAAGAAATATAGTACCGGAAGTTCCTTCATTAAAAGAAATATTTACTTTTGATAATATAGAAAATGTACGCGGATGGAGTAAAATCCTTTCTATAGGCGAAAACACTGAGAATCAGAATGAAGTAGAAGCTATTAAGGCACAAATACAGCCCACTGATATGGCAACTATTATTTACACTTCGGGTACTACAGGAAAGCCCAAAGGAGTAATGCTCTCTCATGATAATATTATTAGTAATATTAAAAACTGTCATGCTCGGGTTCCTGTAAAAGCAGGAGATGTTTGTCTTAGCTTTCTACCTGTATGTCATATATTCGAACGAATGCTTACTTACTTATACCAGTATAATGGCATTCGCCTATATTTTGCTGAATCCTTTGATAAAGTAGCCTTAAATATTAGTGAAGTAAAGCCTCACCTTATTACAGTAGTACCACGTGTAGTGGAGAAAGTATATGACAATATTTATAACAAAGGAGTCGCTCTCTCTGGTATAGCCAAATCCTTATTCTTTTGGGCTCTAAAATTAGGGTATCAATATAAACCTTATGGAAAGAATGGTTGGTGGTATGGTCTCAAACTAAAGATAGCCAGAAAACTTATATTTTCCAAATGGAAAAAAGCCTTAGGAGGTAACTTGCAAATGATATGTGGAAGTGCTGCTCTACAACCCCGCTTAGTACGGGTATTTTCTGCAGCAGGAATTCCTATTTGGGAAGGTTACGGACTTACAGAGACTTCTCCTGTTATCTCTGTAAATTGTAAGAAAGGAAATCTCTGGAAAATAGGTACTATAGGAAAACCTATAGATAATATTGAAGTCAAAATAGCTGAAGATGGAGAAATCCTTTGTAAAGGGAGCAATGTAATGTTAGGTTACTTCAAGAATGAAGAACAAACCCATAATGCTATTGATAAGGAAGGCTTCTTCCACACGGGAGATATTGGTTTTCTTGATGAGGATGGTTATCTTACCATTACAGATCGTAAAAAAGAGATGTTCAAAACCTCTGGTGGTAAATATATAGCACCACAATACATTGAGAATAAGCTCAAACAATCTCGTTTCATAGAACAAGCGATGGTAGTAGGTGAAGGAGAGAAGATGCCTGGAGCATTCCTCCAACCCGATTTTTCTTTTATAAGAGAGTGGCTCAAGCGACATGGGAATACGCAGAATTTTAGTAATGCAGAACTTGTAAAAGATAAGAGAGTACGAGAACGAATTGCTCAGGAAATAGAACACATTAATAAAAAATTAGGTAAATGGGAACAAGTAAAAGTATTTGACCTTACTCCTGATGAATGGAGTATAGATGCTGGACACCTCACCCCTACCCTCAAACTCAAAAGACGTATTATCCTTGAAAAGTACAAGGATATCTATAATACCTTTTATAATAAAGAATCTCAATCATAGAAAAGAGTAATTATGATATATCGTTTTAGAATTATTTTAGATGTGGATACGGATGTATTCCGTGATATTGAAGTGGAAAGTCAAATTAATTTAGAAGATTTTCACAAATGTATTTCAAAATCCTTTGGCTTCAATGGAGAAGAAATGGCTTCTTTCTACAAAAGTGATGAGGATTGGAACCAAGGAGAAGAGTTTAGCCTTTTTGACACCGAAGGAGATACTCCTGTAATGGCAGATACTATTTTGGAATCCATAATGGACGAAGATAATCGTCACTTACTCTATGTATATGATTTCTACAATATGTGGACTTTTTTTGTAGACTTGAAAGAAATAGGTCAGAAGCAAAAAGGTGTTACTTATCCTAATATCTTGGTTAAGCATGGTTCTGTCCCTGAAGATGCACCAGAGAGGAACTTTGTAGCAGAGGACTTTAATGAATTTGATTCTGAATTCAATGACTTTGAATTTGATCAAGATGAGTTTGATGAATATCATGGATACAATGATGATGATTATTATTCTTAGAAACAGATGACAACAAATATTCTTTTTTTTGCTATACTTATCACCACTATAGGAGTAAGCTATTATGGCTTTAATAATTCCAATTTTTTTAACCGCTATATGTTCAATGTAGGAGCTGTCCAAAGGGGAGATTATCTACGTCTTATTTCCTCTGGATTCTTACATGCCAATTGGGAGCATCTCATTTTCAATATGATTTCTTTGTACTTCTTTCATGGAATTATCATTCATGGAATGGGGAGTTTCATATTTTTACTTATATATTTGGGTTCCATTGTTTTTGGGAATCTTTTTAGCCTATATATATACCGACATCAATCCTACTACTCAGCTATAGGAGCATCAGGAGGTGTTTCAGGTATTATCTTTGCTGCTATTGCTCTTTTCCCATATCTCCAAGTAAACTTTATTCCAGGTTGGCTCTTTGGGACACTCTATTTTAGCTATTCTGTATATATGATGCTTAATCCTCGTCAAGGAGATAACTTAGGGCATGCAGCTCACTTAGGAGGCGCTATTTTTGGGCTTGTTGCCATTGCATTCTTTGAACCTATGGTAATTATCCAGAATGCTCTTTACTTAGGTATCATGGCACTTCCTTTAGGGTATATGGGATATAAATTATTAAAAAAATAAAAAGTTTTTTGTACATTTGCACCCATTAAAAAATCAAAACGAGACAAATGCTTGACCTTTTTAATACTCAAATAGAATCTCTTTCTATTCATCAAGTGGGAAATATGCAAAAAGGAGAAAACCTCTTCCTCTCCCAACAGCCTTATGCTCTTGATGACCAGATGATAAGTGTACTTAAGGAATATTTTCTAAAACCTTTTAGAGAGAAAGAAGAAAATTATATGCACTTTGTGAATGAAACTTCCTTAGAATTCAATGAGATGTTTGCCTTAGCTACCGAAATTTTCGCTAATCCATCCTCTATTCATACCCATTCACTACGTATTGCTCAGTTGCTGTATGAGCAATCCAATCATCCTCATATCAAGTCGGGGGAGTTGTATGTAGCCTATCTTTCTCATATTACTCTTGACAATGCCAAAGTAGAGGCTATTGGAATTTTTAAGTCTGAAATGAAACAAAACTTTCTCCAATTTGAGCAAGAACAGAACCAGTTAGATATTCTATTAGAAGAAGGAGTGAATGTAAATAAGTTGGATAAAGGTTGTCTTATTTTCAATGTAAATGAAGAAGAGGGATATAAAATTCTATCTGTAGATAGTAATCGCTATGATACCAAATATTGGACAGAGCAATTCTTAGGTATTGATGCCCTTGCCGATGATGCTTTTTTTACCAAAAAATACCTAAAAATGTGTCAGGATTTCGCTAAAGAAGTTGTACTTCCCACGGAAGGTAAGCAGGAAGAAATCCTATTTATGAACCGTGCTGTGAACCACTTTGCTAAAAACGATGAGTTTGAGGAAACTCATTTCCTTAATGAGGTATTAGGAGACAAAGTATTCAAAAAAGAATACGCTCCTCATGAGGATGATGAAGATCAGAGCCTTACGGAAGGGTATATGGATCTTATCCCTGAATTTCGTAACTTTAAAGAAACCAAAGGAAAGAAATACTACATTGAGGATGTTTCCTCTTTCCCTATTGTTAATAAAGCAGTATCGGATATGCGTAAGAAAATTAAAAATGTCATTGATCTGGATACCAATATACAAATCCGTATGGATTTTGTCAATCCCGAATCTGCTGAAAAGTTTGTAGAAAAAGGCTGGGATGAAGAACGAGGTATGTTCTACTATCTCATTTATTTTAATGAAGAAAAGAAAAGCTAAATTATAAGGTATAGGTAAAAGGTAAAAAGTAATAGGAGTAGGAAACTTTTTACCTTTTACTTTTTCTTTTACCACTTAATCACCACGCTTCCCCAGGTAAAACCACTACCAAAAGCGGCTAAAATAAGGATATCATTTTCCTTAACGCGATTCTGTTCTACGGCTTCGGCTAAGGCAATAGCTATTGAGGCAGCAGTTGTGTTTCCATATTTCTGGATATTATTAAATATTCTCTCATCTGAGAGTTTAAATTTCTGCTGAATAAACTGGGAGATACGCAAATTTGCTTGGTGAGGAATAAATAGGTCAATATCCTCCTCGGTAAGGTGATTTGCCTTTAATCCTTCCATGATCACTTCAGAGAAGCGCACTACTGCATTTTTGAAAACGAACTGTCCATTCATATAAGGGAAGTAGGAGGTATCTTCTGGATCATTCTCTTTAAGCAAATCCGTAATCCATTTCTTTCCTACTCCAGGAGTAATGATCGCTAATTCCTCAGCATAAGCACCCTCACTATGTAAGTGAGAGGAGAGAATACCTCGATTGGATTGTTCACAACGAGAAAGCACTACTGCTCCTGCTCCATCTCCAAAAAGTACTGCCATATTACGACCCCGTGTAGTAAGATCTAAAGCTGGAGATTGTGTTTCAGAGGCAATAACCAAGATATTCTTATACATACCCGTTTTGATAAACTGATCAGCGACTGAAAGTGCATAGATAAATCCAGAACATTGGTTACGGATATCTAAAGCTCCAATAGTATTGAGCCCTAATTCTTTTTGAGCTAACACACCACAGCCTGGGAAATAATAATCCGGACTCAAAGTAGCAAAAATAAGAAAATCAATATCCTCTTTAGCTATATTCGCTTTATCCATAGCCATTTGGGCAGCACGTACTCCCATAGAAGTAGTAGTATCCTTTCCTCTGGTGGCAAACCGGCGCTCTCGTATGCCAGTACGTTCTTGAATCCACTCATCTGAAGTATCCATCATCTTGGATAGATCATTATTGGTAACAATATTTTCAGGTACATAATAACCTGTACCTACAATAATAGAATTATACATAAATCATTTAATATTAAAAAGAAAGCCTTGATAACAAGGCTCCTTTATTACAAATATAAAATTGTTTATCTCAATACTTCTTTCACTTTATCAGCAGCCTCTTGAAATTGAATAGCAGAATGTACAGCAAGTCCTGATTTATCAATAATTTCCTTAGCAATTTCTGCATTAGTTCCTTGTAGTCGAACAATAATAGGAACTTT
This sequence comes from Capnocytophaga sp. G2, assembly GCF_035282625.1. NCBI lineage: Bacteria > Pseudomonadati > Bacteroidota > Flavobacteriia > Flavobacteriales > Flavobacteriaceae > Capnocytophaga > Capnocytophaga sp. G2. The sequence continues at coordinate 27,459 of NZ_JAYKBU010000003.1, read as the reverse complement.
AATAGCAGAGCCCATATTCTTATAAGCATCTACAATTCCTTGAGCTACACGGTCACAACGTACAATTCCTCCAAAGATATTTACTAAGATAGCCTTTACATTGGGATCTTTCAAAATAATACGGAATGCGGTTTCCACACGAGCAGCATCAGCAGTACCTCCTACATCCAAAAAGTTAGCTGGTTCTCCTCCTGCTTGTTTTATGAGATCCATAGTAGCCATAGCAAGTCCTGCTCCATTAACCATACATCCTACATTTCCATCCAAATCCACATAATTAAGCCCTGCTGCTTTTGCTTCTACCTCTATAGGGCGCTCTTCACGAGTATCACGTAATGCAGCATAATCCTTATGTCGGAAAAGAGCATTATCATCAATAGTTACTTTAGCATCTACTGCAAGTATCTTGCTGTCCGAAGTTTTAAGAAGTGGATTGATCTCAAACAGATTTGCATCAGAAGAGATATAGGCTTTATACAAAGAGGTTACAAATTTTACCATTTCCTTAAAAGCTTCTCCTTCAAGCCCTAAGTTAAAAGCTATATTTCTTGCTTGAAAGGGGAGCAACCCTAATTCTGGGTCTACCTCTTCAGTGAAGATAAGATGGGGTGTATTTGCCGCTACGGATTCAATATCCATACCTCCTTCGGTGGAGTACATAATCATATTCTTTCCTTTGGCACGATTAAGCAGGATGGACATATAATATTCCTTAGGTTCGCTTTCTCCTGGATAGAATACATCTTCAGCTATCAATACCTGGTGAACCTCTTTTCCTTCCTTAGGAGTTTGAGGAGTTACTAAGTGCATTCCAATAATCTGAGAAGAAATTTCTTTTACTTGCTGCAAATTCTTAGCTAACTTTACCCCTCCTCCTTTTCCACGTCCTCCTGCATGGATTTGTGCTTTTACTACATACCATTGAGTTCCTGTCTGCTCTGTAAGTTTCTCTGCTGCCTTTACAGCTTCATCAGCTGAAGTAGCTACGATTCCACGTTGTACGCGTACACCAAAACTTGATAGAATTTCCTTTCCTTGATATTCGTGTAAATTCATAATGTAACTTTATTTATAGTGGCAAATGTACAAAAAAATAATGATATTTTTATATTTTTTCTATTTTTTGTTAGCAAAAATATTTCAATTTCGCTTAAGAGATTATTTCAATTCCAAAAGTGCTACATTTTCAATATGATAAGTCTGAGGGAACATATCTACAGGTCGTATTTTGACCACCTTATACATAGGATCCATCAGGGCTAAATCTCGGGCTTGAGTAGCACTATTACAACTCACATAAACAACTCTCTTGGGAGCTATTCTAAGGATTTGTGCTATTACATCTTTATGCATACCATCTCTGGGAGGATCTGTAATAATCACATCAGGGGTACCATGCTTGGTGATAAACTCTTCATTGAAGATATTCTTCATATCTCCCACAAAGAAGTCCACATTATATATTTGATTAGTATGTGCATTCTCTTTAGCATCAGCAATAGCTTCTGGAACAGACTCTACTCCTATTACTTTTTTAGCTCCTTTGGCTATAAACTGTGCAATTGTTCCCGTGCCTGTATAAAGGTCATACACTAATTCTTTTCCTGTAAGTGCTGCAAAATCTCTAGTTACTTTGTATAACTGATAAGCCTGTAAGGAATTAGTCTGAAAGAAAGATTTAGCATTAATCTTAAAGCGTAAATCTTCCATCTCTTCATGAATAAATTCTCTTCCATGATAACAAATCACCTCTTGATCATAAATGGTATCATTAGGCTTACTATTAATAATGTACTGAAGAGAAGTAATCTGAGGGAATTGTACCAACAAATAGTCTAACAACTCTTTTCTTTCTTCCTTTCTCTCCTCTAAGAATTGTATAACAAGCATAATTTCCCCTATAGAAGTGATACGAATCATCATAGTTCGTAACCAACCTGAATGACTACAAGGATTATAGAAAGTATATCCATGAGTATTAGCATATTCTTTTATAGCATTACGAATGGCATTAGAAGGATCTTCCTGAAGGTAACACTTATGAATATCCAACACTTTATCCCAAGCACCTGCAATATGGAAACCTAATCCATTACGATTATTTATTTCCTCCTTAGATTCAATTTCTTCTGAGGTAAGCCATCGGGATTCACTAAAGGAAAATTCTATTTTATTTCTATAGAAATACTCCTTTTCACTCCCTAAAATAGGCAATATTTCTTCAGGAACAATTCCTCCTAAGCGCTTAAGGTTATTTACCACTTCCTTTTGCTTGTAAAAGAGCTGACTTTGATAGTTCATATCTTGCCATTGACAACCTCCACAATAGAGAAAATGTTCACAGACAGGAGGTACTCTTAAAGGGGATTTTTGATAAAATTTCACCACTGTTCCCTCATAGAATGCTTTCTTCTTTTTAGTTATAAGTACATCCACTATATCTTCTGGAATTGCATTTTCTAAAAAAATAACCCTTCCATCAGGGGCATGAGCAATACTTTTCCCTTTAGCACCCGCATCAGTTACAGTAACTTTTTCTATTAAAAGAGGTTTTTTATCTTTTCTCATGTAATTGATATCCTATAGAGAAGTTAAGAATGAATATTAATGCAATGTAGGGACGAATTATAATTCGCCCCTACATTTAAACCAAATCAATTATAGTTTACTTATTGAGCAAGTACTATTATTCTATTATCTTTTTGTTCTACAACACCCCCTTCAATAGGCAAAGCATATTCTCCCTTCTCTTGTATAAAATGTTCTTGCATAAATACTGCGGGGGATTCACTTTCCTTAAAGGATAAAGTACCTTTCTCTAACAGGGAGACAATGGGAGCGTGGTTCTCTAATATCTGGAAAGAACCTTTAACTCCTGGGAGGGTAACTATTTTAACCTTTCCCCTATAGAGTATAGCTTCCGGAGTTACTATTTCTAATATCATAATACTTAGTTTTGTACCTCAGCAAGCATTTTTTCACCTGCTTCAATTACTTCTTCAATAGTACCTTTTAGGTTAAAGGCTGCTTCAGGCAAATGGTCAAGCTCTCCATCAAGAATCATGTTAAAGCCACGAATAGTATCCTTAATATCTACGAACACACCAGGAATACCTGTGAACTGCTCAGCTACATGGAAAGGTTGGGAGAGGAATCGCTGTACCCTACGGGCACGTGCTACTGCTAACTTATCTTCTTCAGAGAGTTCTTCCATCCCCAAAATAGCGATAATATCCTGTAATTCCTTATAATGTTGTAGTAATTCCTTAACCCTCTGTGCGCACTCATAGTGCTCTTTTCCAAGGATTTCAGGAGTAAGAATACGAGAAGTAGAGTCCAATGGATCAACAGCTGGATAGATACCAAGTTCAGCAATTTTACGAGAGAGTACCGTAGTGGCATCAAGATGTGCGAAAGTAGTGGCTGGTGCAGGGTCTGTAAGGTCATCAGCAGGTACATATACTGCTTGTACAGAAGTAATAGAACCTTTCTTGGTAGAAGTAATACGTTCTTGCATAGCCCCCATTTCAGTAGCCAAAGTAGGCTGGTAACCCACTGCAGAGGGCATACGTCCCAAAAGAGCAGAAACCTCAGAACCTGCTTGAGTAAAACGGAATATATTATCCACAAAGAAAAGAACATCCTTTCCTTCTTCCTCCCCTGCTCCATCACGGAAATATTCAGCAATGGTAAGCCCTGAAAGGGCAACACGGGCACGTGCTCCAGGAGGCTCATTCATCTGTCCAAATACGAAAGTAGCCTTAGAATCCTTAAGGGCTTTTTTATCAACCTTACTCAAGTCCCAACCTCCTTCTTCCATAGAGTGCATAAACTCATCACCATATCTTATAATACCTGATTCAAGCATTTCACGAAGCAAGTCGTTTCCCTCACGCGTGCGTTCTCCTACTCCTGCAAATACGGAGAGCCCTCCATGTCCTTTAGCAATATTATTAATAAGCTCTTGGATAAGTACCGTTTTTCCTACTCCAGCACCTCCAAAGAGTCCAATTTTTCCTCCTTTTGCATAAGGCTCAATAAGGTCAATTACTTTAATCCCTGTAAAAAGTACTTCTGTTACAGTGGATAAATCCTCGAACTTAGGAGCTGGGCGGTGAATAGGAAGCCCATTTTCTCCACTTTTGGGCAAGTTGCCAAGTCCGTCAATACCATCTCCGATTACATTGAATAACCGTCCAAATACATCATGTCCTATAGGCATTTGAATAGGATGACCTGTAGCAATCACTTCCATTCCTCGACTAAGTCCTTCAGTAGCATCCATGGAAATGGCACGAACAGTATCCTCTCCTATGTGAGATTGTACCTCCAGAATCAAAACTTTTCCATCTTCACCTATAATTTCTAATGAATCATAAATCTTAGGCATTTCCTTTTCGGAAGGAAATATTACATCCACCACAGGACCGATTACCTGTGCTATTTTACCTTTGTATTGAGCCATATTTCTTATTTAAAAAAGACGCATTATTTTTGAGGGCAAAGATATTCATTTTATTTGTAAATGACAAGAAATATTCTTCTTTTTTGGAATAAATCTCCCTTTTAATCTAATACTTTTGAAAATCAATATAATAGAATAATAAGTACATTTTTTCTAAAAAATTTGTCTGTAATATAAAAATGTATTACTTTTGCGCTCTGTTAACGGAGGTCGTGTACCTCAAAAGTCTTAAAATTTATGCCTGTAAAAATTAGATTACAAAGACATGGTAAAAAAGGGAAACCTTTTTATTGGGTAGTAGCTGCAGATGTACGAGCTTCTCGCGATGGTAAGTTCCTTCAAAAATTAGGTACTTACAACCCAACTACTAACCCAGCTCAGATTGAGCTAAATATTGATGAAGCTATCAAATGGCTTCACTTCGGTGCGCAACCTACTGATACTGCACGCCGCATCCTTTCTTATAAGGGGGTCATGCTTAAGTATCACTTGGAAGGAGGTGTAAAGAAAGGAGCTCTTACTAAGGAGCAAGCAGACGCTAAATTTGCTGCTTGGTTAACTGAAAAAGAGCAGAAAATCAATGCTAAAAAAGAAGCCCTTCAAAAAGGAAAAGTTTCTGCCAAGCAAGAAAGTGTAAAAGCAGAACAAGCTTATAGCCAAAAACGCAAGGAAGCTATCGCTGCTAAAGCACAAGCAGCAGAAGCTCCCGCTGAATCCTCTGAAGAAGGAGCTAATGAAACAGAAGCTTAATGAAAAAGGAAGATTGCTTCTTTGTAGGAACAATTGTCTCCAAATTTAGCTTCAAAGGAGAAGTCCTTGTCAAAACAGACACGGATGACCTCTCCTTACTTGAAAATGTGGAATCAGTTTTTGTTGAATTAGGCAATGAACTGATTCCTTTTTTCATAGAAAAATGCAGCCTACACAAGTCCTCCCTATTTAGAATCAAGTTTGAAGAAGTAGACACTGAAAAAGATACTGAAACTCTTCTCAAACATCACTTATACTTACCCTTAACCTTGCTACCAAAACTTTCTGGAAATAAATTTTACTACCATGAAGTAGTTGGTTTTGAAGTATATGATACAAAGCATGGTCTTATAGGCTCTGTTACTCATATCAATGATCATTCCTCTCAGCCACTCTTTGAAATCCAACATAACGGGAGAGAGATACTTATACCTATCCACGATAATTTCCTTAAGGAGGTTAATCGTAAGGAAAAGAAAATCATTGTAGAGACTCCAGAAGGACTCATTGACTTATATTTACAATAAATCTCCAATTAAAATCTTCTTTTATGAAACTCTCTTACATTCTAAAAATAAGTTGTATTCTTTTATTGGTAAGTTGTCATACACAAAAGGTAGCTCAGCAGAGGACAACCCATAAAGGCAGTAGAATAACTATTAAGAATGCAAAAAACACTTCTCAAAGTACTAAGCCAACAACTATAGCTACTAAAGCAAGTACTTCCGATAGCCCTAGCAGGATAAGCGGTATAGCTTCTTATTACCATAATAAGTTTAATGGGCGCAAAACTGCCAGCGGAGAAGTATTCAATAATAATAAACTTACAGCAGCTCATCGTACTTATCCTTTTGGAACCTTACTAAAGGTAACCAATATAGATAATGGAAAGTCTGTAATAGTAAAAGTAAATGATCGGGGTCCTTTTACCAAAGAAAAAGTACTTGATCTTTCTAGAAAAGCATTTATGACTATTACCGATAATCCCAACAAAGGAAACTTACAGGTAAATATTGAGGTTATTAGTCAATGAGGCAGATATTCTCCCGTATTTTGCACTTTCTAATAAGAGAAAATATTATCGTTTCCTCTGCAGTAACTTCCTTAGCCATTAGCACTTTTCTTATCTTTAGCTTGCCCATAAAGTACCCTCCTCTATTCTCTTTGTGGGGAGGCACTATTTTGTCCTACTCCTTTGCTAAGGGAAGGACACTAAAATATAATTCTGTATTATGGTGGGGATGTGCTATTATGGTTTGTTATAATTTCTTTTTCCTAACCCTATATGGGAAAGTGATACTACTTGCAACAGGATTACTCAGTATTATGTATAATACTCCCCTTCTCAGAAGAAATCTTCGGAGTATTCCTTTTCTTAAAATAGGGATTGTTGCTATCTGCTGGGTCTCTGGTAGTATTTTTCTACCATTATCTGAGTACAGTACCTTTTCCTATCCTTATACTGTAGGCTTACTCTCCTTACAATATTTTCTTTGGATATGTGTACTGATACTTCCTTTTGATATCAAGGACAAATCCTCAGAGGAGTCCTATCTTCAAACGCTTCCCACTGTATTAGGAATAAAAAAAACAAAAATAATAGGAACCATCATTATAGGAATCTTTATTCTCCTTGCCTTCTATCATTCCTCAATTTATCTTTTGAGAATACAAATAGTAACCGCAGGGATTACCCTCCTTTCTTTACTTTTTGCCAAAGAAAAACAATCTTCTTTTTACAGTGGATTCCTTGTGGAGAGTATCCCTATTTTCTATTTTATATCATTATATTTGTTTTACAAATAAAAAAAATTAAGTTGTTTTTCTTTGATATCATAAGATATTTTTTTAATTTTGTCCCTATATTAATAAAAAGTAGATATGGAACAAAATCAACAAAACAAGAGTTATCTGCTTCCCATTATAATGATGTTTGCTCTATTCTTTATGATAGCTTTCGTCACCAATTTACAGAGTCCTATGGGAGTGATTGTAAAGAGCCAATTTGGTGCTAGCAACTTTCAGGCACAACTGGGAACTTTTGCCAACTTCATCGCCTATGCTTTTATGGGAATCCCTGCTGGACAGATGTTACAACGAATAGGTTATAAGAAGACTGCACTAGCGGCGGTAACAGTTGGTTTCATAGGGGTGTGTATCATCTTCTTATCAGGTGCGATGGAGAGTTTTGCTATATATCTCACAGGAGCCTTTATAGCAGGTTTCTCTATGTGTATGCTCAATGTAGTGGTCAATCCAATGCTCAATACCTTAGGAGGTGAAGGCAAGCGAGGGAACCAATTGCTACAGTTCGGTGGTGCACTTAACTCTATGGGAGGTACTATAGTACCCGTTTTTGTAGGATATCTTATAGGGGAAAATATAGAAAAAGCCTCTATTGACAAAGCCAATCCAGCCTTATACTTAGCCATGGGAACCTTTGCTTTAGTATTTGTTGTACTCTCCCTAATGCAAATTCCTGAACCTCATATTGTAAAAAAAGTAAAGAACAAAGTAAAAGAGCCTTATAGTGCATTATCCTTCAGGCACTTTGTCTTTGGAATCATCGCTATTTTTGTATATGTAGGAGTGGAAGTGGGAATTCCTGGAGTAGAGAACTATTTCATGACTGCTAAAGCAGACAAAGGCGGCTTAGGCATAGATGCTACTACTGCAGGTTCTGTAGTGGGTACTTATTGGTTCTTAATGTTCATAGGACGATTTATAGGAGGTACCTTAGGAGCTAAATTCTCCAGCAAGGCTATGCTTTCTTTTGTAGCTTCCTTAGGATTGCTCTTTGTACTCATGGCAATATTTCTACCTACAGACTTATTGGTGAACATGCCTGTATTCAATAAAAATATATCCTTTAGTCTTGCTGAAGTACCTGTTACTGTGATGCTCTTGACTCTCTGTGGACTTTGTACTTCAGTGATGTGGGGAGGTATCTTTAACTTAGCTACTGAAGGCTTAGGCAAGTACACTGCTGCTGCTTCAGGTATTTTCATGGTTATGGTATGTGGTGGAGGTATCTTATCTACTCTTCAGAGCTATGTAGCAGATATCTTAGGCTACGTGCAGAGCTACTGGGTAGTCATTTTAGGACTTGCTTACATCCTATACTATGCCCTTATTGGTAGCAAAAATGTGAACAAAGACATTCCAATTGCATAATTTTTCTTTTTTTAATTTAAATAAAGGGTTAAACGATGAGAACTAGTGGGGGGAATCTCCACTAGTTTTTTCATAGAATCATTCAAAATAGGAGTATTATATCCATTATTCTCATAAAAAATTTGTTAGAAAAAATAAAAGCTGTACTTTTGCAACCGAAATTTAAAGAAAAAATCATGAGCAAAAATGTATCTGACCAATTGGTCGAAATGTTAGTACAAGCAGGCGTAAAAAGAGTCTATGCCATTACCGGCGATAGCCTCAACCCTGTGAACGACGCTATCCGTCGCGATGGTCGCCTTGAGTGGATACACGTCCGCCACGAGGAATCAGCAGCTTATGCAGCCTCTATGGACGCCGAACTAAATGGCATAGGCTGTTGTATGGGAAGTTCAGGACCTGGACACGTGCACCTTATCAACGGACTCTACGACGCCAACCGCTCAGGCAACCCTGTGATTGCCATTGCCAGCACCTGCGCTACCCATAAATTCGGTACCCACTGGTTCCAAGAAACCAACCCCTTCTTGCTGTTTCAAGATTGCAGTAAATACGTATATGTAGCCAATACCCCCAAACAGTTCACCACAATGATGCAACGCGCCATACAAACGGCCATCAACGAGAAAGGCGTGGCAGTGTTGGGACTCCCTGGTGATGTGGCAGGTGCCGACCTCGAAGAAGTGCCTACTGCTACACAAACCTTCTTAGCAAAACCCGTAGTACGCCCTTCCGATAGTGAACTCGATAAATTATCAGCCGTACTAAACGACAACAAAAACAAAAAAATAGCCCTTTACTGCGGTCACGGTTGTCAGTATGCGGTGAAAGAAGTAGAACAGCTTGCCGAAACCCTTAAAGCGCCTATCGTCGCCTCTTTCCGTGGCAAAATATTCTTCGACCACACCGATAGCCCTTATATAGCGGGAATGAACGGCTTGCTCGGGCATCGTTCAGGTTATGATGCTTGCGCCAAAGCCGATGTGCTCGTAATGCTCGGCACCGATTTCCCTTATGCTGAGTTCTTACCTAAGAAAAACACCATTATCCAAATAGATGAACGCCCCGATATCATTGGTCGTCGTGCCAAAGTAGATTACGGTTTTGCAGGCGATGTGAAGGATACAATTATCGCCTTATTGCCTAAACTCAGCCCTCGCACTGACGATAGTTTCCTCAAGGATATTCACAAAGAATATTTGGAACTCGAAAAATCATTAGATGATTACACCAAAAAGAAAACCGAAGAGAATCAAATAGACCCCGAATATGCGGCTAAACTTTTGGATAAATACGCCGCTAACGATGCTATTTTCACTGTCGATACAGGTATGAATGTAGTATGGGCAGCGCGCTTTATCAAAGGTACGGGCAAACGTTACCTCACCGGTTCGTTCAACCACGGTTCTATGGCAAATGCTCTCCCAATGGCGATTGGTGCAGCGGCTTCCTCCAATGGCAGACAAGTGGTAGCAATGTGTGGTGACGGCGGTCTATCAATGCTCTTGGGCGATTTGGCTACCCTAATGCAATACCAATACCCTGTGAAAATATTTGTGTTCAACAACCGTTCGCTCGCAATGGTAAAACTCGAAATGGAAGTATCGGGCTACCTCGATTGGCAAACCAATATGGTAAACCCACCTTTCGACAAACTCGCCGAGTTGATGAACATCAAAGGCTATGAAGTGCGCAAAACCGAAGACCTCGAAGCCACCGTAAAAGCAGCTTTCGAGCACGACGGGCCTACTTTGGTGAATATCTACACCAATCGCGATACCTTAGCGATGCCTCCTCATGTTACCTTCGATCAGATGAAAGGCTTTGCTACTAATGTCATCAAAAAAATAGGACAAGGTGATTTTTCAAATGCAAAAGACAGTATTGCCAATAGTATGAAACATATCAAAGATGTGTTCTAAATAAGTAAATTAAAAATACAGAAAAGTAGGGGTGATATCTCATCTCTACTTTTTTTTATAAAACTATGCTGTCATCGCCATTATCGCTTAAAACAAAGACAAAAAAGAATAAAAATACAAATACAAAAAAGAACAATGAAGACGATGTAAAAGTTATCGCCTTCATCGCCAACTTTTTAACTTTAGCTATTAAATTATCCACAGCTAATAGCTTTTACTTTAATAAAACTTTAACTTGACAAAACCTCAAAAATGTTGTACATTTGCAACACTTTTTGATATAGTTTAAGGAAAAGAAACTTGAATTTGCAGTACTGATGAAAACGCGTATTACAGAATTATTTGGTATACAGTATCCTATCATTCAGGGAGGAATGGTGTGGGCAAGTGGTTGGCAGTTAGTAACAGCAGTAAGCAATGCAGGAGGCTTAGGACTGTTGGGCTCTGGATCCATGTCCTCAGAGGAATTAAGAGCTCAAATTAGGCAATGCAAGGCTCATACAGTAAAGCCCTTTGGAGTAAACGTTCCTATTATGTATGAAAACAGTGCTCATACTATGGAAGTGATTATGCAGGAGCATGTTCCTATCGTATTTACTTCAGCAGGTAACCCTACCCTTTGGACCGCTCAATTGCAAGAGAAAGGGATTAAGGTAGTACATGTGGTCAGTAGCAGTAAGTTCGCCTTAAAAGCAGCACAGATAGGAGTAGATGCCATCGTAGCTGAGGGGTTTGAGGCAGGTGGTCATAATGGTCGGGAGGAGACCACTTCTTTAGTTCTTATCCCTGAAGTTTGTAAAACAGTAAACATCCCTGTTATCGCAGCAGGAGGAATTGCCACTGGCGAGGCTATGTACGCTGCAATGGCTCTGGGAGCTGAAGGGATACAAATGGGGAGTAGATTTGTGGCTACAGAAGAAGCCTCAGTTCACCCTCTCTTTAAGAAAGAAGTCATTAAAGCTAAAGAAGGAGATACGATACTGACCTTAAAGGAATTGTCACCTGTTCGCCTGCTAAAGAACAAGTTCTATGGACAAATAGAAACACTTTATAACAAGCAGGAAGCTACTACAGAGAACCTTAAACAGTTACTGGGAAAAGGACGTACTCGTTTGGGAATGTATGAAGGCAACCTTGATGAGGGTGAATTAGAAATAGGACAAGTAAGTAGCCTTATCCATGAAGTGAAAAGTGTCAGTGCTGTATTTGAGGATATATTGCAAGAGTTTGAACAAACAAAAATAAGAATGCAGAGGATATAACCCTCTCATTCTTCTCCCAAAAGATGACGAATACGCATAGCTAAAACCCCAAAGATAGCTTCTTTGATAATGGAGGCATTCATTTTGGACTTTCCACGCACACGGTCGGTAAAGACAATGGAGACCTCTGAAAGATGATACTTCTTAATATAAGCTTTGTATTTCATCTCTATTTGAAAGGCATAACCTACAAACTTAATTTTATCAAAATCAATACCCTCCAAAACTTCTTTACGATAACAGATAAAGCCAGCAGTAGGGTCTTGTACCCTCATACCTGTGATGAGTTTCACATAGATAGAGGCACAATAGGAGAGCAATACACGTCTTAGGGGCCAGTTAACCACATTTACCCCCTTAACATAACGAGACCCTATGGCTACATCAGCATTATTCTCTTTACATTCCTTATATAGGCGTGATAAATCAGTGGGATTATGGGAGAAATCAGCATCCATTTCAAAGAAAAAAGCATATTTTTTTTCACTCCTAAGTCCCCAAAGGAAACCATGTATATAAGCGGTTCCTAAACCTGCTTTCTTATCTCTTTGAGTAAGAAATAAGCGGTCGGGAAACTCTTTTTGTAATTCCCTGACTCTAAGAGCGGTACCATCTGGAGAATTATCATCCACTATAAGCACATCAAAATGAGGCGCTTGCAGAAGAGTTACCCGAACAATACTCTCTATATTTTCTATCTCATTATAAGTGGGGATAATCACCAAACTATCTGAGAGGATTTCCACTAAAGAAGTATTCATTTTTTAAAATAAAGTGCAAAAGTACAACTATGAAAGTTATTATGCAAATGTTTCTTTGGTATGATTTTTGATAGTTCCCCTAACTTCAACATTCAATTTATTCATTAACTATCAATTTATGTCTTCTTTTCTGTTAAAAAAAAGCACTCTTCCGTATGAGGCACCAGATTTTACACAAATTCACAATGAGGATTTTATACCTGCTTTTCTTGAGGCGATAACTATACAGAGTAATCGTATAGAAGAAATTGTTCAAAATAAGACCTCTCCAACCTTTGAGAATACTCTACTCCCTTTGGAAAAGAGTAACGTGGAGCTCATGCGTGTGAGTAACATCTTCTATGCTTTATCAAGTGCACATTCTGATCCTATAATTCATGATACAGAAAAGAAAATTCTACCACGCCTTGCTACTCATCAAGACGATATTTTCCTCAACAAAAAGCTCTTCGAACGTATAAAGTTCCTCTATAATAGTCGTGAATCCTTAGCTTTGGATAATGAGTCATACAAGCTTCTTGAATACTATTATGACAATTTTGTGCTTAGTGGTGCTAATCTGTCAGATGAACAAAAACAAACTCTTAAAGAAATCAATAGTCAGTTAGCTGCCTTAATGAATGATTTCAATTTTAATACTTTAGAAGCACGTAAGGAAGCTGCCCTCATTATTTTGGACGAAAAGGACTTAGAAGGACTCTCTCAAGAAGAAAAGAAATCACTTGAACAAACTGATGGTTCTTGGAAGATTTCTCTTACCAATACTACCCAACAGCCTATACTCTCTTTGTTAGAGAATGAGCAAATCAGAAAGCGTATCTTTGAAAAATCATGGAATCGTGCGACTGAAGGAAAGTATACTACAGAAGATATTATATTAAAAATCATAGATTTACGGCAAAAAAAAGCTACCTTATTAGGATATAGAAACTATGCCGAATGGGCTTTACAAAAAAGTATGGTGAAGACCCCAGAAGCAGTGATGGATTTCTTTGAGAAGGTGATTCCTTCTTCTTCAGAAAAAGTAAAAGAAGAGCTAAAGACACTTCAGGGCATAGCTCAGAAAACTAAAATAGCACCCTATAATTGGAATTACTATACAGAAAAAGTACGCAAAGGCAAATATGACTTAGATGAAAACGAATTAAAGCCCTACTTCGAGCTCTTCAATGTATTAGAAAAAGGAGTTTTCTATGCCGCCACCCTACTCTATGGTATTACTTTCAAAAAAAGAACTGATTTGCCCGTATATCATCCGGATGTAGTAGTATATGAACTTTTTGAAGAAAAAGGAGATCCTTTAGGTTTGTTCTATGGAGATTTCTTTGCCCGTGAACAAAAAAGCGGAGGTGCCTGGATGAGTGAATTTGTTACTCCTTCTAAGTTATTGGGACAAAAGCCCGTTATTTACAATGTATGTAACTATACTCCTGCTACTAAAGATCAACCTTGTTTGCTTACTTTTAGTGAAGTAGAGACTCTCTTTCATGAATTTGGGCATGCCCTACATGCTTTTTTCGCCGAGCAGCAGTATGCCTCTTTAGCAGGAACCGCTGTAGCCAGAGATTTTGTAGAGTTTCCCTCTCAGTTTAATGAAAATTGGGCTCTCTACCCTACCATATTAGCCAATTACGCTACTGATTATCAAACAAAGAAACCTATAAAAGCTGAACTTATCCAAAAAATAAAGGATTCAAGAGATTTTAACCATGGATATGCCTTTACTGAAGTATTAGCCTCTTCTTATTTGGATATGAAGTGGCATACCCTTCCTTCTGATAGTAAGATTACTAATGTGACTCTTTTTGAAGAAAAAGCTACCGAACGCTTCCCTAAGGAAGTCCCTGTACGCTACCGATCTTCCTATTTTTCACATATTTTTTCAGGAGGTTATGCTGCCAGTTATTATGCTTATCAATATTCAGAAATACTTGCACATGACATCTATCACTGGTTTGAGGAAAATGGTGGGCTCACCCGAGCCAATGGTGAGCGCTTCCGAAAGAAAATCCTCTCCAAAGGAAATACTATGGATTACCAAAAAATGATAACATCCATGATGAATACCAATAATGATTAATGTTTGATATAGACTACAAAAATATTTATTTTATGTTCATCTCTCTATTATAATAGCTTTCATTTTAATATCATTACAGTTTTCTAATTGGTGAGTTGCTTTCATTGAGTAAGTTGTATAATTAATAAGAAAAGTCGTAAACGATTGAATTATTAGAAAATATTTTTAAGTATGCTCAAGAAATAAGATTGCCTGCTAACGACTAACCACAGAAGAAGTAAATTAATAATTAACCTTGACCATTAATAATTAAAAAAAGTGTCTTTAGAAACAGAAATACAAAAGCGCCGCACTTTTGGCATCATCTCGCATCCTGATGCAGGAAAAACAACCCTTACCGAAAAACTACTCCTCTTTGGAGGAGCTATCCAAGAGGCAGGTGCCGTCAAATCCAATAAAATTAAGAAAGGAGCTACTTCCGACTTTATGGAGATAGAGCGACAAAGAGGCATCTCTGTAGCTACCTCTGTTTTGGCTTTTAACTATAAAGAGCATAAAATCAATATTTTAGACACTCCTGGACACAAGGATTTTGCTGAAGATACCTTCCGTACTCTAACGGCAGTGGACAGTGTAATCGTAGTGATTGATGTAGCCAAAGGGGTGGAGGAACAAACCCAAAAACTCGTGGAAGTGTGCCGTATGCGTAACATTCCTATGATTGTCTTTATCAATAAGCTTGATCGTGAAGGAAAAGACGCTTTTGACCTATTGGACGAAGTGGAACAAAAATTAGGTTTACGCGTAGCTCCTTTAAGTTTTCCTATTGGAATGGGGTATGATTTTAAAGGTATTTATAATATCTGGGAAAAAAATATCAATCTTTTCTCGGGTGATAGTCGTAAGAATATTGAGGAAACCATTTCTTTTGATGATATCAATAACCCTGATTTGGAAAAAATTATTTCTGAACGATCTGCACAAAAGCTCCGGGAGGATCTGGAATTAGTGTATGAAGTATATCCTACCTTTGACCGTGAGGCATACCTCAATGGAACACAACAACCCGTATTCTTTGGTTCTGCTTTGAATAATTTTGGGGTAAGGGAGCTCTTGGATTGTTTTGTGGAAATAGCTCCTGCACCTCGCCCTAAAGCTAGCGAAGAACGCTTAGTAAGACCAGAAGAGAAGAATTTCTCAGGCTTTGTATTCAAAATACACGCCAACATGGATCCTAATCACCGTGACCGCTTGGCATTTGTTAAGATTGTTTCAGGTACTTTTGAACGTAACAAACCTTACCTACATACCCGTTTGGGCAAGAAACTCAAGTTCTCCAGCCCTAATGCCTTCTTTGCTGAGAAGAAGGAGATTGTGGACATTTCCTATGCGGGGGACATCGTAGGTTTACACGATACAGGTAACTTTAAGATAGGAGATACCCTTACCGAAGGTGAAGTATTGCATTTCAAGGGGATACCAAGCTTCTCCCCAGAACATTTCCGCTATATTAACAATGCTGATCCTCTTAAATCTAAACAATTAGAAAAAGGAATAGACCAACTTATGGATGAAGGAGTTGCACAACTCTTTACCTTGGACTTTAATGGCAGAAAAGTAATAGGAACCGTAGGTGCTCTGCAATATGAGGTTATCCAATACAGATTAGAGCACGAATATGGTGCTAAGTGTAGCTATGAAAATTTTCCTATTTACAAAGCTTGTTGGGTAGAGGAACCTGAAAATACAAAAGACGCCGATTACTTAGATTTTTTACGTGTCAAACAGAAGTTCTTAGCCCGAGACAAACAAGGTCAATTAGTATTCCTTGCTGACTCATCTTTCTCTATTGAGATGGTCAAGCAGAAGTATCCAAACCTAAAATTACACTTTACCTCAGAATTTTAAAATCATAGTAACTGACCATTACTACTCCTTAGAAAACCTAACAAAAATGTTCAACCTGTTAGACATGCTCTAAAAGAAAATCTATAAAGAGTTTAGATAAATTGAATAATTATTCTTGGCACATTAATTGCCTTGTTACAAGGGTCAGTACTTTACTGTTTACAAGAGCAATTGATTATAAGCGAGTTATGAGAGTTTTTATTTTTTATCTTAATTATAAACCCAAGAAAGTCGCTGACAAAATTACATAATTATAGCAAATAGAACATGAGAATAGGAAATTTTGACAGCCTTTTACATGAGGAGAATCTTAATGAAAATACAGAAATTATTCCTTTAACAAACCCAGATGAGGAGCACGAAACTCAAGAGGAACCCTTACCTGAAATAATTCCTATACTTCCGGTAAAGAATACCGTACTCTTTCCTGGAGTGATAACCCCTATCTCCATCAGGAGAGAATCGGCTATGCAACTTATTCATGAGGCTAAAAATGAGAATCTCATAGGAATCGTCAGTCAGAAGAATAACAATGAAATTCCTGATAAGGAAGATATTTACCGAGTGGGTACCGTGGCTCATGTACTCAAAACTCTTAAAATCCCTGACGGAAGTATTAGCATTTTTGTTCAAGGTGCTCGTCGTTTTGAGATTGAGGAATTTGTAGAAGAACAGCCTTATTTCAAAGCTCGTATCAATGAAATTCCTGAAGTTCGTCCTAATCCTGATGATGAGGAATTCTCAGCTACCGTAGAAGTAGTCCGAGATATTTCTTTACGCTTGGCAAAGGAAATGTCCAACGGCTCTTTTGAAATTCCTTTCGTATTGCAAAATATTGACAGTGAGTATTTCCTTATCAACTATGTGGCTTCCTCCTCACCTTTGTCTGTGGTTGAAAAACAGGACATTTTAGAGCAGAATAACTACCTAACACGTGCTTGGGCTATTATCAAATATTTTGGAGTAGAACTACAAAAAGCAACCTTGCGTAAGGAAATTCAGAATAAGGTCAACTTGGATTTTGATAAGCAACAACGAGACTATTTTCTACACCAACAGATACAAACCATCCAGAAAGAGCTTGGTAACGAATCCTTCGAAGCCGATATAGAAAAATTCAAAGAACAAGCTAAAAACAAAAAGTGGAATGAAAAAATTCAGAAACACTTTGATAAGGAATTAGCTAAACTACAACGCTTAAATCCACAAATGCCCGATTATGCTATTCAGCGTAATTATATTGATTTACTATTAGACCTACCTTGGGAGGATTACTCTAAGGATAAGTTTGACCTCAAGCGTGCCCAAAAAATCTTAGACAAAGACCATTATGGCTTGGAGGATGTTAAGCGCCGTATCATAGAATACTTAGCTGTACTCAAGCTCCGTAATGATATGAAATCACCTATCCTTTGCCTATATGGACCCCCTGGAGTTGGAAAAACATCCTTAGGGCGCTCTATAGCCAGAGCCTTAGGACGTGAATATGTACGTATGGCATTAGGAGGCTTACGTGACGAAGCAGAAATACGCGGTCATAGGAAGACCTACATTGGAGCTATGCCTGGACGTATCCTTCAGCTAATCAAAAAAGCAGGAAAATCTAATCCTGTTTTTGTCTTGGACGAATTGGATAAACTTAGCAATGGTTATGGAGGAGATCCTTCCTCAGCTATGTTGGAGGTACTTGACCCTGAACAGAATAGCGAATTCTATGACAACTTCCTTGAAATTGGTTATGACCTTTCCAAAGTGATGTTCATTGCTACTGCCAATGATCTAAGCACCATACAACCTGCCCTTAGGGATAGGATGGAAATTATTAATATATCAGGCTATACTATTGAAGAAAAGATAGAGATTGCCCGACATTTCTTACTTCCTAAAGTACTCAAGGAACATGGTATGGAACCCAAACAGGTACAATTGGGTAAAAAGGAAATAGAACGCATCATTGAAGGCTATACCCGTGAGTCAGGAGTACGTAATTTAGAAAAACAAATTGCTAAAATTGTACGTTACATAGCTCGTTCTATAGCTATGAAAGAGGATTATAATCCAAAAATATCCTTAGAGGATATTAGTAAAATATTAGGAATTGCCACCATGGATAGGGACAAATATGAAAACAATGAGGTCGCAGGAGTAGTCACAGGATTGGCATGGACAAGTGTAGGGGGGGATATCCTCTTCATAGAATCTGCCTTTTCCAAAGGTAACGGAGGACTCACTATTACTGGAAATATAGGGACGGTAATGAAAGAATCTGCTACTATTGCCTTGGAATATATCAAAGCACATGCCGAACAATTTGGATTAGATACCCGTATCTTTGAACAATACAAAATCCATATACATATTCCCGAAGGAGCCACTCCTAAAGATGGACCAAGCGCAGGAATTGCCCTACTGACCTCTCTTTATTCATTACTAACCCAAAAGAGGGTGAAAAAGAACTTAGCTATGACAGGGGAAATCACCCTGCGAGGAAAAGTACTTCCTGTAGGAGGTATTAAGGAGAAAATACTTGCCGCCAAGCGTGCAGGTATCAAGGAGATTATTCTATGTAAAGACAATGAAAAGGATATCAATGAAATAAAACAAGAATATCTACAAGGACTCACTTTCCATTATGCTACTGAAATGGAAGAGGTACTCGCTTTGGCAATCACTAAAGAAGATGTAAAGAATCCTAAAAGTTTTTCCTTTGAAGATTCCAAGAAGAATAATTAATTATAATTTATTATTTCATTAACACTTCTCTTAGGAGGAATCATGTATTTTTGCACAGTTAATTAAAAAATTTGTTATGGATAAAGAACAATTTCTAAAAGAAGCACAAGAGAAAATCAGTGTATTAACAGAAAAAATCAATTCCTTAACTAAAGAATTAGGGCTTAAGACAGGAGACCTTAAGGAAAAGGCTCAACAGGAGCTTAATAAACTTTTAGCTGATAAATCCTCCCTTACTGAAAAATTTGAAGCCTTAAAGAATGCTTCAGGAGACAAATGGGAAGAAGCTAAAAAAGCTTTCACAGACCTCTCTTCAGGTTCTCTCTCTGATGGACTCAAAAAGGGAATAGATGCTGTTAAAAATTTATTCTAAAAAAGGTTCAAATTACCTTATTAAATCCGCATAAAAAGCGGATTTTTTTAAATTCTATTTCAAAATATAAGAAAAAAGTTGTATCTTTGCCAACCCTCAATAGGATAACTTATGTTTGATAATTTAAGTGATAAATTAGAAAGAGCTTTACATGTTCTTAAAGGACATGGACAAATTACTGAAATCAATGTAGCAGAGACACTTAAGGAGGTACGCCGTGCCCTCTTGGATGCCGATGTGAATTACTCCATTGCTAAGGACTTCACCTCTAAGGTAAAAGCAAAAGCACTTGGACAGAATGTGCTAACTACTTTGCAACCAGGACAGCTCATGGTGAAGATTGTCCGAGATGAACTCACAGAACTCATGGGAGGAGATGCTACAGGGATAAATCTTAGTGGAAATCCCTCCGTAATCCTCATGTCTGGATTACAAGGTTCTGGGAAAACTACCTTTTCTGGGAAATTAGCCAATTTCTTAAAAACCAAGAAAAACAAAAAACCTCTTCTGGTTGCCTGTGACGTATATCGTCCTGCTGCAATTGATCAACTTCATATAGTAGGAGAACAAATAGGAGTTCCTGTATTCTCTGAAAGAGAAAATAATAATCCTGTAGATATTGCCCAAAAAGGACTTCAATATGCTAAAAGTAATGGCTTTAATGTAGTAATTATAGATACTGCAGGTCGTTTGGCTGTGGACGAGCAAATGATGAAAGAGATAGCTGAAATTCACAAGGCAGTAAATCCTCAGGAAACACTCTTTGTGGTGGATGCTATGACCGGGCAAGATGCCGTGAATACTGCCAAAGCCTTCAATGATGTATTAGACTTTGACGGAGTGATCCTTACCAAATTGGACGGAGATACCCGTGGTGGAGCTGCCATTTCTATTAAATCGGTAGTTAACAAACCTATTAAGTTCGTTGGTACAGGAGAAAAGATGGACGCAATAGATGTCTTCTATCCTGATCGTATGGCTGACCGTATTCTGGGCATGGGAGACGTAGTATCTTTGGTGGAGCGTGCTCAAGAACAATTTGATGAAGAACAAGCTCGTAAGCTCCAGAAGAAAATTGCTAAAAACCAATTTGGTTTTGATGACTTTCTCGCTCAAATACAGCAAATCAAAAAAATGGGTAGCATGAAAGACCTATTAGGAATGCTTCCCGGAGTAGGTAAAGCTGTAAAAGATCTCGATATCAGTGATGATGCTTTTAAGTATATTGAAGCTATTATCTTTTCAATGACTCCCGCTGAGCGTAGCAATCCTTCTATTATTAATACCTCTCGTAAAAATCGTATTGCTAAGGGAAGCGGACGTAATATTGCAGAAGTCAACCAGCTTCTCAAGCAATTTGATCAGATGAGTAAAATGATGAAAATGATGCAAGGTGGAGGAGCTAAACAAATGATGCGTATGATGCAATCCATGCAAGGTGGAATGCCTAAATTCTAATAACTAACACTAAAAACTAAAAATAAAATGTCAGAGAACAAACAAGAATTATTGGACAAATACTTTCATTTTATTAGGGAAGTAGTTGCCTCTGGAATTGTCTATTGTCTAAAAGATGAAAAAGACTATATAGCCTCTTGTACCTCTTCACAGTTTGAAACTCAGGATGATGAGGACGAGGAGGTAGGAGTACTCGCTTTCTGGTCAGATAAAGAGAAAGCACAAGCGTGCAAACAAGAAGAATGGGCAGACTATAAGATTAGTGAAATCCCCTTAGCAGAATTTATGGAAAGTTGGTGCTTAGGGATGCTTGAAGAAGATGTAGTGGCTGGTATTAATTTTGATACAGAACTCTTCGGATATGAAGAACATCCTATTCACTTGCTCAAAGCTCTTATTGATGAGGTAGAAGCTAATGATACCAAATTAGAATTCCAAAGTTTTTCTTCTCTCAATGACCTTAAAGATTATGTAAATGATTTAGAGAAAGAATAATAATAAGTGAAAAATAAAATAAAGAGGCAAGGCAAGCCTCTTTATTTTATTATCTTTCCTAATGAAACAGTAAAAATACCAAAATCATCAATAAGCATACTTTCTTTCTGTACTCCATTGAGGGCAAAAATACTGTCTAACTCTCGCTGGCTGCGACGGCGCATTACCCAATCTTTATCTTGATGACTCTTCAAAACAAAAGCTATTGTCTTAAGTTGTGGATGCCACGGTTGACCTGTATAAATCAAAAAACCATTATCTGAAATAGAAACAACTCCTTTCACAGCTTCATTAGCTAAAGTATTATTGCCAAAAAGTTCAAAAATACCTGAAATAATAGTAATATTGGGAGAGAATTCCATTCTTCGGTAGTTATCCTTATTAAAACAGTTATAATTGGTAAATCTTATATTCGTATATCCCTTCTCTCTAATAATTTTTTCACCTTTTTCTATATTAGAAGGCAGGAATTCATTAATAACAATTTCTACTTCGGGATGTCTTTCCTTGACATCAAACAAATAATTACCAACTCCTCCCGCAATATCTAATATTTTTACTTTTCGTCCTTGAACTTGTAGTACTTGTATAGCTTTCTCCACTTGTTGTAGTAGGTGAGTTTTACGTATGCGTACCCCTCGCCAACCTACAGCATTAAGATAGTTCTTATCCATCCATTTACCAATACCCCATTTTCCTTGTGGTATATTTTTATAAACATAGTCCATAGAAACTCCCGAATCAAAACCATACTCTAATCCCACTTCCATTCCACTGCTAAGATGTCCTAATTTGCCCAATGCCCATTTTTGGAAGTGATAATACCATTTCTCTCCTCTAGGAATGAGTTCATATTGCATTGTTTCGAATTCCTTTTGAGTAAATTTGTCAGGAGTCAAAGAAGGTGGTAAAGCAGGAGTTTCAAAAGCTTTAGTGATGAACTGTTGTAGGATTTTATATACTTCTTCCCTATCTTTCTCAAAGAGTATACCATGATGAAATCCTTTTAAAGTAATAAATTCTTTCACTTCTGAAGATAGATTTACATAAAATTGCTTTTGCTCTTTATTTATCACCACAAAATCCTCTTCAGCTGAAAGAAGCAATGTAGGAATTGTAATAGCAGCAGCATCTTCTACCAAACGCTTACCTGCATTAGCTAAATCAATTAGTAATTTTCCATTAATAGAGCGTGTAATAAAACGATCTGTATCATAAGCCTGTTGTTGCTTAGGATCATGGGTAAGCATCTTAGATTTTACATAACTCTTTACAATAAGCTTAGGATTCACTTTTAATGCAAGTTCAATAGCCTGCTTAGCCAAAGGGACAAGAAGATTTATTTCAAAAGCAGGTGCCAAAAGAGCCATTCCTGCAATGTGTGGTGCAAAATCATGTACCCATGCCGATACAATAACTCCCCCAATACTATTAGCTACCACAAAGATATCTTCCTCTCGTACAGCATATTCCCTTTGTAGAAACTTAGTGAAAGTATCCAAATCACGTACTGAATCCATAAAAGCAGGCGACACAGAAGCCTTAGTATGCCCATGCCCTCGCATATCAAAGGCAAAAATATTATAAGAGGCAAACAGTGGGTGAGTTGCAAATTCCTGTAAGCGCTCGCCATATTCATGTCCACGATGGATAACAATAAGGGTTTTCTGACCTGGTTTGTAATTCCATTCGTAAAAGAATATTTCAGCCCCTTCATAGCTATTAAAAAAACCTGTATTCATTTGTATTATATTTTACAAAGGCAAAGGTACAAAATAATATTATTCCAGCTAATTTTCTTTCTTATTTTATCGGAAAATTACGAATAAAAAGCAAAACTACAAAAAATAATGTAATTAGCTCATACAAAGAGGATTAATTTTTTGACAGGAAGATAAGAGAAGACAGAGTCTTAGATGTTTTAGATAGGTTTTTTCAAAATTAGGTTTCTAAATCGTTACCTACCATACTGAAAAATATTTTTTATTAATAGGTTATATTTCAGTGTTTTACACCTTTTTTCATATTGTACAGTAACTTGATAAAAAGTACTTTCGCAAATTAAAAAATTAGAGTATGAAAAAAGTAAAACGCTCAACCTTTAAGGTATTGTTTTACCTTAAAAAGAATGCCCCAAAGAAGAACGGTAAGGTTGCTATTATGGGACGTATTACCATTGACAATCAGGTAGCTCAGTTTAGTACCAAACTTGAAATCCTTCCACAGAAATGGGATTTGAAGTACGGAAGGGTAACAGGTAAAACAGAAGAAGCTACCCAACTTAATCGCAAGCTGGAAGAGATTCGCTCACGTATCATTACTCATTATGAGGAGTTGATGAAGTACGAGGGAGTGGTTACTGCTCAGAAGCTAAAAGCTACTTTTCTAGGCATAGGAGTAATGGAAGATTCCTTGCTAAAAGTCTATGAGAAGTTCAAAGAAGACTTTGCCCTGATGGTAGAAAAAGGTGTTAGAAGTTACAGTACGCTTAACAAATACGAAAATGTATACACTCATTTGAGCGAGTTTATCCAGTACAAATACCACAGAAGTGATATTTCTTTCAAAGAGCTTACAGAAGACTTTATCAACGATTTTGACTTCTATCTTAGAGTTAATAAAAGTCTTACTCACAACACAATATGGGTTTATATGATGCCCCTTTGTAAAATGGTAGAAATAGCCATAGACAAGGGTATCATCTATCGTAATCCTTTTAAGAATTATATAAGTTCTATGGAGGAGAAAGACAGAGGCTATTTGCTTAGAGAGGAAGTAGAAGCTCTTCTGCAATATCACCCTAAGAGTGCTTCTGTTGAATTAGTACGAGACCTATTTGTTTTTAGTTGCTTTACAGGCTTCTCTTACATTGACATCAAGCAGCTCAAGAAAAGTCACTTACAATCGTTCTTTGACGGCAACAAATGGCTTATCAAACGCCGTCAGAAATCCGATGTGCCCTGTAATGTACGTCTGTTAGATATAGCCGAGAAAATTATTGAAAAATATGAGGGTACGACTCGTACAGAGGCACTATTTCCTACACCCTCCAATGCTAATTGCAACCTCCTGATTAAAAAGATGATGAAAGATTGCAACATCATTCGTGAAAAACCCATTTCATTTCACTGGGCACGCCATACCTTTGGTACTCTGTTCTTAACAGAAGGGGTTCCCTTGGAAAGTGTTAGCAAGATGATGGGACATAAGAATATCAAAACCACCCAGATTTATGCTAAAATCACCAATGAAAAAATCAGCAAGGATATGGAAATTGCTGCCGAACGATTAAAAAACTTAAAGATAGGATAGCTTCTCAGTGTCTTTTAAAAATTAGAAATCCATTGATAACATTTCAAAAAGAGATGTGTCAATGGATTTTTTTGTTGCCTTACAGAAAGCTATCTGACAAAGATAAGAGTGTTATTAAGGCTTACCTATTTTCCCTGTTTTAAACACTTAAGGCACGTAATGGCGGTTCGTTGTTCGAGTGCAAAGGTATTTCTGTGTTCTTAACGCTTCTTGCAAGGTCAAGCCCGATGGGTTTTCAAAAAAATCTCCAGCCCTTGTCCGTTGTCCTGCGGGTAGTATTTTTTTGAAAAACCTTGCAGAAGCTAAACACAGACCTTTTATGGCACTCGAAACGAAACCAGCTCATTCCGACCTTTAAGCGAATAAAAAAAATGTCAAATATGAGAAAAATGCCGCTTCTTACAGATTGTTTTTTGAAACGAATACCGCTTTTCCTCCCATTGTCGAATAAAAATTTCAAACTATGTAGCTACTTAATTACGTTTTTACCTTCGTACATACTTGCTTGCTCTGATACGTGAAAGCAAAGTAATGTACAAATATACATATAGCTTTACATAGAATTGTAAATAACTTTGTAAGTAAGTGATTGGTTAAATATATTACTAATATGCCCTAAATCACTTTATGAGCTTGTAGTGTTTATCTTCTTTTCTTATGGTTAATTAAAATTTGACCTTTAGGGAGAATTTTCTGTTCACCGGAACAGAGCAAGTTGTGTTTTGAGGCACGCAATAGGCGTTTAGGCACTCAAAACAACTTGCCCTTGCAGTGAGCTTAAAACGCACTCCGAAGTCGTGGCGATTAGACTTATTCCACATTGTGATTTTCGTTGTGTCCTTTATCTTTTACGGTGATTTTGCCACCAACTGAGCACATACAATAGGAGCTTTCTGTAAGTATTTTTTGTCCGTTGATAGAGTCTTTCTCTGCGGTATCTTCCCATTGAATAGGAGCAGGCACACAAGGTAAATAACCACCTGAAGAAGGTTTTAGTTTACATTGCTTAAAGGGCTGTATATTAGTATTCGCTTGCTTGTCCTCCTCAGTAGCCATAGCTTTACCCTCAATAGTTACAAAATCTTGACTTGTAACATTGAGTTTACTTGTTGCAGTACCTTGATTGCAACTGAGTTCTGCAGTATCAGTGATGATTTGTGGCATAACTAATAAAAATTATTTCACTTTTTTATTGCTCTATCTTTATTCTCTTTACTATTCTTTAATTGAGGTAACCCAGAAAGATCTATTGCTTTATTATTATAGCGTTCATATTCTTCTCGAGTATATGTCCCAGCTACACAATCAAAGATATATTCATAATAAACATCAATAAAAACATCTATTACTTCTTTAACAACTACCACTGTCCATTTTTTTTCTTTTTCATCAAAATCAAAGTCTAATTCATTTGCTTCTCTATGTTTTCCCGTTCGCAAATTGATAACTCCATCTTTTTCTAATACCTCTAAAACCTTATAAAAAGACCATTTCTCAAATTTTGCTTCTTCATCTACTTGTGTTTCATCTCCTATTGTATCATATTGTTTCCAAATGCCTATTCTTACATCACTGTCCAAACCCGCAAAAGCCCCATATTCTTTTAGTCTTCCTCCAGGATAATAAAAATACATATAGTGATGATAAGATGGTTTAGGGGGGATTACAAAATAATAAATATAATCCCCTGCTACAAATGATTCGAAGGCACTTCCATCCGCTAATATATAAAATGGGGGACGCGTTGGGTCTTCTTTATAACCTTTATAGTTTCTTTTGTATAATTCAAAATCAAATCGTTTAAACATAATCGTATCTTTTAAAGAGTTTTTAACTTCAATGCTATATCTCTGCGCATTTTTACATTGTAAAAATAGAGTGATGATTATTAAGCTTATAAATATTCTCATAATATCATTTTTTATTCCAATAATGTACTTTCTCGTACTATTAACCATTGCCAATGCCACGTAAGATAACGCTCTTTTGGCGAGTCTATTCGATTTTTTGTAACAGGGTTTACTCCCAGATGTGAATAGTCCATTATGTTGTTTGTTTCCATTGCTTTGAATACAAAAAAGTTCTTATCTCTTATTTTTTCTTCCATCCTTGATTTATATATTTCTGATGGGTAGTAGAATGAATGTGGCAATCCTAAAGCGTGTAAACACTCGTGTGCAATGGTTTCCTTTTGGTGCCCTTTAAATAACATTACACATTTAGATACTGAATCAAAATAACCTCCTGCTCCTTCAGTATTAGGTTCCTTATATTCAAGATCAAGAAAATACAATTTAAAATAATTCGCATAAATAGTAGAATATTTACGTTCAAATTCATTTTTGATAAAATCATCCAATCCATTATTATCTGTTATTGTTTTAGAGAGAATTGTAAAAGGGTAAGGCGCAGGTAAATCTAAATAGAAAGACTCTCCTTTGATACTGTTAGGGTCTTTTTCAAGTAAGTTTACTTTGATCAATGCTTGCCCTAAAGCTTTTTTGAGCAAAGTAAACGTATTATCTTTATTATTACCATATTTACTTGTTATAGTTTTTACATAAACTGGAAGTATATTGATAGTTTTTACAATAGGTGCAATCATTGTAATGCAGCCTGCTAAATTTTCTGTTTTGTTCCCTTTTTCATCTACTTTAATGGCATATATTTTAATATCTATATCCTTGTCAAACTTTATTCCTGTCCATTTTTATCTATGACTTGAAATGCCTTACAAGTAATTTTTATGGTTTCTTTTTTTCCTGATTTCGGGTGTTCTATTTTTAATCTATCAATTCCTATAAAATGGTGATTGGCAGTTAGTTC
>NZ_JAYKBU010000002.1:0-189999 GCF_035282625.1 Capnocytophaga sp. G2 | reverse complement strand
AATGCGAAAATTTGCGACCTTTGCACCAAATCTAAATGCTTGTATTTTTTCATTGTCATTTGTGGTTATTTGACAAAGAAAAGCATTTATTTTTAAGAGAGAGGAAACTTTAACAGTTTTTTCTCTCTTTTTTTGTTGTTCTGAATATTGCCCCCGGGGGCAATATTCAGAACAACAAAACCTTACTCGAAATCTATACCCAAAAATTTAACTTACTAACGGAACTTACATCATCAATTCAATCCCTAAAAGAAGATTTTCTACCAAAATAACATGCTTATTTATTTTTTTTTAGTAACTTTGCCTTTTTATTCAGTATAAGTAGTTCACAATGAATGTACCTAAAATAGCTGTTATTGGACTTGGATATGTAGGCTTACCATTGGCTCGTCTCTTTGCTACACGCTATCCTGTGATAGGATATGATAAAAAGCATTCTCGTATAGAAGCCTTAAGAAAAGGAGAGGACACTACCCTTGAGGTAGATTCTGTTCTTTTACATGAAGTTTTAATAAATAAAAATCCTACTTCCACGGAGGAAAAGGGACTTTTCTGTACATCTGATCCTGATGAATTGGCTTCTTGTAATTATTTTATAGTTACAGTTCCAACTCCTGTGGATATACACCATCGTCCTTTGCTTACCCCCCTATATTCTGCAAGTGAAATAGTAGGAAAATATCTAAAGAAAGGTGCTATAGTTATCTATGAATCTACTGTTTACCCCGGTTGTACAGAAGAAGAATGTGTTCCCATTCTGGAGAAGGCATCAGGGCTTACTTTTAATAAAGATTTCTTTGTAGGATATTCTCCTGAACGTATTAATCCCGGAGATAAAGTGCATACTGTAGAACATATCCTAAAAATCACTTCTGGATCCACTATTGAAACAGCTCAAAAGGTGAACGCTCTATATCAATCAATTATAGAAGCAGGCACTCACTTAGCTCCTACGATTAAAGTAGCTGAAGCAGCAAAGGTTATTGAGAATTCTCAGAGAGATATTAATATAGCCTTTGTAAATGAATTAGCTAAGATATGTAACATCTTAAATATTGACGTAAGAGCTGTTTTGGAAGCAGCAGGTACCAAATGGAATTTTCTCAAATTCTCACCTGGATTGGTGGGTGGTCATTGTACAGGAGTTGATCCTTACTACTTAGCTCAAAAGGCACAAGAGGTTGGTTATCACCCTGAGATTATTTTGGCTGGTCGAAGAATGAATGATTCTATGGGGAAATATGTTGCTGACCAAGTAATTAAACTCATGATAGAGAGAAATATACCTATCAATGGAGCTCATATTTTAGTTTTAGGAATTACTTTTAAAGAAAATTGTCCAGATGTTCGTAATACAAAAGTTACGGATGTAGTTCGCCAGTTAGAGTCCTTCCATACACAAGTAACTGTGTATGATCCTTGGGCAAATCCTGAAGATGTATGGGAGGAACATCAAATACATTCTCACCCCTCTCTTCCCATAGAAGAATATGATGCCATCGTGCTTGCTGTGGCTCACAGAGAGTTCTTATCTATACCTTGGAAAAAAATAAGAAAGACTCATAGCGTAATTTATGATGTGAAAGGAATATTGCCTGATGCAGATAAATACTTATAATAAAAAGAGAGATTGCTATGCCTCTATCCTAACTTCTGCAAGATGAACTATATGAGTAACCACTTCTTCAATTGTTGTGTATGAATTATCTATCTCTATTGCATCAATAGCTTTTATTAGAGGGGATTCTGATCTATGGGAATCCTGATAATCTCTCTTCTGGATATTTTGTAATACCTCCTCGTAGGTTGTAGATTCTCCTTTTGCTTGAAGTTCAAGAAATCTTCTTTGAGCACGTATCTCTTCAGAGGCAGTCATAAATATTTTAAGTTCAGCATGAGGAAAAACCACAGTTCCTATATCACGTCCGTCCATAACAATACCTTTTTCTATTCCCATCTTACGCTGTAAAGCAACTAAATATGTACGCACTTCTTGAATTCTTGCTATTTCGCTTACAAAGTTTGCCACTTGTATTCCTCTAATTTCTTTTTCTATATTTTCATCATTAAGATATAATTCTGACAATTTCAAAGCAGGATTATAAATAAAATTAAATGTGCTTTGGGATAGTGCTTCTATAAGAGCTTTCTCTTGAATATGAATTACACTATTTATTGTAGTGATGAAACCTCTTCTAAGAGCTAAAAGAGTGGCTGCTCTATACATTGCCCCTGTATCAATATATATATAGTGTAAAATATTGGCAATACGTTTGGCAATAGTACTTTTCCCTGTAGAGGAGTATCCGTCAATAGCTATAATTATTTTTTTCATAATAACCTATAAAAAATAACTTACCAAAAAACAAGAAATGAATTTTGGCAAGTTATAGCAATAAAGTATGATTTTTATCTATTAGTCATTTCATTAGAAGAATTTGCTTTCCGCTTCTGCACGAATTTTTCGGATAAGAAGCTTTGCTAATCCTATATTAGCCGTATCATCAAGAATAACATGATCTAAAATTTTCTTACTTTGCAAGAGCCCTATTAAATGTGTTTGTCCTTCATATACCAAACATACATCATCTACACTCTTATTTGATAATCCCTCTGTATTCTCAAAAGAAAGTATAGCATTTCTAAAAATTTCTACTTGATAAGAACTTGCCAGACGATTATCAACCCCCTCACGCGACTTATAAGCTAAAATAGAACCATCAAGAGTGCTTACTAATGATACAGAAATAGTTCCTCCTACATTGGTAAAAAGTTGCTGTGCATATTCATCTAAAAATTGTTCTATCATTTCTCTTAACTAAAAAATAATTTTCTAAAATGACTTTCTTTTTTAGGTGCTTCTTTAGTTACTTCAGGATAAAGCTCATTTTGTACCTCATCAAAAGTAACTACCTTAGTCATTGCCTCATAGCACTGCTTATGTATAATACTAAGGAGACCATAGTTGACTTTGGTTGCATCGGTAATAATATGTATCAGGTAATCAAAATCTTTGGATACATATATGACATGTATCTGCTCATTATTTGAGATAGTAATCTCTCGGAGAGAGTCTTCATGGATATTATCAATATATCTAATTTCTTGAAGTGCATTCTTAGCAATTTCAGCCTCAAACTTTGCTGTGGCAGAATAATCTAATCCACTAAATGATTGATTATAAAGTATCTCTCCGTGTTCTGTTCCTATAAAACTAACAGAAAGTATTCCAGAGAGTTGAGCTCCTATTTGCTCTGTATATCTTTTAAATTCATCTAAAATCATACTTCTTAATTTTAATTAGGTTATAACTCTTCGCAAAACTACGATGTTTTTCTCTAAAATACAACTTTTAACTATAATTTTTTCATCAACAAAATAAATATCTTTGTTAATATCATATTTAATTAATTGATAATAAATAAAGTATATTTCTCATCAAAACATTTTTTGTTAATAAATAATTAGAATCCAAAGATTCTAGCATCTTCTTTATTTTGTTTGTCCCTTGCCTTCTTCTTCTCAATGTACTCAATATCCTTATATCGGTCATAGAAACGATAGGATATGCCTATTCCTCCCAAATATCGAGTAGGAGTTGTTTTCCAGCTTGCTCCTACAGAAGCATTTATTTGAAATCTTTCATCAATAAGATAGGTAGCCCCCATTCTTATTAAAGAATCCTTGTAATAATCACTAGTAATTCCTTCATTCTCCAAAAATATACTCCATCTATCATCATACAGATTATGAGTAAGTGTAAAAATATAACTATATTGGGTATGTATTGATGCCATATTATTTCCTACTAAGTTCAATACCAAAGCTACTTCCTGTAAGGGGTGACTCTGTAAAGCTATAATTGCTTTAGGAGTAAAAGCCGCATAGCTATCATTCATCAACTCATATAAATAACGATTTTTTTCTAATACATTTATACCAAAATAAAGAGATATTGCAGGAATTAACTTTTTCCAGCGAAATTCCGCATTTGCCTTCCAACTGTATATATTTTTATTACTAAGAAATAGAGGGTCATAGAAAAGATATTTCACTCCAATGGTATTCCGTTGGAACCCCAATCTGCTTTCAGAAATTCCTTCTGTTGAACGATTGCTATAGAGGAATGTACCATCTCCAACTATCTCAAATTGATCACGCCATACTCCATAGCGTACCATATAATTAAGCCCTATGTTGTCCTGAGAAATATCAAGTAACTCATGCTTATTCGTTTCATAAAAAATATCTGTCTCCATTTGAGCCACTTTTCTTCCTACAGCATAAGCTCCCATAGAACGACCTGGTTTATTGGAGTTAATAATATCTGTATACTGAGCACTCGCTACATTTGTTAACATCAGTAGGAAGAAAAAAAACAATATCTTTCTCATAAATCTTCTCTTTAAAAAATAACTTAGAATTAGTTCTTTCACTTTATATCAAGGCACAAAATTAAAAAAAATATCCTAAAAATCAAGTCTTTTATTATTTTAATTTTACCATAAGTTAAAATCATTAAAAAACGGTAGCAAGTTACCTTAACTACCGTAAAAAATATAAACTATGAAAAAATTTTACATTTCAGTGATAATAAATTCACTTCTTCTATTTTTCTGATGTTCCTCTTCAGTACATGGAACATCATTAGAACAACCATTTACCAGTTGTGTTTCTCCATATCCTTTAGCAGTAAGCCTACTACGAGTAATTCCTTGTTTTACAATCCATTCCAAAGTGGACTTTGCGCGTCTGTCAGAAAGAGCTAAATTATATTGGTCAGAACCACGACTATCAGTATGTGATTTGATAGCAATCTTAATATTAGGATGCTCTTTCATCACCTCTACAATCTTAGCTAAATCCACTTCAGCATCAGAACGTATATTAGATTTATCAAAATCAAAATAAATAATCTCTATACCAAAGAATTTTGCTAAATCATCTCCCACTGTAACATTTTTCTTAATACTTTTCAAAAAGATTTCTTTATGAATTTCTCCTTTTTCTCGAATATTAATTTGTTCTTCAACCACTGCATAATTTTCCTTCTGAGCACGAACAAAAACAAAAGTATCATCACAATTCACTTGACTTTTTCCAAAGTCAAAATTACCATTTGTATCATTGGTTTTATGTATAATTTCTTTTTGCTCACTATCCGAGAGAGTAAGTAATACCCCTGAAAGCACCTCCTTAGTATCAATATCTTTTACAACCCCTTTTACAGTTTTATAACAATCAAACTCCAAAGGTCTTTTCTGTGTGAAGAAATAAATATCATCTTTACCTTTTCCTCCAGGACGATTAGAGGAAAGGAATCCCATGCCCTTTTGTTCATCAAGAACAAAGGCAAAATCATCATCTGGAGTATTACCAGGACGCCCTATATTCTGTAATCCTCTTAAGGAGCCATCTTTTTCTATTTTTATCGCAAAGATATCTAACCCTCCTAATCCAGGTAGTCCATCTGAAGCAAAGAAAAGCACATTATTATTGGAGATAAAAGGGAATGTCTCCCTGCCTTCAGTATTGATAATTTCCCCTAAATTCTCTGGTTTGCCATAAGTTCCCTTTTGGTGGTTTATTTTTACCCTAAAAATATCAGATTTTCCATGAGTTCCTGCTATATCTGCTGCAAAATAAAGATATTTTCCATCAGGAGTAAGCGCTGGATGGGCTACACTATATCCAACTACATTAAAAGGCAAGCGAATGGGATTTGACCATGTGTCGCCATTTTTCACAGAACGATACAATTCCAGAAGTAATTTTTCATCTACTTTTTTTCTTTTCTCCTCTTTGCTTTGAGGCACCTGATAATTACGAGTAAAATAAATAGTATCCAAACTCTTAGTGAAAACAGCACTGGATTCGTTTAGAGGAGTATTAAGTACAGAAGAAAAGCGTTCTTCTCCTTGTAGATTGCTATCTTTTAGAGTAGCTTTGAAAAGATCATAGTACCCTTCTCCAGTCCATTTAGAAGCCTCCCTAAATAAAGACGGTTTCCTACTAGCCGTAAATACAACTGCATCGGTTCCATAGAAAGCCGTTCCATATTCAGAATATTCAGTATTAATATCTACAGGTTTTATAGTAAGACGACCTGAATTATCTTTGATAACTTGCAAATAATCGGTATGTTCTTCCAATTTACGTGCACGTAAGTCATCTCTTCCAGTAAGCTTTAGAAACTGTTTTAGGATATTACTAGCCTCCTCATAACGTTCTGCTGATTTTAAAGTCTGAGCATAACGATAATAATATTCAGCAGTAAGATTATAATTATCCTTTTGAGCATTTTTAAAGAGTTGGTCATACCATTTCAATGCATTTGTATAATCTGCATTAAAGTAATAAGAGTTTCCCAAATTTTCAAGGATTGTTTGATCTATATATCCCTGCTCGGCTATACGTTCATATATCTTAATCGCATCTACATAAGCGTATTTACTATAAAGTTCATTCGCTTTCTTAGCCTTCTTCTCATTCTCCTCCTTTTGTT
This sequence comes from Capnocytophaga sp. G2, assembly GCF_035282625.1. Taxonomy (NCBI): domain Bacteria; kingdom Pseudomonadati; phylum Bacteroidota; class Flavobacteriia; order Flavobacteriales; family Flavobacteriaceae; genus Capnocytophaga; species Capnocytophaga sp. G2. Next base: position 183,494 of record NZ_JAYKBU010000002.1, on the reverse strand, counting down.
TATTATCTACTTGTGCAAAAATAGAGGAAAAAGAAAGAAAGAGGAGAGAAAATATTGTTATCTTTTTTATCATTTTTTCGTTTTTTATAATCTATTAAATCAAAAGAAACGTGGGGAAATAATCCTCTTAGTTTCTCTAAAGAATTCATATCTTAAGAAGATCTCATGGGAACCTGAATTATATTTTCTCAAATCAGTAGTATCCCAATCATAAGCATAACCAATAAACCAATTTTTATCTATCTGAAAACCTGCCATTGCACTTACAGCGGCACTCCAACGCCAAGCAGCTCCTAAAGTGAAGCGTTCATTGAATAGAAAATTAGCCGAGAGGTCAAACTGTAAAGGGCTACCCTGCACCATTTTCATCAAAGCTGCAGGTTTGAATTTAGTATTTTCAGAAAGATCAAATACATATCCTCCCATAAGATTATAGTGTTGCTTTTCATTAACATCAGAAATTTTCCTATCATCTGTTTTGGAAAAAGTCTTTGTATCCAACAGATAAGGGATAGAAAATCCTATATAATATTTTTCTCCGTAATAATATACTCCAGCTCCTATATTAGGCAGAAAAGTACTCGGCTTACCATCGAAAGCATAATCATTGGCATCTATCAAGTGTAGCTTATTTCTATCAAAATTATACCAAGCCGCTGCTGCCTTCAATCCAAAAGCCAATTTAGATTCATCGAATTCAATAGTATAAGAGAAATCTACATCAATAACATTAGTTTGTTGAGGTCCTATACTTTCATGGTAAATAGCAGCTCCTAATCCAATATGCTTGGATTCAATAGGAGTATGGAAACTTAAGGTCGCTGTTTTAGGGGCTCCATCCAAACCAACCCATTGATTACGATATAATCCGAAAATACTAGTTCCTCCTCGAGATCCTGTATAGGCGGGATTAATCATCATCGTATTATACATGTACTGTGTATATTGAGAGTCCTGTTGTGCATGTATTTGATCTGTCAGTATAATCAGCATTAGTAATACTGTAAATCGTATTCCTATTTTTAACATATCTTTTTATTTATGACCGCGCAAAGTTACAATAAAAACAAATGATTATACAAATATTTTATTTCCTTAGAAATTAAAATTCAATTAGAAAATTATTAATAATCTAAAAAACAGCATCTTACATGTTTAAAAGTTATTAACAATTATAATATTTTTTTATTAAATAGTAATAAAATCATATTTTCAAGATTATTCATTCGTATCAAATTATATAGATAGACGCTCAAAACAAATATTTAGAAAAAAAATAGATCATCCTAAGAAAGAATGATCTATTTATAAAAAATAAATTATGAAAACCTTTATCTTATTCCATGCATCATGCGCTCTATCACTCTATTGAGAGAGACCATGACGATACCCAATATGAGCACAAAGGCTGAAATAGTGGCAAACACAGTACTTGCCCCTAACTCTACTACATAGGAAGAGATAAGTCCTGCAAGCATATTGGCAAAAGCAGTAGACATAATCCACACTCCCATAAATAAGGAAGCAAAACGTGCTGGGGAGAGTTTGGTTACAATAGAAAGTCCTACTGGTGAGAGGGAAAGCTCCCCTATGGTGTGTAGCAAATAAGTGAGAATCATCCAAATCATACTGGCTTTAACCATACCATCAGGATTATCTATGATATTAAAGCCACCATGCCATTCGGCACCTCTTTGGAAACCAGCAATAAGCATAAACCAGAATCCAATTCCCAATACAATTAGTCCAAATCCCATCTTCAAAGGAGTGTTGAGTGCTTGTCCCAAGCGAGTATTCCAAAAATAAGCAAATACTGGTGCTAATACTATCACAAAGAAAGGATTAACCATCTGCAACCAAGCAGTAGGTATCTCAAATCCAAATACATTTCTATCTATATATTTATTGGCATACAGATTAAAAGAAGCACCTGCCTGTTCCATCCCTGCGAAGAAGAATACAGCAAAGAAAAAGAAAATAAATATTACAGCAATTCTTTCCTTTTCTATACGTGTAAGAGGCGCCTTTTCTTCTTTTTCTTCACCTTTGTCTAAAACTTTAACATTTGCATTTTTAGGTTTTATTCCTATATCTCCTAAATATTTCTTACTCAAGAACACAAATAGAAGTTGTCCTAAAAGAGCACCTATAGAAGCGGCTAAGAATCCATAACGATAACCATGAGAAATCTGAAGAACACCATTTGCATCAGTATAAGTAGTTGCAAATATATTGTCAGCAAGTAATCCTACAATCAATGGAGCAGTTACAGAACCTAAGTTAATTCCCATGTAGAAAATAGAGAAAGCTGAATCCAAACGTTTATCCCCTGGTTCATATAAATCCCCAACAATAGAAGAAATATTAGGTTTGAAGAAACCATTACCAATAACCAATAAGAGTAAGCCCACATACAAGCCTATACGACCTATTAATTGATTGGACTGAATATCTTCTGCGGACAAATTAGATGCAGTAGAGGTAAATAGCTCAGGAGCAAAGAGGACAAATAGTGCTAATACTATGATAAATCCTCCGATAAGAATAGATTTACGCTGTCCCAAATATCTGTCAGAAAGCCATCCTCCGAAAAGAGGCGTGAAATAACAAAGTCCTGTTGCTATACCATAAAGAGTGGTACTAAACTTTTCATCATACCCAAGTCCTCCATTAAGCCATGTTGCTGTTAGGTAAAGCACCAAAATACCACGCATCGCATAGTAGCTGAAACGCTCCCACATTCCTGTAAAAAATACAAGATAGAGCCCCGCTGGGTGTCCTTTTTTTTCTGTATTCATTATCTTATCTAATTTAAATTATGCTATTATATTTACAAATTATTTAAAACGAAATTGGTAAGTTTTTCATACAAATGGCGACGTGTATTTCCTCCATAAATACCATGATTTCTATCAGGATAAATAGCCCAATCAAAGCTCTTATTATATTGTACGAATGATTCTATTAATCTCATAGAGTTTTGTACATGTACATTATCATCAGCAGTACCATGTACTAGGAGGAATTTTTTATTCAAATTCTTAGCATAAGTAAGTGGAGAATTATTATCATATCCTTCTGGGTTCTCTTGAGGTGTTTGCATATATCGTTCTGTGTACACAGTGTCATAGAAGCGCCAATTAGTTACAGGAGCCACTGCTATGGACATTTTAAATACCTCACCTCTCAGAATACAGTTAGAAGCCATAAAACCACCAAAACTCCAACCCCAGATTCCTATACGACTCTTATCAATATACTTGTAATTACCTACAATCTTAGCAGCTTCTATTTGGTCTTCTAATTCATATTTACCTAACTGTTTATAAGTACATTTTTTGAAAGCCGCTCCTTTGTATCCTGTACCACGTCCATCTACACAAAGTACAATATATCCTTTTTGAGCAAGCATGTGATACCAGTAATCATTAGAATTATACCAAGAGTTATATACTTGTTGAGAACCAGGACCTGAATATTGAAACATAAATAATGGGTACTTCTTATTTTCATTAAAGTTAGCAGGCTTAATCATCCAAGCATTAAGCTTATCTCCATTTTTAGTAGTAATTTCAAAAAATTCCTTTTTACTCAAATCATATTGGGCTACCTTCTTTTCTAAATCATTATTATTAAGAATTTCTTTGATTATTTTACCTGTTTTACTATTATTCAATGTATAGATAGGTGGTTTGGCAACACTAGAATATTGATTGATAAACAATGAAAAATCAGGACTAAAAGTTGCATTATTAGTTCCTTTCTCAATAGCTAAGGCTTTCTTATCTTTACCTGAAAGAGCAATACTATAAATACCACGATTGATAGATCCTGGTTCAGTGGATTGGTAATAAATTTGTTTAGCTTTAGAATTATATCCATAATACTCAGTTACCTCCCATTTTCCTTGAGTAATTTGCTTAATTAATTTCCCATTTTTATCATAATGATAAAGATGATTATTTCCATCTTTTTCAGAAGAAATAATAAAGCTATTATCATCCAAGAAAGTAAGATCATCGGTGATACTTACATAAGCCTTATCTACTTCATGATATACAGATTTATATTTTTTAGTAGAAGCATCTACAAAGATGATGTTAAAATCATTCTGATGCCTATTTAGAGTTTGTACACTAAGAATATTTGCTTCTTTTGTCCATTGCAATCGTGGAATATAGTAAGCATCCAAAGGAATTCGTGTAGCCTTTCCTCCCTTTACATCATACAAATGAAGACTTACTACAGAATTCTTTTCACCTGCCTTTGGATATTTGAAAGTGTCCTCAGTAGGGTATAAGGTTGTTCCATAGATGTCCATAGAGAACTCTGGCACTTCATGTTCATCAAAACGAATATAAGCTAATTGTGTTCCATCAGCATTCCAATCAAAAGTTCTTACAATAGCAAATTCTTCTTCATATACCCAGTCGCTAGTACCATTAATAATTTTGTTCTTCTCTCCATCAAAAGTTACTTGTTGTTCTCTTTTAGATTGAGTATCATATATATAGATGTTATTCTTAAATACATAGGCTATTTTATCACCTTTAGGGGAGAAAAGAGGTTCTTGTATTTTTTTATCTGTTAGCTTAGTAAGTTCTTGTTTTTTAAGGTCAAAGATATAAAAATCAGCAAAAAAAGAACGTCTAAAAATTGGTTCACTATTGGTTGCTATAAGAAGCTTATCTTCTTGTTTGTTGAAAGTATAACTATCCACCCGCTTAATTTCTGAAAAATTCTTAGTATCAAAAAGCGTTTTTTCTTTTTCCAAAGTAGAAAAGTTATACAAATCAATGGTATAATTTGAGTTACTACGATCATAATTCAGCACTGTATACTGGTTGGTATTCTTCAATGCTGATAAATTAGACATTCTCTTGGAAGAAAAAGTATAATTTGTCCAAATGTCTTCCAGAGTGATCATTTTCTTTTGAGCACTCACATTCAATGAAATAGCCATTAAAAACAGCCATAAATAACAGATTTTAGTTCTCATTTTTAGAATATTTTTTGTAGGATACAATTTTACGTTTTTTTTTTAATATAACAGTATTTTTTATGCTTTTTTTAATATTATTAAGTAAAAACCTTGTTTAAAATAATACAATTATCTAATTATCAATAATATATAATAAAATGAACAATTTTTTAGTAAAAAGGCGACTTGCTTTCACCAAGTCGCCTTTTAATATTCTTCTCTTTTTTATTTGTTATTTAAAGAATGAATGTGCCGTAATATCTACTCTTTCTGTACCTTCTTTGGAGAACTTAACCAATTGCTTCACCCAATAGAAGAAAAATCCCAATAGTACTACTAACATAATCCATGTAATGATATTAGCCCACCACCAAGAAGAGAGTTCTAAGTGTCTTAAATAATCATAAGGAGCAAAGGCTATTTCCTCAAAGAAATATTTAATTCCTTTAAAAAATGTTGTCATAATGTTGTTGTTTTTAACTGGTGCAAATATACAATTTTTTTTCTATTTTTTTACTTCTAAAAAAACTTTTTTTCCTTTTTCTATTTTTTCCGTATGTCTTACATATATCAGTTCTCCTTTATCCTCCTTACAAACTATTAAATAATGACTTCCTTGAAAAAAGCAATTTTGTATAATAACTTTCCAATCGGACTGAGGCACAATAGTGATTTGATGAGGATATAAAAGAAGTCTTTTCCTACCTTTATTCACCTTATTTACAAGATCAAAGAGAGAAGCTATATATTCATTTTGTGTATGATACACCCTATCAGGCGTATCTATAAGAAGCTGCCTTCCTTCCTGAAGTATCATAATCTTATCCGAGAAACCTAAGGCTTCATTACTTTCATGAGTAGCTATAATACAAGTAATCCTATTTTCTTTAAGAAAAGTAAAGAGATTTTGTCGTATTTTATTCTTCAAAAAGCTATCTGTTTGGCTAAAGGGTTCATCTAAGAGAAGCACTTCAGGAGCTTGAGCCAATACCTGTGCCAATCCTATACGCTGTTGCTGTCCACCACTGAGAAAAATTGGTTTCACCTTGGCATAGTCCTGCATAAGGGTCATCCCTAAAAGTTCAGCTATACGTGCTCTTTTCTTTGGCAAATCCAAATTAGAGAGGAACTTACCCACATTCTCCTCCACTGTCATATAAGGCATCAGTCCAAAATCCTGTGCTAAGTATTTCATCTTATGAAATCCCGGCACTAAATTATAAGCAGGCCCTGTAATACGGGTACCTTTCCAGTAGATTTCTCCTTGCTCAAGGTCAAAAAGCCCATATATGGCTTTAAGTAGGGTGGACTTACCCGAACCACTTGCCCCCACTATAGAAAGGATTTCGCCCGGACAAAGGCTAAAATCAATATTCTTAAGCACTTTTGTATCCGTATAAGTATAAGAAACATTTTTTACAATAAGCATCTGTACTATTTTTGAGGGGCAAAAATAAGAATTATTTCCAAGATAATCATTATCTCATTTGTTTGTTGTATCTTTGCCAAAAATTTATCTTTATGAAAGCATGGCTTAGCAAGCTCAAACCCTTTCTTTATGTAGGTGGGTTATATATAGTTATCTCTTTTGTCCTGAGGATTATCTTTATGGGACACCCCATTACCACAACCTCCTTTTCATTGGGTCAGGTCTTGGGTATGCTTTTGGTAGGCACCTTCAATGACATATTTATCACCATCTTAGCCCTCAGTATCTTGGTGCTTTACTTCCTTTTTATCGCCAATGTAAAGTACCAAAAGCCCTATGGCTATATTATCCTTGGGGCAATGCTCTTGCTCTTGGGCTATATACAGTTTGTACCTAATAATATATTCTATCAGTATGGGGGTTCGGTTGAGGAAATTGCCTTGTACTTCTTTGGGGCAAAGACCCTTTGTTTTGCAGCGATGCTCTTTGCAGGCAAGTGGCGCAAGCAAGTGCGTAATGTACTCTATTTCATTACCTTATTTATCTATACCTTTGCCATAGTGATGAATGCCGTTAGCGAATATTTCTTTTGGAATGAGTTCGGGATACGGTACAACTTTATCGCGGTGGATTACCTCATTTACACCACGGAGGTCATCGGCAATATTATGGAGAGCTACCCTGTGGTACCGCTCTTCTCAGGAGTATTTGTTGTGGTGCTTGCGCTAACTATTTTCCTTTATAAAAAGACAAAATCTACTCTTGAGACCATCCCAAATCTCAAAGAAAAAGGCTTATTCTTGGCGGGCTATGTGGCATTGTTCCTATTGAGCTTATGGGTGAGTCCCAAGTTTGATGAAGTGAAGTCCAACAATGTATTCGTTCAGGAGATACGTGCCAATGGGGTGTATAAGTTCTATTATGCTTTTACCCATAGCGAGTTAGACTTCTTCCAGTTCTACCCTACCCTACCCGAAGAGGAGGCAAGAACCACCTTTTTCAAGCATTTTAAGACACAGCTGGTAGAGACCCCTATACCAAGCTGTGCAAGCTGTGAGACACGATACTATAATCCTGTTAAGCAGCTACCATATTCTGTAGTAGGATATTCTGTAAAAGGAAATGTTGACGAACAGCATAAAAATGTGGTGCTTATCTCAGTCGAGAGCCTCTCTGCGGAGTTTATGGCTGCTTATGGCAATACAGAGGGCATTACTCCCTTCCTTGATAGCTTAGCGCAAAAGAGTATTTTCCTGACCAACTTATATGCTACGGGTAACCGTACTGTACGCGGTTTGGAGGCTCTAACCCTTTGTGTACCTCCTACCCCTGGTGAGAGTATCGTTAAGCGCAAGGATAACAAGGACAAATTCACCACGGGGAGTGTCTTCAAGTCCAAAGGGTATAGCGTAAAATATCTTTACGGGGGCTATAGTTATTTTGACAATATGAAAGACTTCTTCGCTGGTAACGGCTACGATATCATAGATAGAGACAACTTTACTCCTGAGGAGATTACCTTTGCCAACATCTGGGGAGTAAGTGATGAGGATATGGCGCGCAAAGCCATTAAGGAGATGAATGCCCAAGCAAAAACAGGCAAACCCTTCTTTAACCACTGGATGACCGTGAGCAACCACCGCCCTTTTACCTATCCAGAAGGTCGCATTGATATCCCAGGTACGGCTAAGTCGCGTAGTGGCGGGGTAAAATATACTGACTATGCACTCAAGCTCTTCTTTGAACTCGCTAAAAAAGAATCGTGGTTTAAGGATACAGTGTTTGTGATTGTTGCCGACCACTGCGCTTCGAGTGCTGGGCGTACCGAATTGCCTTTGGATAGGTATCGTATTCCCTGCCTTATCTATGCTGACTTCTTAGAAGCCGAACAGATAGATAAGCTTGCTTCTCAAATAGATGTAATGCCTACCGTAATGGGACTCTTGAACTTTTCTTATGAGAGCAAGTTCTTAGGTCAGAATATCCGCACTTGGTATTACGAACCGCGCGCCTATATAGCTACCTACCGAGAGTTGGGCTACCTCACCCCTGACACTCTTTCTATCATCAAGCCTTTGCGGGAACAGATACAATATAAAATTGTTCCAGAGGCTGAACAACCTAAGGCAGAACAACCTATTTTTTACCAACAGCTCAAAGTAGCTCAACCTGATGAAAAACTGATGAAAGAATGTATTTCCGCTTACGAGACTACCTATTTCTTACTAAAGAACGGGGAACTGAATAATTAATGAGTCGATTTGCCGATTTGGCAATGAGTTGATGAGTTGATGAATTGAGACGTGATTTATTGCGTTTTAACTAACGTGTCAATGGATTTAGAACTAAGTACTTTTATCCCTATTATCAAGGAGATGGTATACCATATCTCTATTGATGATTATGCTTCCATAGAGCGCAAGGGGCAAAATGGAGATATCCTTATAGAGGATTTGGCGTATGTAATTCACCTATACCCATATAAGATAATCCCTTTGCCTGATGAAGCTTTTGACCTAGCGAAAAGTTACTTTATTGAAGAGAAAAAGAGCCTTGATGTATATATTCCCTTCTGGACAAAAGAAGAAGGCAGAAGCGACCTGATGCTTGCTCTTTCCTGCTATATAAATGATGGGGCTGAGGAGGTGGTCATTTATGATGTATATATACCTTAAGAAAGTCTTTGTATAACCATGTTACGAGCGCTATGAGAAGGTAATATCGTTTTACATGTTCCGACAACTCTAATTATAAAATATATGAGGTTCTTTATTTGTGCAGCACAAGTATATGCTTATAAAAAATATAAGGTCTTCCACGAAAGTATCCACTACATAAGGGATTATTTAGATGGAGACTGGCAAGATGCTATAGGAGGTATCCTTATAAAAGAATGGAAAGATAAGGATAAGATACTCAGACCTGCTGAAGAATATCCTGATGAAATCTTTATACAATATCCCGATAAGGTATATGATATAATGAAATTTAATTACTTTAAGAAGGTAAGCCTAGTCATAAGGGTATTCCCTAGAGTTACCAAATGTAAGACTTATGCCCGTTATTACAAAAAGGAAGAAGTCATTGGTGAATACACCATAAAAAAAGAATACCTCCATATAGACCCTGTGTTCATAGCTGAGGACTATGAGGAACTGAGCAATGAGGAAATACACAAGAAATTCTGTGATGATCTTTACGACCTCTTAGCGTACTATCTACTAAAGTATAAGAACCGTTTTACAGATTTTGATGCAGAAGCATTTCTCCCTTTTCTTAAGGAGAGACTTCTTTCTATCAAGGAACGTAAATTTCCTACTTGGGAAGAAGAAAAAGCCCTTAGAGCACAGCAACCTAAAGTAGAAGTAATCCCTGACAAAGGAAATATTTTCGAGAACAAAAAGAAAAAGAAGACCTCAAAACCTTAATACTTTTGATGTTATAAAACCTTTTTTCCAGCTACCACTATGACAAAGGTAGCTCTACTAATAACTCTGATATACTGAATCCTATCGGGTTAAATACTCTAAATAAATTATCGTATCTTTGCCCAATAGATGTATCCCAAAAGAACTATCACTTAATGGTTGATTTTGAACCCTTTACAAAACTATTTTATGCCTATCATCAGAGAACTCAGGGGGAAAGCTCCCATTATAGGAAAGAACGTATTTATAGCCGAAACAGCCGTCCTTATCGGCGAGGTTACCCTCGGAGAGGATTGTAGCGTATGGTACAATGCCGTCCTTCGGGGCGATGTGAATGCTATTGTTATCGGCAACAAAGTGAATATACAGGACAATGTCATGGTACATTGTACCTACCAGAAAACCTCTACCACTATCGGTAACAATGTTTCCATAGGACACAATGCCATCATACATGGCTGTACCCTTAAGGACAATGTACTTATCGGTATGGGGGCCATTGTCTTGGACGGCTGTGTAGTGGAGAGCAACTCCATCGTAGCGGCAGGGGCAGTGGTTACCAAAGGCACCCATATAGGGTCGGGTGAGGTATGGGCAGGGGTACCCGCCAAGAAGATTAAGGATATCTCCCCTGAACTTACCGAAGGAGAAATAAACCGTATTGCTAATGCTTATGTGAAGTATGCACAGTGGTACCAAGAAAGTGAAAAGTGAAAAGTGAAAAGTGAAGAGTGAAAAGTGAAGAGTGAAAAGTGAAGAGTGAAAAGTGAAGAGTGAAAAGTGAAGAGTGAAAAGTGAAGAATGAAAAATAAAAAAAATGAAAGAAGAACAAATCCTTATCAAAGGAGCTAAATTACATAATCTTAAAAATATCAGTGTAGCTATTCCCAAGGGGAAATTAGTGGTGGTAACGGGGCTTTCAGGCTCTGGAAAATCTACATTGGCCTTCGATACCCTCTATGCGGAGGGACAACGCCGCTATGTGGAAAGCCTGAGTTCCTATGCCCGCCAGTTCTTGGGTAGGCTGGACAAGCCTAAGGTGGATTTCATTGAGAACATCTCCCCTGCTATTGCTATCGAACAGAAAGTCAATACCAGCAATCCTCGCTCCACTGTGGGTACCTCCACTGAAGTGTATGACTACCTAAAGCTACTCTTTGCACGAGTGGGGCATACCTTTTCCCCTATATCGGGCAGGGAGGTCAAGAAAGATACCGTCTCCGATGTAGTGGATTTTATCCTTTCTTTTCCCGATGAGCACAAGCTATTGCTCCTCTCCCCTATTACCCTTAGTGCTGGGCGTACCTACGAGCAGACACTCCGCCTATTGGAAGAGCAGGGATATGCCCGTATTAATTACCAAGGAGAAGTCGTGCGCCTTAGTGATTTGGATTTCAAGAAGGTCAAAAGTGACTTTCAATTAGTCATAGAGCGTATCATAGTGGATCACGAAGAAGAGACCGCCCAACGCTTGGCCGATTCGGTAAGTACCGCTTTCTTTGAGGGAAAAGGCGTTTGCTCTGTGGAAGACTTGACCACAGGAGAGGAACACCACTTTTCCAACCAGTTCGAAGCCGATGGAATTACCTTTTTGGAACCCAATGTACAACTCTTTAGCTTTAACAACCCTTATGGGGCTTGTCCTGTGTGTGAGGGTTATGGCGACACTATAGGTTTAGACGAGACGCTCATTGTCCCCAATACCTCCCTTTCGGTGTATGACAATGCGATTTACCCTTGGCGTGGGGAAACCATGTCGTGGTTCAGAGATCAGTTGGTCAATAATGCCTATAAGTTTGATTTTCCTATTCATCGCCCTTGGTATGAGTTGACTGAGGCAGAAAAACAACTTGTATGGGACGGTAATGAGTATTTTACAGGGCTCACCGCCTTCTTCAAGGAATTGGAGGAAAAGAACTATAAGATACAGAATAGGGTGATGCTTGCCCGCTACCGAGGTAAAACCACCTGCTATGCTTGTGGTGGCAAGCGACTCCGCCCCGAAGCCAATTATGTGCATATAGGAGGCAAGTCTATTTCGGACTTGGTTTCTATGCCAATCTCTGACTTGATAGTTTTCTTTGATAATCTCACCCTCAGCCCCTACGAACAGAAGGTTTCCGAACGCCTCTTAAGGGAGATACACAACCGCCTACACTACCTCTTGGATGTGGGATTGGGTTACTTAACCCTCAACCGCAAATCCAACAGCCTGTCAGGGGGAGAGAGCCAGCGCATTAACTTGGCCACCTCCTTGGGTAGCAGCTTGGTTGGTTCTATGTACATCTTGGACGAACCCAGTATTGGGCTACACCCCAAGGACACCGAGCGCCTTATTCATGTGCTCAAATCTCTAAGAGATTTGGGCAATACCGTTATCGTCGTGGAACACGATGAAGATATTATGAAAGCTGCCGACTATATCATAGATATAGGTCCTGAAGCGGGAACCCTTGGTGGTGAGGTGGTCGCTACTGGTACCTATAAGGAAATCCTCCAAGCACCAACCCTTACTGGGGAGTACCTCAGCGGTAGGCACACTATAGAAATGCCTAAAAAGAGGCGCACCTCGAAACACTTTATAGAAATCAAAGGTGCACGAGCCAATAACCTTAAAAATATAGATATTTTCTTCCCATTGGATATGCTCACCGTCGTAACAGGTGTATCAGGGAGTGGAAAGAGTACCTTGGTCAAGCATATCCTCTACCCAGCCCTTTTGCGCAAGCTCGACCAGCCTGCTGATCAAGTAGGCGAGTTCAGCAGTATGGATGGGAAGTTCTCCTATATCAAGCGAGTAGAGTTTATCGATCAAAACCCCATAGGCAAGTCCACCCGCTCCAATCCCGTTACCTATATCAAGGCGTATGATGATATTCGCCAGCTCTTTGCCTCCCAAAAGCTCGCCAAGATGCGGGGCTATACTGCCAAACACTTCTCTTTCAATACTGAAGGAGGTCGTTGTGAGACCTGTAAGGGTGAAGGAGAGGTAACCATAGAGATGCAATTCATGGCTGATGTACACCTAACCTGCGAGGCCTGCGATGGCAAGCGCTTTAAGCCTGAGATTCTGGAGGTTACCTTCCAAGGGAAAAACATATACGACCTCTTGGAAACCACCATTGACGATGCCATAGCCTTCTTTACTCAGCACAAGCAGGAGAAAATCGCCCAAAAGCTACTTCCCTTGCAGGAAGTAGGCTTAGGCTACGTAACCTTAGGTCAGCCCTCCTCTACCCTTTCGGGGGGGGAAGCCCAGCGTATCAAGTTGGCTTCCTTCTTAGTGAAATCCTATCAGGAGACCCCTACCCTATTCATCTTTGACGAACCTACCACAGGGCTTCACTTCCACGATATAGGCAAACTGCTACGCTCCTTCAATGCTTTGATTGAGCGCGGACATTCCATCATCGTCATTGAACATAATGTAGAGGTCATTCGCCGAGCTGACTATATCATAGACTTAGGCCCTGAAGGCGGTGCCCAAGGCGGTAAACTCGTAGGGTCAGGTACCCCAGAGGAGATTAAAAAGAATAAAAACAGCTATACAGGACAATATCTATGAATAAGCAAGCCCTCCGAACCCTCTATAAGCAAAAGCGGGCAGCCATTACCCCAGCGCAGCAAGCCCTACTAAGCCAGCAGATTGCTGAACAGTCCTTACAACTCTCCATTTGGGACAAGGAGGTATTCCACTGCTTTCTTTCTATCCTCTCCTTTGGCGAGGTAGATACTGCTCCCCTTATTCACTTAATCCTAGAGCGAGACAAAAGGTTAGTCGTCTCCCGTACCGTTATGGAGACCGTACGCATGGAGCACTTTCTCTATGATCCCGCCCAGATACAAGCCAACAACAAATGGCATATCCCTGAACCACAAGGGGGCACCCTTGTGAAAAGTGAAGAGATCGAAGTGGTCTTTATTCCCCTCTTAGCCTATGATATCAAGGGCAACCGTGTAGGCTATGGCAAGGGTTTTTATGACCATTTTTTAGCCGAATGCCTGACAACTACCCTCAAAGTGGGGCTTTCCTTCTTCCTGCCTGAAACCGCTATAGAGGGTATCAGGAAAGAAGATATTCCTTTAGACTACGTACTAACTCCTGAGAGAGTTTTTACGTTTTGAGGTAGAAATTATAGAGGTAAAAGTAACAATATGGTAATCTTCTAGTATATAGAAAATTGTATAAATCAAATCAACCATCATGAAACAATGGAAATTAAAGAGTTATTCTCTATCAGTACAAAGGAGAAATTATCTGATAAGATATTACAAGTGATAATCTTTTGTTAAAGTATCACTAGAGATAAAAAAATGTACTACTTTTACGGCTGTTAATCATAAATATATACAAATATGAGTACACAAGCTGAATTAATTGAGCTTTACACTGCTGACTTAAAAGAAAAATGTGGTGTAGCAGAACCTGATGTGGAACTACTAACAAAAGTAACTAAGGGATTAGGTCCTTCTATTTACAATAATGATGCTTCCAAAGTTTCAGGCTCTGACCAAGGAGAATTGGACTTGGTAAAGAACAATTTCCTAATCAAAAAGTTAGGATTAAAAGACAGTCCTGAACTGGATACCGCCATTAATAGTGTACTAGAAAAATACGGTAAGTCCAACAAGAACAAGTATCGTGCAGTAGTTTATTACTTATTGACCAAACATTTCAAGAAAGAAAGTGTATACAATAAATAATGCACTACAACAAACTTTCAGAGGCTGCCATTATGTGAGGTAGCCTTTTTTCATTAAATATAAAAAATGAAGAAAAAAATAGCCCTATATCTGTTCATTGTCTTTGCAGTAGCCTGCGAGCACAATCAAAAAGAAAATACATCTCAAAGACAAGAATCAAAAAGTGTGTATATCAAAAAATACACCTATCCTGAACTCTCAGAGAAAGCTGCAGAGAATATTCGTGATTGGTATGAATTGAAAACCATTTACCAAATTCTGTTGAGCATTTCTCCTGAACGTCAAGCAGTCTCTATATTACAAAATATTAATCCTGATTCCCTCTATGTATATAAAAGGCTCTACCCTAACGCCAGGGAGAATATACAGATTAACGGAAGCATACAACAGGATTGGCGTGCATCAGAGAGCCCTTCTGATACTATTTATAAGTTTGTCAAGCGCAAAGCTGATGAAAATGCTTCTTTTGCTTGGCAAGAAATGTTGCTCAAAGATATTCCTTATACTTTTTCTATACGGGTTACCCCTTCCTCTGGTATCAAGACAATAAAAATGGAAATCATTCGCCAGAAAGACAAGAAAGCTATTCGAGAGCAGTTCCTCCATTTGGATAGTCTTTCTCTCAATACATTAGAGCCTTACACCAAACTTACATCTCTTGCTGAAGGTTGGCTTAAAGTGGATATGCAAGTAGAAACTCCTTTGTATGGAGAATATACTTTTACTATTATATATGACGAAAAAGAAGTAGCTGAGGACTACATTTCTTTTTACCGAACAGAGCTTCTTTTGCCTGAAAAATACCAAGAAGAAATAGAAAAATCAGCTGAAAAACTCTTAAGTAAAGAGAAAAACATCAAAAGTTCCTATAACAGTATCTATTTTTGGCTTTTTCAGTTAGAAGATGAAATCCGACAGCTATGGGCGAAAGGAAATTTTCCTGAAAAATTTAATCGTGATGAGATAAAATCCCGTCTCAAACTCTTTGAAACTTATGTAAGAAGCCTCTCAAGTGAAGTAAAGGAAAATCCTAACCTAAACAAGGAAGAAGTACAACAAGGAATCTTAAACATTCGTAATGCATTTTCTTCGGTAATTCGTTATATCAATTTTCTTAATGAAGAGAGTCTTGATGATAAGCTTGGAACACTCCTAAACAGTAGTGATACCCTCACTATCAATCCTCACAAAACACCTCCTTCGAAAGAATGATACATACCAAAGCCATTGTCCTCTCTCATTTAAAGTTCCAGGAGACCAGCCTTATTGTACGCTGTTATACACTGGAAGGAGTACGCTCATACCTACTCAAGGGAGTATTAGTACCTAAAAAAAAAGCTATTACCCCTGCATATTTTGAGCCTCTAAGCCAGTTGGAACTTATCACTACAGAGCGTAATGATGGGACTTTAGAATATATCAAGGAAGTAAAGATAAACTATCCTTATAAGAAGCTACATCAGAGTGTCATACGCAGCTCTGTACTATTCTTTTTAGCAGAAATAGGGAGCAGTGTACTGAAGGAAGAACATCCCAACCTCCCTCTTTTTTCCTTCTGGGAAGAAAGTTTACAGTGGTATGATCAAGCTGAAAGTTTTACCAATTTTCATCTAAAATTTCTTGTAGACCTCACTCTTTACTTAGGAGTATTACCCAATACTTCTGCTATGGAATTGCCTTATTTTGACCTGGAAGCAGGGGTATTTGTTTCTGTGCACAATGGGCATTTTCTTATGAATGAGAAGGAAAGCCTCCTCTTAAAATTCTTCCTCACCCACTCCATGGAGGAGATTAGCCAACTGAAAATGAGCCGAGAGGAGCGTAATGACCTCTTAGAACAACTGCTGAACTACTATCGCTGGCACCTACCCGCCTTTAAGATTCCCCACTCATGGGAAGTCCTTAAAAGCGTGCTATAGACTTGCTTTCTAAGGAAATTTATTGTACTTTTGTGGCGTGGTTAATTTGACCCAATGATTCTATGAACGCAAACCTGAATCCTGAGAAAAATAACCTTTCTCCTCAAGAGTTGGATATAGAGCGTGCACTACGTCCACTTTCCTTTAACGACTTTACGGGGCAGGAAGCTATTTTGGAAAATCTTAAAATATTCGTCAAGGCGGCGAATCTTCGTGGAGAAGCTCTTGACCATACTCTTTTTCATGGACCTCCTGGACTGGGGAAGACTACCCTTGCCAACATTTTAGCCAATGAACTGGGAGTAGGCATCAAAATTACCTCAGGCCCTGTCTTAGACAAACCTGGTGACTTAGCAGGGCTTCTAACCAACTTAGAGCCGCGTGATGTACTTTTTATTGACGAGATTCACCGCCTTAGCCCCATCGTAGAGGAATACCTCTATTCGGCTATGGAGGATTATAAGATAGACATCATGATAGAATCAGGCCCCAATGCCCGTACCGTACAGATTAACCTTAATCCTTTTACTCTCATTGGCGCCACTACCCGTTCGGGTTTGCTTACTGCTCCTATGCGTGCACGTTTTGGCATTCAGAGCAGATTACAATACTACACTACCGAACTCTTGGCTGATATTATCCAACGTAGTGCTCACATACTTGGTGTACCTATCTCTATGGAGGCTGCTATAGAACTGGCGGGACGTAGTCGAGGTACTCCACGTATCGCCAATGCACTGCTAAGGCGTGTACGTGACTTTGCCCAGATCAAGGGTAATGGCAAGATAGATATAGAAATTACTCGCTTTGCGCTGAAAGCCCTCAATGTAGATGCCCATGGTTTAGACGAGATGGACAACAAGATCCTCCTTACTATCATTGACAAGTTCAAAGGCGGTCCTGTGGGAATCACCACCCTTGCCACTGCTGTTTCTGAGAATGCCGAAACCCTTGAAGAAGTCTATGAACCTTTTTTGATCCAACAAGGGTTTATCATCCGCACCCCTCGCGGACGTGAGGTTACCGACCTTGCTTATAAGCACTTAGGAAAAGTACGCTTCCATGATGGGCAACCGACATTGTTTTAAGTGAATAATGAAAAGTGAAAAGTAAAAAAATATGCAATCCAATATAAAAGTAGTTACTGAGAATTTCCGCACCATTGGTCATGCTGCTATTCAAATTAGCGGGATCACAGTGGTTGCAGGGGAAAATAGCTCGGGGAAAAGTACTTTTAGAAAAGGATATTTACCATAATAAGAATACTGTTAATAAATAATAAATACTCATTCATCATTGTTCATTAATCATTATTTTGTACTTTTGCCCTCATAAATTTAATAAAATGACCGAACAAGAAATTATCCGTCGAGAGAAGCTCACCAAGCTCAGAGAATTAGGCATCAATCCCTATCCTGCGGAGTTATTCCCTGTGGACTTCCTCGCTAAAGACATAGAAACACAATATCAGGAAGGAAAAGAAGTTACCGTCGCCGGTCGTATTATGTCCTTTCGTATACAAGGAAAGGCATCTTTTGCTACTTTACAAGATAGTTCTGGACGCGTACAGCTCTATTTCAAACGGGACGAATTATGTCCAGGAGAAGACAAAACTCTTTACAACGAGGTGTTCAAAAAGCTTCTCGACTTAGGCGATTTTATCGGAGTGAAAGGTACCCTCTTTACCACTCAAATGGGGGAAAAATCCATAGACGTAAAGCATTTCAAGGTATTATGCAAAACTTTACGTCCCCTACCGCTCCCCAAAGTAGATGCCCAAGGAAAGGTACACGATGAGTTCAATGATGTAGAACAACGTTACCGTATGCGCTACGTGGATTTGGTCGTGAATCCACAGGTAAAAGAGGTGTTCCTCAAGCGTAACCGCCTATTCAATGCGATGCGTGAGTATTTCAACAATCATGGGTATATAGAAGTAGAAACCCCTATCCTTCAGGCGATTCCTGGGGGCGCTTCCGCTCGTCCATTTATTACTCATCACAACGCTTTGGATATTCCGCTCTATATGCGTATTGCCAACGAACTCTACCTTAAGCGCCTAATTGTAGGCGGTTTTGATGGGGTATATGAGTTTGCCAAAAACTTCCGCAACGAGGGAATGGACAGAACCCACAATCCTGAATTTACAGGAATGGAAATATATGTGGCTTACAAGGACTACAACTGGATGATGGAATTCACCGAAAACCTCTTGGAGTACTGTGCTAAGGCGGTGAATGGCACTACCAAAGCAACCTTTGGCAAGCACGAAGTGGATTTCAAAGCACCTTATCCGCGTGTTACGATGACCGAAGCCATCAAACGCTTTACAGGCTTTGACATTACAGGAAAGAGCGAAAACGAACTTAGAGCCTTTGCCCAATCCATGGGTATAGAAGTAGATGACACCATGGGCAAGGGTAAGCTCATTGATGAGATATTCGGAGAAAAGTGCGAAGGCAACTTTATCCAGCCTACTTTTATCACCGACTACCCTAAAGAGATGTCGCCACTTACCAAGGAACACCGCAACGACAAGAACCTTACTGAACGCTTTGAACTGATGGTATGTGGTAAGGAAATCGCCAATGCCTATTCTGAGCTAAACGACCCTATCGATCAGCGCGAACGCTTTGAAGCACAAATGATACTCTCCGAACGTGGTGATGACGAAGCAATGTTCATAGACCAAGACTTCCTCCGCGCCTTAGAGTATGGTATGCCGCCTACTTCTGGATTGGGTATCGGTATGGATAGGCTTATTATGTTTCTAACCAACAATGAGACTATACAAGAAGTACTTTTCTTCCCACAAATGCGCCCCGAACGCAAGGAAGTAGAACTCTCCGATGACGAAAAACAGATCTTCGAAATCCTTAAAAAGGAAGGAAAATCTCTCTTGGAGAATCTGAAAACTCAAACGGGTTTTTCTAATAAAAAATGGGATAAGGCAATCAAAGGACTTACTGCTAAGAAAGTAGCAGCTGTCAGCAAAGAAGATGATATCCTCTGGGTTACACCGCTCTAAGAGAAAAACGAAAAATGGATAGTAAAATGACAACTAAGTTCACTCTTTTTGATTCATTTTTCAGAGAGCCCCACTACCCTTAAATTGGGCATTATAAACCTTCGATAACAATACAAATTTTTTAACACATAACAAAGCTCCAAGTTTTAAGTTTGGGGCTTTATATATTACAATAGTTGTAAATTAGCCATCATACATTTATATTCCAAATAATAAAGATATAATGACCAGGAATAAGATTACTCTTAGAAAAATAAATTTTTAACAATACCATGTATTGCATAATACTCTATTTTGTTATACTTTTGTGATAGAAAACTAACTACCATTTTCATTAACCAAAAATATAAAGATGAAAAATATTATCCTATCACTACTCTTAATCATTAGTGCCACCACTGCTGCACAGACTACTTTTAGAGGCACATTGGTCAACCCCGATCAGAAGCCCATCAGTGATGCGAATATTATTCTGATGTCGCTCCCTGATTCTACCTTAGTAAAGGGAGCTATCAGCAATAAATATGGTTTTTTTGAACTACCCAATCCCGCTAACAGCAAAAAGGTGCTTATTAAAATCACACATTTGGAATATCAAGGGGAAGTATTTCCTCCTACAAGTAGTAATTTGGGTACAATTGTTCTAATTCCTACTTCTAATGAATTAGATGCTGTGGTTGTTACTGCTTGCCGCCGTCCTATTTTGGAACAGAAAGGCACTCGCATTAGTACCAATGTAGCACAATCTACCTTGCAGAAATTGCCCACTACCGATATGCTATTGAACTTCCTACCTGGGGTTAGTACTTCCTATACAGGTGGTGGTTTCGAAGTTTTTGGCAAGGGGAATCCCATCTTCTATATTAATAATCGCAGGGTGCGTAACCTTGATGAGGTGTATCAGCTATCTCCAAAAGATATTGAGAGTATAGAGATGGAAACCCAACCAGGCGCAGAGTACGATAATACAGTAGGCGCTGTTATCTACATCAAACTTAAAAAGAAACAAGGAGATGGACTTAGTGGGGCAGTTGAAAACACCTCCTATTTTTTCAAAAAAGGCATAATGGATGAAACTTGGCTAAGCCTCAACTATCGTAAAGGGAAAACCGACTGGTTTACAAGCATAAGTAATGATAATCATTTTAACCAAGAAGACTATAATGTAGCTCAGGATTTGCAAGTATTTACCCAAAATAACCAGTGGCGAGTACTCAATGATGAAACCCATCAAAATCAGCACAAAAACATCAAAACAAAGATAGGATTTGCACACGAATTCTCTGAAGAACACTCTCTGGGTATGAGCATAAGAGGGAGTATTATACCTTTCATCGGACATAACTTTAGCACTCAAGAAACGACCACTTATAAGAACCAATTGCTTACTGCTCGGGGGCGCAACGAGTATGACCAATTTGAGCAAGACAAAAAACTCAGTGTCAATGCCTATTACGAAGGCAAACTCACTGATGTGCTAAAAATGCAAACTGATGTGGATTATATCGGTCTGCGTTCTGATAATACTTCAGACATTGTTGAGCACAACCTCCTTAATACAACCTCTCGCAACGTACACACGCATTCCGATGTGATTTCCGATTGGTGGGGACTCAAGACCACCTTCTTTCAACAGTTAGGCAAAGGGACTCTTGGCTATGGTGTTGAGGTAAGTAACCTACACCGCACTGAGAATTACCAAGACAATGTACTTTCTGCTTTTAATGTTAAAAATACCGAAACTCGTTCGGATGCTTTTCTTAGCTTTTCCTATCCTATCAAAAAGGTAAATCTAAAACTTGGCACACGCTATGAGTATGCTGATTTTGATTATTATGAAAACGAGCAGAAAAGCGAAGCGAAAAGTAAGACCTATCGAGATTGGTTGCCTAATGTATCGGTAGCTTTCCCTTGGGAGAAAACTCAAATAACTTTCAGCTATGCTCGCAAAATTAAGCGCCCTGCCTTCCATGATCTCAGTGACTACAATAGCTATGTTTCTTCTTTCCTGTACAATCGCGGAAACCCTTATATTACACCTCAACTCACTGATGAGTGGAATACGCTGGCCACTTATGGCCCTGTATCAGCTTCCGTTACTTATTCCCATATTCACAAGGGAATTTATGCCGATTACCAACTCTCTTCTATCAACTCCGATGCAGTAGAAGAAATCCTTCGTAATTATGACGATTTTAGCCTACTGAAATGTGCACTTAATGCTCAAAAACAAATAGGAAAGTGGATGCCTAAACTTACCCTTACCTATGAAAAGCCTTTTGCTGATAAGGTGTTTTACAAAAGTGAAGGCCTTTTTTCAGTAGAATGGATGAACCAAATCACCCCTTCAGAAAATTGGCTTTTTTTAGTTATGCTTCTCTATAAGAGCAAAGGATCTATGCAAGAAGCCTACTACATATACAAGCCTGTAAGTGGTGTATTTGTAGGAGTAGCACGTGCATTCTTCCACCAATCACTTTCTGTATATGCTGTAGCCTCCGACTTTTATAATGGGCTGAACCGACATGCCCGTATACAAAACTCATACATCAGTAACAGTACCGCCTATAGCTACAGTAATTTTAGTTTCAAGATAGGGATAAGCTATAACTTCAACACTACCCGAAGCAAATACAAAGGAAAAGAAACGAATGAGGAGGAAAACAACCGGATGTAATTTAAGAAAAACTAATTTCCACTACAAACCCCTCGTGTCCGCGTACATTGAAGACGGCGTTATCCTCAAAGAGGAGGTATTGCCCTTTGATTCCCATAAGCCTGCCCTGATATTGTAGGGTCTTGGGCATTGTAAGGCTGGTTACTTTGGTAGGATACCTAAGGACTGGATAGGTAATATCATATACAGGTATTCCTTCACTGAAATAGGGAAGTACCTCCTGAGGTAAGAAAGACTTGAGCCCTTGCTTCACTGAGGGTAAGTCTACCCTCTGAAGTTGGTTGGTAAGCATCTTACGCCAATTGGTCTTATCGGAGATATGCATCTTGAGTGCTACCTCCCCTATCCCTGCCAAATAACGGTTGGGTACCTCCAACATTACCAAGGCCTCATGAGCGCCTTGGTCTATCCAGCGGGTAGGCATCTGTGTTTTGCGGGTAACGCCTACTTTTACCTCGCTGGAATTGGCTAAATAAAGTAGGTGTGGTTGTAGTTGTATCTGCTGTTCGTAAGCCAAATCCCTATCCTCTATACCCAGATGAGCCTTGCTTAGCTCTGGGCGGATGATCCATTCCCCTACCTCAGGAACTTCAAAGAAACACTTCTTACAGAGTCCCTGCCTATAGATCTCTTTGTGTTGTCCACAATGCAAGCACTGGTAACCCACAAAGCACAAAGAGATGGAATGCCCTAATAGGTCGTTCATGGGTAGCTCTTCCTCCTCTAAGGGAAGGTAATACTGTACAGGGGCTTGTGCCTCAGTTCGCATTTTTCTTAAAACCGTTTGGTAGGTTTTCATATTTTTTGTACTTTTACGTCCTGTTTTTATCAAAGACAAAAATAATAAAAATAAATCAACTTCATATACCTTTTTAAAGAAAAATATGGCTTTAACGATTATTCATTCCATAGCTTCTTGGTTTTTACGCAAGCGTATAGACCAAATAGAAGAATTTATCAAACACCCTCACGAAGTACAGGAGAATGTCTGTGCCAAGCTCTTAGAAGCGGCACAAGCCACCGAAATGGGCAAGAAATACGACTTTATTTCCATTCGAAACTATGAGGATTTTGCCTCCCGTATCCCTATCACTATCTATGAAGACATAGAACCCATGATAGAGCGTGCCCGCCGTGGGGAGCAGAACCTTTTCTGGTGTACCCCTATCAAATGGTTCGCCAAGAGCAGTGGTACGACCAATGCCAAAAGCAAGTTTATCCCCGTAAGCGAGGAAGCCCTCCAAAATTGCCACTACAAGGCAGGTAAGGATATGCTCTGTTTGTACCTGAACAATAATCCCGACTCCAACCTCTTTACGGGTAAGAGCCTACGCTTGGGAGGCAGTAAGGAACTGTATGAGGAAAACGGCACTATCTTTGGCGACTTATCAGCCATACTCATAGATAACCTCCCTTTCTGGGCGGAATTCAGCTGTACTCCCTCCACCAAGGTGTCGCTGATGAGCGAGTGGGAAGCCAAGATGAAAGCTATTATAGCGGAATCCTCACGGGAGAATGTAACCAGCTTGGTAGGCGTCCCCTCATGGATGATGGTACTCCTAAGACAAGCTCTTGCTTATACAGGTAAGGAAAACATATTGGAGATATGGAAAAACTTAGAGGTATATTTCCACGGAGGAGTAAGCTTTGTCCCCTACCGAGAGCAATATAAGCAGCTTATTCCCTCCGATAGTTTCCGCTATTATGAGACCTACAACGCCTCCGAGGGCTTTTTTGCCATACAGGACAGAAACAACAGCAACGAAATGCTGCTGATGTTAGACTATGGTATATTCTATGAGTTTATCCCTATGGATAGCTTTGGCACCCCCGCCCAGAAGGCCATTCCGCTATGGGAAGTAGAGGTAGGTAAGAACTACGCTATGGTGATTACTACCAATGCAGGGCTTTGGCGTTATCAGATAGGCGATACAGTACGCTTTACCTCCACCTCGCCCTATCGTATCAAGATCACAGGACGCAC
Source organism: Capnocytophaga sp. G2 (assembly GCF_035282625.1). Lineage (NCBI taxonomy): Bacteria > Pseudomonadati > Bacteroidota > Flavobacteriia > Flavobacteriales > Flavobacteriaceae > Capnocytophaga > Capnocytophaga sp. G2. The sequence continues at coordinate 159,344 of NZ_JAYKBU010000002.1, read as the reverse complement.
CAAGCACCATATCAACGTATTTGGGGAAGAGCTTATCATAGAGAACACCGAGGAAGCGCTTAAGAGAGCCTGTCATAAGCACCATTGTAGCGTGATAGAATACACCGTGGCACCTATTTTCATGCAGGGCAACAAGAGCGGTGGGCACGAGTGGATCATTGAGTTCGAAACCGCTCCTAAGGATATAGAAGCCTTTACCCGCACCTTGGACACTGAACTAAAAGCACTCAACTCCGATTACGAAGCCAAGCGCTATAACGATATGACCCTTGCTATGCCCAAGATACACATTGCTCGAAAGAACCTCTTCCACGACTGGCTTAAGGAAAACGGCAAGTTAGGAGGTCAACATAAGATTCCGCGCCTTTCTAACACTCGTGATTACTTTGAGGCAATCTGGAAGCTAAAGGATAATAATGCCAATTAATAGTAGAAAATGATTGTATAGTCTAATTCGTTAAGACGCAGCAAATTGCGCCTCTACGGAAAACTATGCTCATCAGGAATTGTCTTAGCCTGTGTTAGGTAGAACCTTTTTTCAGTATACCTAAAACAAAGGAAAGATAATGAGGGACTTTGAGAGAAAGAGATGTAATAAAAATTACTATGAAGAAAAATATCATCAAAATACTAATTATATTAGGGTTGTTGCTCTTTATTGTATTTGATATTATGTATCTTATAGGGTGTTATGTATCCCTAAAATTCCAAATAGAAGACAATGTTAGCTCCACAATCATAGATGTAATATATAATTTTGTTGATAAAGTTGCCTTTTTTTCCATAATCAATGCTTTAATCATCTCTTTATTGGGGGGATATATTCTTTTCAGAAACAAGAGAAATATAATTGAAGAAAAAAAGAAGTCTATCCCTATTTTTGTTTGTATATACATTATCCTGCAATTATCAGTTATATTTTATAGCTACTATGGATTAAAATCCAATAGCCAACAAGATATGATAGGAACCAATGTTATGGAAAGTATAAACGATATGACCATAGGACTTTTTACATCTCTCTTTTTTAGCTTGGTTATATGCTGTTTGATGCTTCTATTTATCCATAAAAGGCCTATAACTAATGATAAATAATTCCATAAAAGTTTTAGGGAAATATAATATTTCAATAGCCATTGTGCTTTTTGGAGTCTATCTTATGGCAGTTTGGGGGCTTTTAAGGTATGATAATAGCAAGTTTACCTATCCTATTCAAATTATATTGCCTATTACTGTCTTACAATTACTCATAAGTATCGTTTTTTGTATATTATTTTGGAGAAAACAACCCAAAATGCGTAGCTTATGGCTCATTATGTTAATAGGGTTGCTGTTATTCTTAGAATTGCTTTGTATTCCACTAATAGCTATATATGGAATGGCACAAGGAAATTAAGATTTTACTTCTGTACAAATTAAAATAGATTAAAAAATAAAAATTTATGAATAAAGATTTAGAAAAAATATAAATCCAAGAGTTTTTTGGGATTGTTCTTTTGAAGATTTAGATTTAGAGAAAGATAAAATCTTTATCATCGGTAGAATTATGATGAGAGGAACAGATAGGGAAATCCATTTTATAGAAGATAACTTTTCTTTGAAGGAGATAAAAGAAGCTGTGGAAAAATCTACTGAAACCGATGATGTATGTATAAATTATTACCAAAAATTATACAACTATGGAGATAAAAGACAATAAGGCTGTAGGAAAATCTCAAATAGAGTTACTTAAGAAATTAATGTCATTAGAGGAACTTTCCGAATATTGTTTGGTTGGAGGAACTAATCTGGCTCTAAGGTATGAATTATTTCAAATCTCCCATAAAAACAGACAAAAGAAATGATTTTTTATGAAACTCCTTAGTATTCTGTTTTACTTCCTCTGCTTTCCTGCTTTTATGTATAGTCAAAAAGAAGATAAGGTTACAAAAGAGGAAAAAATTAATGATACAGAACTCTCCTCTTTTTTGAAAGAACTTCAGGTGTGCTTATCACAAGGACAAGTTAGAAAGATTGCCTATACTATGGTACATTATCCTCTCAAAGATGAAGGGCCGCTCTATAAAATGTTATATGGAGATATCGTCTATCTATAGAGATGATTTTACGACAGAAGACAAACCCATTGTCAAAGAAGACTTTATAAAGATTTTTCACAATTTTTTCAGAAAAAAGTATATAGCCCTTTTTGAGAAACTAAACATAGAGAAGATTACCAAGGAGAAAGAATTTGAGTGGTGGAATAAGGAAAAAACTACCCTTATTGACTTCTCTTTCCTCTGGGAAGATTCTTTTCAAATAAGTATTAGCTTTATGGAAGAGGACGTTGTAGGAGGATATAGCATCACATATCTTTTTAAGAAAATCAATAGAAATATCCTATTATATTTGGTACGTAGTATATAATTCTCTCCATGAAACAAATATAAGAAACACCTTGCAAAGTTCAAAGAAATATTTTATCTTTGCCTCTAAAGAAAACAAGCAGAAATAGATAATGTAACTTCCTGTTATTTCGTCTATTCCTTAAAAAAGAAAATTGTATGAAAAAATATCAAAACGTAACAGACTTACCCAATAACAACACAGTGTTTTTGGTATGGGTATTTAAAAAGAATTTGGACAAAGCACAACTTTCTGTTACTTTTGCAAAAGCATGTAGTTTGGTAGGAAATCTCAACCACTCAGCTGCAGACCGATTCCCCGAAGCCCGTGCGAGTGTAACTATAGGTATCAGCCATAGCGGATGGCTTACCTTGGGGTTACCTAAACCTCTACCTAAAGAACTTAAAGATTTTCAGCCTATCAAAGGTAGCAAATACACGGCTGTGGCCACCGAAGGTGATCTACATTTTCATATTCGCGCACACAACCCCAGCTTGGCTTATGATATGGCAACGACTATCAGCGATGTGATGCAGCCTGTAGCTGATCGTATAGTCAATGTACAAGGATTTAGGTATTGGGACGGACGTGCTATCATCGGTTTTGTAGATGGAACTGAAAATCCTCAAGGACAAGAACGAGAACAGTTTGCCGTAGTAGGTAATGAAGATCCCCTTTATCAAGGGGGAAGTTATCTATTTGTACAAAAATACGTACATGATATGAATGCTTGGCGTGCCCTTCCTGTTAGCGAACAGGAAAAAGTAATAGGACGCAGCAAAGAGATGGATATAGAAATGGACGATGATACCAAGCCTTCCAATGCCCATTCTGCCCTTGCCAATGTAGGCGACGACCTAAAAGTAGTCAGAGACAATATGCCTTTCCATGACCCTGCGAGTCATCAGATGGGGACTTACTTTATTTGCTATGCGAACACCTTTAGCACTGTAGAGAAAATGCTTACCAACATGTTTGTAGGTAACCCCGTGGGTAATTACGATCGCTTGTTGGATTTCAGTACTGCCCAAACAGGTACCCTCTTCTTTGTCCCTTCATTAGATATGTTGGACGACTTTGCTGGCTAATCATAGAAAAATATCAAAACCACACCAAACACATTGCACATGAACTATTATAACATCAAACATAAGGACGAAATCGTGTCCTTCAAGGAAGCTACCCTAAGGGGATTGGGAAAGGACAAAGGTCTTTTTGTTCCCGAACATATCCCTACCTTACCTGCGGCTTTTTTTGAGGAAATTACTCAGAAAAGTAACATAGAAATCGCTACAGAGGCACTTTACCCCTATGTCAATGACAGTTTCTCTAAGGAAGAGCTCCAAAAGGTTTTGGAAGAAGTCTTTGTCTTTGATACGCCTGTAAAGGAACTCTTAAGTAATACCTCTGTATTGGAACTATTCCATGGTCCTACGATGGCCTTCAAGGATGTAGGAGCTCGATTTATGGCACGTTGCTTAGGCAAGTTCTCCGATAAGGATAATCCGACTACGGTAGTGGTGGCTACCTCTGGTGATACGGGGAGTGCTGTAGCCAATGGCTTTTACAAAGTGGAGAGAGTAAGAGTAGTCATTCTCTTCCCTAAAGGAAAAGTAAGCCCTTTCCAAGAATACCAAATGACCTCCTTAGGTGCCAATATACAAGCGGTAGAGGTAGAGGGTACTTTTGATGACTGCCAAGCCCTTGTCAAGCAAGCCCTTTCGGATGCTTCCCTCAAGGCAGAACGCGTGCTAAGCAGTGCCAACTCTATCAATATAGCCCGCTTTCTCCCCCAGATGCTTTACTACTTCTTTGCCTATAAGCAGGTGAAAAACCTCTTAGGAGGTAAGGATTGGGTAGTGGCCGTCCCCAGTGGGAACTTTGGCAACCTAACCGCTGGCCTATATGCTCACGCTATGGGACTTCCTATAAGTAAGTTTGTAGCAGCCAACAATGCCAATGATACTTTTTACCTCTATCTACAATCAGGGAATTATCATGCAAAACCATCAGTAGCCACTCTTTCCAATGCTATGGATGTAGGAGATCCTAGTAATTTTGTACGTATTCAGGAACTCTTCCATAATAATCTGGATGCTATTCGCAAAATGATTATAGGGGAAACTATCTCCGATAAAGAAACCCTGAATGAGATAGCCTATATTCATAATACCATAGGATACATACTTGACCCTCATTCTGCTGTGGGACACTTAGCTCTGCAAAAAGTATTACTTCCCTCACAATATGGAACGGTACTAAGTACTGCTAGCCCGAAGAAGTTTAATGAGGTAATCAGACAAGTAATTCCTTCCTTTCCTACTCCAAAGGTGGATTTAAGTTCTTGTCATAAGAAGTGCATTGCTAATTCATACGAAGCTTATAAGGAAATACTTCTCAACTAAGTAAGCCATAGTTATTCATTATTACTATATGCCATACAGGCAAAGCTAACTGTGGCTTCTGCTTTTTCTATTAATAAGGAAGCACAACGAGCGAGTGTTGCTCCTGTGGTGATAATATCATCCACCATAAGAATATGCTTTCCTTTAATTGCTGATGAATTCACAAGGACAAATTCCTCAGAGGTTCCTTTCTGTCGTTCCAACCAATGTTTCTTAGCTTGTGCCGAATTATAGGTTTGTTTAAGTAATATTTTCTCTGAATAAGGTACTTGAAGTGCTTGAGCAATTGTCTTACCAAAAAGAGTTACTTGATTGTAACCTCTTTTCCTCTGTTTTTTAGGATGTAAAGGAACAGGTATAACCATCTCTACCCCTTGAAAATAACCAGAAGTGGCAAGTTGATAGGCATACCATTCTCCCAGCCATTTCCCGATATTCTCTTTTCCTTGATATTTCAAGGCATGTATGAGCCGCTGAGTGATACTTCCTTTCTCATAATAGAGTAAGGCAGCTGCTTTATTTACAGGAATTCTACCCCAGAATTTCTCTTTCATAGGATTATCTTCCTGTGTATGAAAGAGCGTTTCCCTTAATTCATGCCTACAAGTAGAACAGAGAAAATCCTCCTGACTACCCATAATTTGAGAACATCCCAAGCAATATTTGGGGAATAATATTGACAAAATATCTTTATAGATAGAAAAGTTCATTGTACAATAATAATATAAAAAAACCATCTTTCTTTAAGGAAAGATGGCTATTTAAAATCTATGAATAAATCTATTTAGTTTCAGCGACTACCTCAAAAGGGAGCGCAACGATTACCTCTCTGTGTAAGCGTATAGAGGCTTCATATTTACCTGTTTGTTTGATATTGCCTCCTGCTATATAGATATATTTTTTATCTACTTGGTGACCTGCCTTAAGCAATTCTTGAGCAATATCATCATGATTTACTGAACCAAATAACTTATTTCCAGCACCTGCTTTAGCAAATATTTTAACTTCCAATTGTTGGATAGCTTTAGCAAGTTCCTTAGCATCTTCAATAATTTTCTTTTCCTTAAAGGCTCTTTGCTTTAGGTTCTCTGCCAATACTTTTTTAGCAGCGGGAGTCGCTAGAATAGCAAATCCTTGTGGAATAAGATAATTGCGCCCATATCCGTTCTTTACGGTCACTATATCGTCCTTAAAACCTAAGTTAGGGACATCATTTTTAAGTATAATTTCCATTGATTCCTTTCGTTTAATTATTTTAATAAATCAGCTACATAAGGCAGTAGTGCTAAGTGACGAGCTCTCTTAACAGCTACTGCTATCTTTCGTTGAAATTTCAACGAAGTACCTGTAATACGGCGAGGTAATAACTTTCCTTGCTCATTAATGAATTTCAATAAGAAATCAGGGTCTTTATAATCAATATATTTGATACCTAATTTTTTGAAACGGCAATATTTTTTGTTCTTATTGGTATCTATATTCAGTGGAGTAAGATATCTGATATCTCCTTCTTTTTTTCCTTTTGCTTGTTGTTCGATAGACATTTTTAGGCTTTTTTACTGTTTAACTTTGCTCTTCTTTTTTCAGCCCAAGCGATGGCATCTTTGTCGAGCTTTACGGTAAGATAGCGCATTACACGCTCATCTCTTCTGAATTCTACTTCAAAACTCTCAATAATATCTCCAGGAGCTTTGAATTCAAACAAGTGATAAAATCCACTTTTTTTGTTTTGAATGGAGTAGGCTAATTTCTTTAAACCCCAATCTTCTTTTGCTACCATTTCAGCTCCCTTTGAGGTTAAGAAATTTTCAAATTTCTCAACTGCTTCCTTTATCTGTGCTTCAGATAAAACGGGATTCAAAATGAAAACAGTTTCGTAATGATTCATAAAACTTTTATTTAAATTGAGGTGCAAAGGTAAAACATTTTTACCTTTGCACCAAATAATATTTACTATTTTTTATATCAGGTTTTTTTCTACCTCAAATACCTTTTATTGCTTTGGACTATTACCATTTTCTGTATTTGTAGTATTTTCTGTTTGATTTGTTTCTGTAGGTTGCTCTGAATTAGCAGGAATAATGAGATCCTTTTTCTTTACCTTCAGTTTACCTCTGGATTCTTTCTGGAGTTTCTCAAGAGTTTGGCTAATAAGTTCTTTGGTTACAAAATCTATTTCCTTAGCTCCATAAGCGCGCTGTAGTGCACGAAAAGCCTTTTGGGGTTCTTGTACACGGAGGTAATAATCTCCTTCTAAATAATCAGGCAAAGCGGTATCCTTATAATAAGGCTTGATATACTTGGACAATATTGGTAATGATTCAAAATCCGCATTCTTAAGAATTGCTGCATAAATTGCCTTTACATCTCCTAAAAGAGGAAACTTATCTATACCATACAAATCCTTAATAGTCTTATACTTATCTTGCAAATATTGAGTGGTATTACTTTGTACTTTCACAACCTTTTCTGCATATTCTTTCATGGTAATAGGTCGGTAGTGTTCAAAGAAAAGATTAAGTGCCTCAGGAATTCCTGAGGCTGCTACAGCACTAGGAGAAACTTTTGGAAAATCCTCAGAGAAATAGAAACTATGTGTAAGCTCCTTAGTACGCATCAGTTTGTCCAGATCTACTATTTTCTTAACTTTCGCTTTATCATCATTCTGTGTCCAAGCCAAATAGTAGAATATAGGTATTTTAAAAGAATCCAACTGATTAGGTAATGGTTCTATTATTTTTTCCATCAAATTAGGATTCAGTGATATATAAGCATTAAATAGAGAATTCTCTTTTAGTAAATAATAATTAAGGAAGTTTCCTGCTTCACCATCCCCTAAAATTCCCTTAAAAGTATTTACAGAATACTTACTTTGTACTCTTGGAATAACCACCTGTCCTACAAATTCAAAGAAATTAGCTGTGTCATTAAATGGTACTCCTGCCTCTTCTGGAATAGTAACATCATCTTCAGTATTATAGATTCCTACTATAATACAGGGGGGGACTTCTCCTGTATGGGAAAAATAGCGCATACTGCTGACCGTTGGCTCCAAAAGCCGATCCGCATTAAGTACTACAAAAAGAGGGTACTGTTCTTTCTTATCATAACCTTCTGGAAGTACTACAGTAACCTTTCGTGTTCCATCTAATGATTTTGAACTTAAATTCTCTGAGGTGATTTGCGCCTGTACACTTGAGGCAAAAATGCCTAAAAGAAATAGAATAAACTTCTTCATCTTACAATTGTTTATGAATATATGTTTCAAAATAAAAGTCATAAAGATGTCTCTCATCCTTGGAATGGAAAACTTGCTTTATGAGTTCCCATTGAGAGGTATCTATCTGTGGGAAAAAAACATCTGCTTGCAAGTGTGCCTGCACACGTGTAAGCTCCAATGTTGTTGCCAGGGAGATTGTCTGTCTATAAATTTCTCCTCCTCCTATAACAAAGGGGGTATTATCTCTTTCATAAGCTTGAAGGATAGCCTCTTCCACAGAGGAGACTATCACACAATGTTCTCTTGGAAGGAGTCCTTCCTTAGATACAATAATATGAGTGCGATTAGGAAGCATTCTGGGCAAGGACTCCCAGGTCCTTCTTCCCATAATTACACAATGTCCCATCGTCAATTGTTTAAAATGCAGAAAATCATCAGGAAGATGCCACAGTAGTTGATTATCCTTCCCAATTCCATTTTCCAAATCCAATGCTGCAATAAGTGTTAAAGACATTATCCCTATTTTAAACGAGGCAAAAGTACAATTATTTATTTATTTTTAACGGTTTAAAATGTTAAATTTTATTCATCTAACAGACTTTAAAAAATTTCATTATTCTCCCGATATCAAGGAATTCTTTCTTCCTTAAAAATATTTTCACAAAGTTATTGTAAATATCATTTTCCTTTTATAATTTTGTGCTCTCAAATGAAGAGGAAAAAGTTACATATTCACTTTTCTACTTTTGTATTGCTTTTATGCATCTTGAAAGTAGCATTCCCTGTGGGTGAGTTCTTCCATAATCACCACTCAGATAGTGAGCTATGTACCCATCTTCATGGGAAAAAGTGTAACCACAATATGCATTTTTCTGCTGTAGAAAAACATCATGATTGTATACTCTTCCAGTTACACCAATCCTTTGTACTCCCTCTTTTCGTATATCATCTGCTTTCTACAAATGATATAGTCGCCTTTTTTTTTAACGAGAAAAGTACAGAACTTCCCTCCATGGAGACCTTCTCAAGAGGTCCTCCGCCATTATTTTCTTTATTCTTTGTTTAAAATATTTTCAGACAAATAGTTAGTTCTATTTGTGTAGAAAAGTATATGTGTGCCTATACTATATTTAGACATTTATTCCAAAATTATTAATCATATCCGTCGTTTATTACAAGCATATACTATGCGAAAGATTTTATGTCTTTTCCTTTTTGTAAGCGTTTTTTCCTTATATGGACAAGAAACACTAAATCTAAAAATAGAAGACAACCAAAAACAACCCTTACCAAGTGCTGTTGTGCACTTTATTGGGAAGCATTTTGTGAGTGATGCTAAGGGGCAAGTAAGTATTCCTAAGCTCTCCAAGGGAAAGTTTCCTATCAAGGTAAGCTATTTAGGATTTTTAGATTATGAAGCCTTCATTACCATTCCTGCCTCAAATCCTTATATAATTACTATGCAGGAAGAAGTGAATCAACTCTCAGGTACGACTCTTGTGGGAAGAGTTACTCAACCGGTGAAAGTTGTAACTGATATTGACAAGTCTCAGCTTCAGCAGAAATCCGGGGAAGAACTTGCTAAAGTGCTTACCTCTGTTGCAGGAATTTCCATGATACAGACAGGAGCTACTATTGCCAAACCTGTCATTCATGGTTTGCATAGCAATCGTATTCTTATCCTTAATAATGAAGTACGTCAAGAAGGGCAACAGTGGGGCGCAGACCATGCTCCTGAAATAGACCCCTCTGTAGCGGACAAGATTACGGTTGTAAAAGGAGCTGATGCTGTACGTTATGGTTCAGATGCTCTAGGAGGTGTAATCATTATCGCTCCTAACAAACTTCCTTATGGTGATGGCTTACATGGAGAACTCTCTCCCTCTTTTGCCTCCAACGGGCGAAAGTTAGCGACTACACTAAAGGTAGAAAGTTCCGTGCCTAAGCTCCACCACTGGGCATGGCGTATACAGGGAACTCTCAAACGCTCTGGCGATATCCATACAGCCGATTATGTAGTGAACAATACTGCAGCCCGTGAAGCCGATTTCTCAGTAGCAACAGGAATACAGAAAGAGAAAGGATCTGCAGAACTTTTCTATAGTAGGTATGAAAATGAAAGTGGCGTGTTCTATGGTTCTCATATAGGAAACTTAGATGATTTATTAGCTCGTTTTGAACTTGGTCGCCCTTTGACCACTTATCCTTTTTCCTATAGTATAGAAGCCCCTAAACAAAAGGTAATACATCATCTCCTTAAGACTAAAGCATTCTATTTTCCTTCTTTCGGAGGAAAACTAACTGTACAATATGCCTTCCAAAAGGACATCCGTCAGGAGTTCAGTGTACGCAGGTTGAACAGAACCCGTATTCCTGCCTTAAATATGAAACTCACCAGCCACTTAATGGAGGCTTTCTGGGAGAGTATAGATAATCCTCGCTGGAAAACTATGGCAGGAGGTAGTTTCTCTCATCAAGACAACTATAACCAGCCAGGTACAGGAGTAGTTCCTGTAATTCCCAATTTTGCTTCTATTGGCTATGGATTTTTCGCTATTGAGAAGTATCATTCAGGAAAATGGAATGCGGAGGCAGGACTTCGGTATGATTACAAATACCTTAATGCCGATGGCTATGATATGTTCTCACAACATTACGGAGGAGAACATAATTTTCATAACATCACCTACTCCTTAGGGGGTGCATGGGAGGCAAACCCACACTTATCACTGAGTAGTGATATAGGCGTAGCTTGGCGAGCTCCTCAGGTGAATGAACTCTACAGTAGTGGTTTGCACCACGGAGCAGGTACTTATGATTTAGGAGATGCTTCACTAAACCCTGAGACAGGAGTCAAATGGATTACTTCTCTTAAGTATAATAACCAAGAGAAGGGAAGATTTCTAAACTTGGATATATATGCTCAGGTAATTAAGGGTTACATCTATGATTATCCTACGGGAGAAACACGTACCTTATTCTCTGGAGTATATCCCATCTTCCAATATACCCAAGCCGATGCTTTTTTCCGTGGAACTGACCTAGATGCTTCCCTAAGGTTAGCCCAATGGGGAGCTTGCTCCAATGGCTTGTCATACAGATTAAATGGATCAGTAGTTTTTGCTAATGAACTCAAGACAAAGCGATATTTCCCTTTCATTCCAGCACCTAAATTCTCCCAATACTTGGAGTGGAAGAATGCTCCTAAAGGACTTTTCCAGAGTCTTGAAGCAAGTATAGGACATACCTTTGTGGCTAAGCAAACACGCTTTGAACCTTCACAAGAACTGGTACCTACTACCCCTGATGCTTATCACTTATTTGAGGCTTCTGTAGGAGGTACTATTACTGTAGGAGAGCGACAAACCCTTTCGGTAAGGCTTTCCGCAGAGAACCTACTTAACCAACTTTACAAAGAGTATACCAATCGTTTCCGCTATTACGCGCATGACTTAGGTAGAAATATACACCTACGGTTAAGTTATAATTTTTAAAATCAATGCAAATATTAATTTTTTTTCAAATATGAAAATCATATCTAATTTTTTAAAAACAACCTTACTTTTAGCCTCCATAGGACTTTTTTTGGTAAGTTGTAGCAAACCTTCTTCCTCCACAGATGAAACCAAGGATAGAGGTCACGAAATGCCTGATAAAGTGGTATTTATTGTTACCAATATGGCTACAAAAGAACAGCAAAAACGGGAAGCAAACAAATCTCCCAAAGGAATACAATATGATATCTCCGACCCCATTGTCTGGAAATCAGGACAGGATTATCTATTTGAAATCATTTATTATAACAATGGTAGGCGATTGAATGGAGAATTCGTAACTGAGAAAATGGCTCCTATTCATCAGCATTTTTTTGAACTCTACCAAGGAGAATATCCTAAAAATACAGAAGGAAGAGAAAAAATGGTCTCCACTATGAATAGTTTAGTAAGCTATAAATATCAAGATACAAACCCTGAAAATGCTTACCTGGGAAACGAAGGAGTAAGCTTACTTAAACGCACTTGGGATAAAAAGAATCCTCAAGAGAATGATCCTATAGGATTGAAGGGCATTTTCACTATAAATCAAAATCCTACTGAAGGTGATTTTAGGCTACGTATCAAGCTGGCTCACTTTTTAGTAGCCAACAAGTTAGAACCAAGTACGGGAAAAATACGTCCTTACAATGTGATGATATATTCCAATGCTTTTGTTTTGGATTCCAATATGGAACTTTTAATCAAACTTATAAAATAATTTATTTGTCATTTAAATATTTATAACATGAAAAGAATTACCAATCTTTTAAAAATTAGTTTATTACTACTTATAGGAATTGCTGTTTCTTCTTGTAGCAAAGATAATAACAAAGAAGTACCCAATCCTAATCCCAATCCTACTCCTACTCCTACTCCTAAGACTATTGAATGGAGTAAGTTAGAGGTACGCTTCTCACAGGGACATTCACACGGTTATTTCCATGGAGACCCTGATTATCCTGTAAAACATCTCAAAAGAGTACAACGTTTTTATTTTGAGAATAAAGATGGAAAAATAACTCCCTCCTCTGATAATCCCACTGCTATCCGCTGGATGGGAAGTGATGTACCTGGACAATCTTTGTCTCTATCAGGCGTAGAATTCATTTTCTATGACAAAGATGGTAAACGAGTGAATAGCCAACTCTCCACTGGAGATGCGCCTAATCATTATCAGTTTTTCTTTATTGCAGAGAATTTTGTAGGTGTGGCAGGAAATACTAATATTCCCTCTCAAAAGGAGGCTTTCTCCTATAAATATAGGGATACAGAGCCCGAGGAACTCTATATTCGAGGAGGAAAGCATGATAAGGATCCCAATGCTAAAAAAGGAGTTTTGAGAAAAGAACACATAGGTCTTAAAGGATTCTTTGATGTAAGAAAATCATACATTAATTTTGATATGAGAATTGTTTTAGGATATTTTAATACTAAGCCTAATCATTTGCCTTATGATACACTTCCTAAGGATAAAGTATTTGAACTTACTATTCCTATACACATCTACACCGATCGATTAGCAGAAAATAAAATAGTGGAGGATGCTCTAAGAGAATACAAAGTACCTAAAGAAGAAATAGAAAAAGACCTAAATGACATTCTAAGTTCTAGTCTTGATGCAGAAAGTAGCAGTATCTTTCTATAAAGAGACCTAATAATTAATATTATCTAAAGAGGGAATGAAAAATAAATTTATTCCCTCTTTATTATTTCTAAAAATTCTTTAATTTTATTACTAAAAAAAACATAAAATCATATAGTGATTCATTTTTTTATTTTACTTTTGCGAAAAAATTACTATGAAAGGGATTATTCTAGCGGGTGGTTCAGGAACAAGGCTTTATCCTATTACTAAAGGAGTCTCTAAGCAATTACTTCCTATTTATGATAAACCAATGATTTACTATCCGTTATCGGTACTCATGCTTTCCGGTATTCGGGATATTCTCATTATCACTACACCAGAGGATGCCTCTGCCTTTCACCGCCTACTGGGGAATGGGAGTCAGTTCGGAATCCATCTTTCGTATGCTGTGCAGCCTTCTCCTGATGGCTTAGCACAAGCCTTTATTATCGGAGAGGAATTTATCAAAGAGGACGATGTGTGTCTTATCTTAGGTGATAACATCTTCTATGGGCAACATTTCTCCCAGATGCTCTCCCATGCGGTAGCCAATGTTGAGCAGGAGCAAAAAGCTACAGTTTTCGGCTATTATGTAAAAGACCCAGAGCGCTATGGGGTAGCTGAGTTTGATACAGGAGGAAATGTCCTTTCTATAGAGGAAAAACCTAAGCATCCTAAATCCAATTATGCTATAGTCGGTTTATATTTTTACCCAAATAAGGTTATTGAAATTGCCAAAAGTATAAAACCTTCAGCGCGAGGCGAACTGGAGATTACTTCAGTGAATCAAGAATTTCTACAAGCAAAAGAACTTAAGGTACAACTTTTAGGACGTGGTTTTGCTTGGTTAGATACAGGGACTCATGAGTCCCTAACCGAAGCTACCAACTTCGTAGAGACTTTAGAAAAACGGCAAGGACTGAAAATATCCTGCTTGGAGGAAATTGCCTATCATCGCGGTTGGATAAGCAAAGAGAAAGTCCAAGAAATAGGTAAAGAACTTTCTAAAAATGGATATGGACAATATCTTTTGGACTTAATACAATAAATCTATTAACATGAATGTAATAAAAACAGCTATAGAAGGAGTTGTAATTATAGAACCCAAAGTATTCCCTGATGAAAGAGGCTACTTCTTTGAATCTTTTTCTCAAAAGAAGTTTGTAGAGAATATCTGTAATACTACTTTTGTACAAGATAATGAATCCAAATCCTCCTATGGAGTGCTAAGAGGGTTACATTTTCAAAGAGCCCCTTATACTCAGTCCAAATTAGTCCGTGTTGTACAAGGTGTTGTATGGGATATAGCTGTGGATATTCGTAAAGGTTCCCCTACCTTTGGTAAATATATAGGTGTGGAGCTTACCGAGGAAAACAAGCGTCAGCTTTTCATTCCACGAGGTTTTGCACATGGTTTTGTAGTACTAAGCCCTGAGGCTATATTCCAGTACAAATGTGATGCTTTCTATGCTCCTACTCACGAGGGAGGAGTTTTATGGAATGATCCTGAAATAGGTATAGATTGGAGAATTCCTCCTCAGGACATTATTCTTTCCCCAAAAGATGAACATAACCCCCTTTTACATGAGGTCTGGGAATTTGATTATAAAGAGAAATTATATTAAAACATAAATTATATGAAAAATATACTCATTACAGGTGCCAGCGGACAACTCGCTATGGAAATCAAACAAGAATTAAATAACTCTGTTTCTAATAATTACATTTTTACAACTAAAAATGAATTAGATGTAACAGATGCTGATAAGGTAAATTCTTTCTTTAAGAAAAATGCTGTAGAACTGGTTATCAATTGTGCTGCTTATACAAATGTAAATGGTTCTGAGATAGATAAGGAAACCGCAAACTTAGTCAATCACTTAGCGGTAAAGAATATTGCTAATGCTTGTACTGAACAAGGAAGTGCCTGTATTCATCTCTCTACCGATTATGTATTTGCAGGAGAGAAGAATACTCCTTATGCAGAAACTGATGCTACTTCTCCCTTAGGGGCTTATGGACAAACAAAACTATTAGGAGAGAGTGCCTTACAACATTCAGATGTTGATTTTCTCATTCTAAGAACTTCTTGGTTATATTCTGCCTTTGGAAATAATTTTGTAAAGAATATCCTACGTATCAGTAAAGAGCGTAAGGAAATTAAAGTTGTATTTGACCAAGTAAGTACACCTACCTATGCTA
Source organism: Capnocytophaga sp. G2 (assembly GCF_035282625.1). Lineage (NCBI taxonomy): Bacteria > Pseudomonadati > Bacteroidota > Flavobacteriia > Flavobacteriales > Flavobacteriaceae > Capnocytophaga > Capnocytophaga sp. G2. The sequence goes on along the minus strand of NZ_JAYKBU010000002.1, from coordinate 143,972 downwards.
AGGATTTAGCACGATTTATTATTTTTGTTATTGAAAACAAGCTCTATCGCGGTAGACAAGATGTATACCACTTCTCCAACGAAGGAGTATGCTCTTGGTATGATTTTGCTGTAGAAATCCTCAAACTTGCTGGCAGTGATTGTAAAGTAATTCCTTGTAGGACAGAGGACTTCCCTACTCCTGCAGCACGTCCTGCTTACTCAGTATTGGATAAGGCAAAAGTAAAAACAGATTTTAGCTTCCCCATCCCTTACTGGAGAGATTCTTTGGTATCCCTAATGACCAATTATAAACTTTAGCCCTTATAGATGAAAAATATTTTAATTACAGGAGGAGCTGGCTTCATTGGAGCCAACTTCGTCGTGTACTTTGCCAAAAAATATCCCAACTATCATTTGGTAAACTTAGATAAACTCACTTATGCAGGGGATTTAGGCAATCTTACTGAAGTAGAAAAAGCTCCCAATTATACTTTTGTACAAGGTGATATCTGTAATAGGAAACTTATTGAAGATCTCTTTGAGAAATATCATTTTCAAGGAGTGATTCATTTTGCTGCTGAATCCCATGTAGATAACTCTATTGTTAATCCTGATACCTTCATCACCACCAATATACACGGTACTTTTACCCTCTTAGATGTAGCTCGCCACCACTGGATGGAGGCGCCTTTTGTAGTCAAAGAAGGCTACAAAGAAGCGCGTTTTCACCATATTTCCACGGATGAAGTATATGGTTCCTTAGGAGAAACTGGCTTATTCACCGAGGCTACTGCGTATGCTCCTAATTCTCCTTATAGTGCTTCCAAAGCCTCTTCTGATATGATTGTGCGGGCTTACTTTCATACCTATGGATTGAATGTAACTACTTCCAATTGTTCTAATAATTATGGACCAAAACAACATAAAGAAAAACTGATTCCTACTATTATACGAAAGGCATTACAAGGAGAAACCATTCCTATTTATGGAGATGGAAAGAATATAAGGGATTGGTTATATGTTCTTGATCATTGTACAGGAATTGACTTGGTATTCCATAAGGGGAAAGCAGGAGAAACTTATAACATAGGAGGACGCAACGAGCGTAATAACCTCTTTATCGCAGGATACATCTGTGAGTTGTTAGACCAAAAGCGCCCACTTCCCAAAGGAAAATCCCACAAAGAACTCATCACTTTCGTACAAGATCGTGCCGGACATGACCGCAGATATGCCATTGATGCTACTAAAATAGAAAACCAGTTAGGTTGGCATGCACAAGAGAACTTCGAGACGGGAATTGTGAAAACTATTGATTGGTATCTCACTTATTTTAAAGATTTGTTGTAGCATTCGGCACATCATCCAATGAAAGATATAGTAAAAGGGTACTTATGTGCCTTTATTTCGGCATTTACCTACGGACTGATTCCCCTTTTTATGATTCCCATCAAGAAAGCGGAGACATTCTCGGTAGATGCTACTCTTTTTTATCGCTTTCTTATTGCCAGTGGCTCTATCCTCATCTTCCTTTTCTACCAAAAGGAAAGACTTCGTATTAGCTTTCGAGAAATGGGTATTATGACTCTTTTGGGCTTGTTCTACGCACTTTCTGCAGAATTTCTATTTTTGGCGTATGACTACCTTAGCCCAGGAATTGCCTCCACCATTTTCTTTAGTTATCCGATTATCGTCGCTTTAATATTGGTACTCTTTTATAAGGAGAAAATCACCTTACCGACAGTGCTTTCCTTGCTCTTGGTAGTGGCAGGAGTAGGGATGCTGAGCATCAAGAAGGGAGCTGCCTTTAACTATGTAGGGCTTGCCATCTCTCTATTAGGGGCATTGGTTTATGCTCTCTATATACTAATTATCAACAAGGTACGTATAGAAGCCTCAGGGGTAAAGGTTTCTTTTTATTCTATGTTTTTTTCCTCTATTTACTTCTTGGTCAAGACTATAATATTTGGAGAAAATATCACCATTTCCTCCTTATCTTTGGTGGGTAACCTTACTTTGTTTGCTCTTATCACCACCTCCCTTTCCTTAGTCGCCTTAGTGTATGCGGTACGCTATATAGGTTCTACCCCTACAGCAATTATGGGGGCTTTTGAGCCTATCGTAGCGGTGCTTATCAGTGTGGGACTTTTCGGAGAAGCCCTCACTTCCTCCCTTATCATAGGAGGTATGGTCATCATCGCTGGGGTATTGATAGATATAATCTTCAATAAACACTAAATAAACTCTTTTAGCAAAGGGGGTAGCAACTAATAAGGGTAACACTTCTTAAATAATTCTTGAGTATCTAAGTTTTTTGTTCTAATGCATGAATTGTATTTAAGTAATCTTCTATAGAATAATCGCTTAATTCACCTGTATTTATATGATTTTTTAATATAATTACTATCTTTTCAGCCACTTGAAAAGGAATTATTCCTTTAGCAGAAAGTATCTTCTTCACTTCTGTATGGAAATTTACTATTGATTTCTTTTTAGGGCTTATATTAGGTATTGAAATCAAATAGTCCCACCTTTCCTCCCAAGAGGTATATTGTGGAAATGAGGAGATATTTAAGGACACATAGTAATTCACCTTTTTGTGAGTGGTAGCTTCCTTAAAGAAATCAAAAACCTTATCCGTAGGATATAGCTTATATCGTCCAACCATATTCCCTATACTTGATATAATATTAATTAACATGTGCGTATTGGCTGGGAATGTTTTCCCTATGGTGATTAAGTGTTCTGCCAAAAGAGAGTCTGTTAGCATAGGAATATAGGATATAGAAAACTCCTTTCTTGGGAATTTTTCAAATTCTGATACTATTTTCTCTAAATTCTCCTCATTATATGATTTCCAAAGATATAATTTATCCTTTAAGTCTTCTAATGTTTTAATTTTTTGTTGCATGGGAGTTATTTTTAGTAATTGATGCAGTCATTCACTAAATAATCGTCAAATTCACTTATATTTCTGTGTGTTTAAAAGATTAACGCCGATAATTATTCCTTAATTATCGGTGTTATAGATTACTTGACATTTGTCCTTAACTAAGGAAGTCAATGATATCACTGGCTATCATAATATTCTTTTTGGTACTCCTTACATAGGTATCGGCGGCTTTTCCGTGGATATATACTCCTACAATAGCAGCATTGAGTGGGGTATAGCCTTGCGATAAGAGCCCCGTAAGGACTCCTGTAAGGACATCGCCACTACCTGCGGTCGCAAGGGCAGGGTTCCCTGTGGAGTTCACCCAGAAATGATCACCATCGGTAATCATGGTGAAAGCCCCCTTGAGTACTAAAATAACTTTGTGCTTCTTGGCAAACTGTTTGGCTTTTTCTTGTCGGTCAAGGTCATCAGACCACTTACCAATGAGGCGTTCAAGCTCCTTAGGGTGTGGAGTGAGGATAGCGTTCTTAGGAAGAATTCGCTGAAGGTCTTCGCTGGAGGCGACAAGGTTCAGTGCATCGGCATCAATGACAAAAGGGATATTAGGGAAAGTCCTAAGTAAGGCAGCCAGAGTGCCCTGTGCATAGGCAGAGGTACCCATGCCTACTCCTATACCTATCGCACTGGGAGAAAAAGGAATATCGGTGGGAGCGAGTTCCTCCTCTTGGGAGGAGGTCAGTACCATAGCCTCTGGAAGGGCGGTTTGTGCTATTTGATAACCACACTTAGGCAGCAGAAGGGTAAGCAGACCCGCACCACTGCGCAGGGTCGCCTTTCCACTCAAGATAGGAGCTCCTATCTTTCCATAACTACCTCCTACCAAAAGAGCATGCCCATAAGTGCTTTTATTAGTAAAACGATGGCGCGTACGAAGTAATCGTTTTATTTCCCGTTCTGTAGTATAGTCATATTCAGTAGTTACTTCCTTGAGATAGTCATAGGACAAAGGCAACGGAAGTATTTCCCAATAAGGAATATAACGTCCTGTCTGTGGGAGAAGGAAAGGTAATTTAGGGGCAAAGAAAGTAAGTACTACATGAGGGGTTACAAAGATATCTTTCTCTTGCTTATCTTCTCCAAAATAAAGCCCTGAAGGGGTATCAATACTGATAATAAGTCCCTTCTGTCGGTTAATCTCTTCAAATACACGCTGAACCCAAGGAGATACGCGGCGAGAGAGACCTATCCCAAAAATAGCATCAATAGTAATAGGTTGAGTAGCATTATACTTATTAGCGATAAAGTCCTCAAAGCCTTTAGCCGGCTTTCCCTTAAGGGTTTGGAAAGGTTTCTCATTGGCTTGTAAGAAGTCCTCTGAGGTTTCAGGCTGAGCTATTGTAGTAATCTCTACTTCATGGAACTCCTTGAGTAGGTTTAAGTTCTTGGTAAAGTCCTCTGAATGAAGTTCGCTAAAGGGGACAATCGTTACTTTAACTTTCTTTCCAGCTTGAAAGAGCATTCTTGCCAAAGCAAGTCCATCTCCTCCATTATTACCAACACCTGCATAGATATGGTAAGGATTATCTCCTGGTAGGTTTTTCTTAATCCAAGCTAAAATAGTGGAAGAAGCCTTCTCCATTTGATCCCAAGAGGTAATTTGTTGTTCTTGAATGGTTTGCTGATCTGCAGCTAACATTTGCTCATTAGTAAGTATTTTCATAAGTGCACTATTAAATGAATTATATGATTGATTATAAATAGTCTATATGCTTAAAATAAGTAAGAATAGCCTCCTTCAAAAGGATATTTTGTTCTTCTTGAGGTAAGCAGAGATGATCTTTTATTCTTCTGTAAAAGGGCCATCCGTCCTTATCTTTGTATTCAAAAAAATAATATCCATAAGGGGCTAATACGCAGCAAGTAGCAATGTGTATTAGGTTAATTTTCTCTTCTTTGGAGAAAGTCTGATGATATTTTCCAAGCTCCTGAATTCCTATCAAATAGAGTACTTTATCTATATCCATTTGTTTAGGCAAAGAGAAGTCCTTAATAAGTTTCTGTAAGAGAATTTCCCATTGTTCATTGAGTGTTTTTTCTGTTGTCACGTATTACATATCTTATGCTAAGGGAGAGCAAATATACTAATTTTTATGCATATTACAAGATATGAACAAACTTTTTTATTTTGTTAAAAACTTTACAATACTGAATAACAATATTTTAGGTTGTTATCTATCCTGTAAATGTTGTTTGTTTATTCTTTTTTTTTAACTTTGTGATTCAATTCAGAAATAAGGAATAAAATGAAAAGAATTTTTATTACAAGTATAGCTGCCATTAGCTTGTTATCTGCTTGTAGAGATAAGGCAACGAAAAAAGATATAGATTATGCCGTTATCTCTGGTAAGGTATTCTCCCCAGAAGAAAATCAAAAGTTACTCTTATTACAAAATGATGAGGTAGTAAGGGAAATTCCTGTATCAGCAGATGGAACCTTCCGAGATACCATCAAGGACTTAGGAGAGAATCCTTTCTACTATTTGCATGAAAATCCCGCTGTTCAGACACCTATTTATTTAAATAAAGGGGTTAATCTTGATATTACACTTAATGAAGATCTTAGCAAGACACAAGTATCTGGAGAAGAAGCTAAAAAGACACAATTCTTGATAGAAAAAAATGCTTTCGTTTTTGATAAAATCAATGGCGCTGACTCCAACCTATTTGGACAAAAACCTCAGGAGTTCAAAGAAAATATAAAGTCTCTTCTTAATGAACTCAATGAAAAGTTAAAACCTTATAATTTCAATGAAGAATTTGTAAAGAACCAAGAAAAATGGTCTAAATATAAATTCATAGAATATCTAATTGTATATCCTACTTATTATAGCTATTTTTCTGGAAGGGAAGCTATACTCCCAGATGGTTTCTTTGCAGAGAAGGAAAGTATCAATTTTGATGATGCACAAGAGTATGACCTAGTAGATTCCTACAGAGACTTAGTACGTAGTGAATACTTTAATCTCTTGAGTAATCCTAATGACCCTAAACAGGTAGAAAACTTTATAAACACTATAAATAGTTTAAAATCTGCTAATATTCGTGCTGATTTGGCAAAGGGAGTTCTACCTCTTATCACGCCTGGGAATGCTCAGAACAAACTAATCTTTGACTTCATCAACAAAAATGCAACTAATGAAAAAACTAAAGACGAAGCTAAGAAAGCTTATGATATTGCCACCAAGTTAGTTGCAGGGAATCCTTCTCCTAAGTTCACCAACTATGAAAACTTCAATGGGGGAACTTCTTCCTTAGATGATTTCAAGGGGAAAGTAGTATACATAGATGTTTGGGCTACTTGGTGCAAACCTTGTATTGGGGAGATTCCTGCTCTTAAGGCTTTAGAGGCTAAATTCCATGGTAAAAATATAGAGTTCGTAAGTATCTCTATTGATGAGAACAAAGAAGCGTGGAAAAAAATGGTTACTGAAAAACAATTAAAAGGAGTGCAACTCATTGCAGACAAAGCTCTTGAATCCGAGTTCATACAAGAATATAATATCCTTCAGTTCCCTACCTTTATCATTATTAACAAAGATGGAAAAATTGTAAGCGCCAATGCAGAGAGACCTTCAAGTCCAACTATTGAAGCTACTTTAAAAGGACTCCTATAACCCTGAATAGGATGAAAACAAAAAAATAAGGCTTGTATAAAGCCTTATTTTTTTATCTATAAGATTCCTCTTTCCGCTTAGGATTTCCTATTATTTGTTCTACAAGTAAGCATACAACTCCTGAAAAAAGTACATTTATCAAAGTTTTATGAAGAGAAAATAACCATAATTGCCATTGAAATGTTTCCAAAATGGAAAAAATAAGATGAAAAATAAGAACAAAAGAAAAGATATAAAGGATTCGTAAGGTAAGACTTACTTGTCGCAGATTAATAAACTGTTCATCAAAAGTTTGTCCAAAAAAAAGACGTACTAATATAGGTCTTAAGAATACCACACACAAGGTAGCACAGGTATATACCCCTCCTGTATGGGAAAGAATATCAATAATAAGCCCTGCTAACACAGCCAAAATAAGCAGAGGTGTTTTATTTTCAAAAAAAGGAAAGGTCATAAAGAAAAGTAAATACAAGGCTGGATTCACATACCCAAATAAGTTTATATTACTGAGAATAATCCCCTGTAGAAGTACCCATCCTAATAGCTGAAAAATATAGATTAGATTATTCATTCTGAGTTTGTTGTATTTCTTCTTCTAATTCTTTTATCTGCTCTTGTTCCCTATTCTTAATAACATATACATGCTGTAATTGCCTCATATTTGAGAACAGTATTACATTAGAAAGCAAAGAGTTATCCCTTGTATTGGCATTGACATCTTTAACCTTTCCTATAGGAATTCCTTTTGGGAAGATATTAGAATGCCCTGCAGTTACAATAGTATCTCCTACTGAGATAGTAGCTAAACTTGGGATATCCGAGAGTTGCACTACTGTAGGGTCCTTGCCGTCCCACGAAAGAGTACCATAATAACCAGATTTCAGATGGGTCGCACTAATCTTAGATAAAGAATTCAATACAGATTGTACTGAAGAAAAATTTCTTGAAGTCTTATCAATAATTCCTACAATACCTTGCGGAGAAACCACCCCCATATCCTCACGTATACTATCCTTCTCTCCTTTATTAATAATCAGGTAATTCTTTGCCAAATGGTAACTATTCTTAATTACCTCAGCACGGAAAACAGAATAAGTATTTGGAGAGAATAACAAAATAGGTTTTTGTGATAATTCCTCTAAACGTTCTGCTTTTATTTTAAGTAATTCTTCCTGTAGCCTTCTATTTTCTTGTGAAAGGGATTCATTTTGTTGCTTTAAGTAGAAATACTTTTCAATGCCATTTTGAATAAGAAAAATATTCCCTGTTACACCATTTGCGATATACAGAAATTTAGATTTTTGAAATGAATTTGCATCAATCACAAGCGCAAAGGAAAGTAAGAAGAGTACTAAAAAAACTAAAAAATCCTTCTGTCGTTTAAAAAATAATAAGATAAGGCGCATCTACTTCATCAAGATAGTTTTAAATTTTTGAATATTCTTCAAGGTAATTCCTGTTCCTCTCACCACAGCACGAAGAGGGTCTTCAGCTACATATACAGGTAAGTCTGTACGCATGGATATACGTTTGTCCAAGCCACGGAGCATGGAGCCTCCTCCTGCCATATAGATTCCTGTATTATAAATATCTGCTGCTAACTCTGGAGGTGTTTGGGAAAGTGTCTCCATAATAGCATCTTCTATGCGAAGGATGGATTTGTCTAAGGCTTTAGCTACCTCCCGATGGGATATTTCCACTTGTTTTGGTTTTCCGGTAAGGAGGTCTCTTCCTTGTACAGGCATAGGATCAGGTGGAGAGTCAATTTCCTCAATGGCGGCACCTGTATTAATTTTTATATTTTCGGCTGTAGTTTCTCCTATATAGAGGTTATGGCGTGTACGCATGTAATAGATGATATCATTGGTAAAGACATCACCCGCTATTTTTACAGATTTATCACAAACAATCCCTCCTAAGGCTATGACTGCTATCTCTGCAGTTCCTCCTCCTATATCAATAATCATATTCCCTTTCGGTTGCATAATATCCAACCCTATTCCTATGGCAGCTGCCATAGGTTCATAAATAAGAAATATTTCTTTACCATTAACCCTTTCACAGGACTCTCTTACCGCTCTCATCTCCACCTCAGTAATTCCGGAAGGGATACACACTACTATTTTAAGGGAGGGAGAGAAGAATCTCCTTTTCAACGGGGGGATACTCCTTATAAAGGCATTTATCATTTGTTCGGAAGCATCAAAGTCAGCAATTACTCCATCCTTAAGTGGGCGAACGGTTTTGATACGCTCATAAGTTTTCCCTTGCATTAGCTGTGCTTCTCTTCCTACTGCAATGATTTTATTAGAGCTCAAGTCACGAGCCACTATAGAGGGACTATCCACTACAACCTTATCTTTATGAATAATAAGTGTATTGGCAGTTCCTAAGTCAATCGCTATTTCTTCTGTTAAGAAATCAAAAAGTCCCATTATATTCCTTTATTTTTATATTAAAATATCTTTTTAATTAAGAAAAATATAAGTGTTTTTTAAATGTAATCAAAAACTACTTTTTAGCCGTCAAAGATAACAAAAAATCTTCAAAGAAAAAACATTAAGCAGAATGTTTTTTATTATTTTTGTCAACTTTACTACAAATAATTAGTTCACAATGTTTTAAAAAATAAAACCATTCTAAAATAGAATGGTTTTACCTACTAAGAAACATAAAAGATTTATTGAATATTAATAACTTTCATTTTAAAAAATATGATTATTATACGGGTAGCTCACAGAAAAATATATACTTATTCTAAAGAACTCATAATTCCTCTTCTTTATATTTTCCAAAAGGCTAACGAACATGAATTTATTCTTTCATCTCATAATAATTCTATTCCTCTACGCTCGAAAAGGCCAGGAAAAACTCTTTTTACAGATCAATTCATTTAAAACATTGCAAAGTTATAAAAAATCAATAAACACCTATAATTTTTAAAACATATTTAACTTTATACATAAATTTTTAATATTTAAACAACAATATTATGATTATATAAATTTATTTACAAAATTACATATATTATACTCAAATACAGTCTCATAAAATGCAAAATATGAACTTATAATACATTTTTTAATCTTTTATTGAATAAAATATTATTATTTGTATATTACAATAAAGATAGCTTTAAAAATAATCGATGCTACAACAAATATCACATTAAAGACATTATTATCCTTTATAAGAAAGAAGGAAGAGAAAAGCTACTCAAAAGAGTAGCTTCTTAAATATTTTAAACTACAGAGGAGTTCCCTCCTTTGTTTTGAAACGATATTCAAGATACGAATATGCATCTCTGGGTAGGATACGTATCCATCTTTGATATTTCAAAAACCACTTAAAACGTATAGAGAAAATACCTTTTGTTAGGTAAGCCGCTATAAATGGATGTATATTTAAAGTAATTCTTCCGTTGTAGTTGCTTTGATAAATAATTTCTTCAAGTGTAGTAGTAATCTGTTCTATAAGAACTATAGGAGCATCTACTTCTCCTAATTTACTAGGGTTTTCTTCTTTGGTTTTGATGTTGATTTCAGGACGTACACGCTGGCGTGTAATTTGTATAAGTCCAAACTTACTTGGAGGTAATATTTTATGTTTTGCGCGGTCATCTTTCATTTCTTCTCTGAGTGCATCAAAGAGTTTTTGTCGGTTCTCTCCATTACTCATATCTATGAAATCCACTACAATAATGCCTCCCATATCTCTTAATCGTAACTGTCGGGCAATTTCAGTTGCTGCTATCAGGTTCACTTCAAAAGCAGTAGTTTCTTGATTTTCTGCCTTATTAGAATGATTTCCACTATTAACGTCTATTACATGTAGGGCTTCGGTATGCTCTATCACCAAATAAGCACCTTTAGTCATAGAAACCGTACGTCCTAATCCTGTTTTTATCTGCCTTTCTATATGAAATTTCTCAAAAATAGGCACTGAGGACTTATATAGTTTAACAATATTCACCTGCTCAGGAGCAATTTCTTGTAGATAATCTCGTATTTGATTATAAAGGGCTTCATTATCCACATGGATTCCCGTGAAAGAGTTATCAAACATATCCCTAAGAAGGGCACCTGTTCTATTCATCTCACTAAGTATCTTGGAGGGAAAAGTCCCCTGAGATATTTTCTTACACATCTGTACCCATCTTTGGAAGGAATTTTGCAAATCTCTATCCAAATCAGCTACTTTTTTATCCTGAGCGACTGTACGAATAATCACTCCAAACCCCTTAGGCTTGATACTTTGGACAATTCTTCGTAATCGTTCTTTTTCAGTTTTATTTTCTATTTTTTGAGAGATAGATATTCTTTCTGAAAAAGGCACCAATACTAAATACCGTCCAGCAATAGAAAGCTCTGAACTTATTCGCGGCCCTTTGGTGGAGATAGGTTCCTTCACTATCTGCACCAATATAGGCTGTCCTGCTTTAAGCACATCACTTATAGCTCCATTCTTATTAATATCTGGTTCTTGCTTAAAGTCCTTCAGAGAGTAATCCTTAAGCTTACCTGAGGAAACCTCCTTAATAAACTTCAACAAGGAAGCCAGTTGAGGACCTAAGTCATGATAGTGCAGAAAAGCATCCTTTTCATAACCTACATTCACAAAGGCAGCATTCAGTCCCTGAATAGGTTTATGAATTTTAGCAAGCATGATATCTCCTACGGCAATTCCCGAGGAATCCTCTTCCTTATGGAGTTCTATTAGGCGACCATTCTTGAGTAAGGCAAAATCAACATCAGAAGCCCCAGAACGTATAATTAATTCTTTGGTCATTCTGTTATGATTTTAATATATTATATTTCAGTAAGATATAAAATACCTTTTTTTAACAAACAAAACGAGAAAAAGTAGTTATATAACTACTTTTTCTTTTTGTGTCGGTTAGCTCTTGCTCTTTTTTTGCGTTTATGTGTAGCCACTTTATGTCTTTTTCTTTTCTTTCCGCTTGGCATTTTCGTTTGAAATTTAAAAAATTAATACTCCGTTATTTTATTTCTTTTTAGCTGTTTTAGCTTTAGCTTTTACTTTCACCTTTGTTTTTACGGCTTGCACAAATACTTTTGCTGGCTTGAATGCAGGAATATTATGTGCAGGAATGGTGATAGTAGTATTTTTAGAGATGTTTCTTCCTGTTTTTTCTGCTCGTGCTTTAACAATAAAACTTCCGAAACCTCTCAAATACACATTGTCTCCTTTTTCCAAAGAAGCTTTTATTTCCTCCATAAAGTGCTCTACAGTGTTTTGCACTTCTGTTTTCTCAATCCCTAACTTTTCAGAGATTTTTGCTACAATTTCTGCTTTTGTCATATTTTTTCTATTTTAAAGACAAGTTATTTCAATTAGTTCATTTTCACTTTTTTACAGAGATCTTTTTCTTATTTTTACCCTTAAAAAACAATTATTTTTTACCTCTGTTTTCCAATCGTTTTGAGAGTGCAAATATACGAATAAATTACAAACCAACAAGTTAATAGAAAAAATTTTTTATCTATTTTTCCTTTTCTTATAATAAGGTAATAAATACAGCAAATACGGCTTAATACTGGATTTTTCTAGGGGAAGAAAGAGCTTTTTGCTCCTTGATTTCTCTTAAGAGAAACTTGAATTTCTGGACTATAGTATTAAAAGTTTCTTTCAAAAAATTTTATTTTCAATATTAGTTCCTAACTATACTATTTGGAAAAGCATCCTCTTCCATTATTAATAAACCGTTAAATATATCAAAAATCATCTGTTTGTTTTTTATATTAATCGTCTAATAACAAATAACTTACACACCTTAGCGACTATGAAACATTGCTATAGAGTGTTAAATATCACTAAAAAATAGATTAATAATAGAAAAAACTAATAATTTTGCGCCCAAAACATATAATAATTTAGGACGAATGAAAAAAATTTTATTCTTATTCATGATCAGTGTAGTAGCTATTTCTTGTAAAACACAAGGGACTATAGCTAAGAGTACACAGGGTACCCGTCAAGCTAACAAAGTAATCAAAGGAGAATGGACACTTTCCTCTATTACCTATAATGAAAAAGGAAAATATGATATTACCCTGCTAAATGATACATCTAAAGAATGTTTTGAGGGTAGCTATTGGAAATTTGTTCCTAACAACTATCGTGGTATCTATGCTATCAATAAGGCAGGATGTGCAGGAGGAGATCGTCATTTTATCTTTACTGTACAAGAGATGGATAAAACTACCGGTTATTATGACTTTCTGTTAAAGCCTACCAATGAAAAGTATCAGTCCGAGACCAATGCAGGAGTACGTCTTCACTTAGCATATCTCTCTGAAAATGAAATGCGCTGGGAACAAACTGTCCGTGTGGATGGAAAGCCCTTTGTAATCACTATGAATTTCTCAAAAAATTAAATAATTAATTATGACAAAAGTATTTAGAAACATAACTTTATTTTTGGTAACGGCTTCTCTGCTTGCCGGTTGTGAAGCCTATAATAACTCAAACAAAACCCAACGTGGAGCCGTAGTAGGAGCTGCCAGTGGAGCTATCCTTGGAGCTATCCTTGGAAATAATGTAGGTAGCGGCGGCAATAGCGAACTCGGTGCTGTTATTGGTACCGCTGTAGGAGGTGCTGCAGGAGCTATTATTGGTAACCAAATGGACAGACAAGCTAAAAAAATTGAGGAAGAAATTCCAGGTGCGGAAGTAAAGCGAGTAGATGACGGTATTGTAGTTACTTTTGATGAAAAAAGTGGAGTTACTTTTGAATTCAACAAAGCCACTCTTACCTCTGAAGCACAAACCATCCTTAACAAAATGGTAAGTGTTCTTAAAGAATATCCTGATACCAATGTAATTGTAGCAGGGCATACCGACAGTACAGGGAAAGCTGCTTATAACATGACTCTTTCTGAGAAACGAGCCAAAGCAGTAACCAATTTCTTCACTACCAATGGACTCAATGCCTCTCGCTTCACTACCAAATGGTTCGGAGCTACCCAGCCCGCTTATGATAACAGTACAGCAGAAGGCCGTGCTAAGAACAGACGTGTGAATGTTGTTATTGTTCCTAATGAAAAAATGAAAGAACAAGCAAAACAACAAGCAGAAAAATAAATTTTCATAGTTATTATTGTTTTAGTTATTCTATTGTAAGAGGCTGTCCGAAAAGGGTAGCCTCTTTTTTTATGGATAAATGTTTACTATTAATCATTTTTATTCGTATATTTGCCAAAAAATAGAACTCTATGAATAGTATTATCTCCACTGATTTTTCTTTCAAAAATCAAAAAACTGTCTACAAAGGGAAAGTACGCGATGTATATACCATAGGAGACGATCTTTTGGTAATGGTAGCCACTGATAGGCTTTCCGCTTTTGATGTCATTCTCCCCAAAGGGATTCCTTACAAAGGACAAATCCTCAACCAGATAGCCAGCGAATGCATGGAACAGACCAAGTATATTGTCCCCAATTGGCTTTTGGCAACTCCGGATCCCAATGTATCGGTAGGAATGCTATGTACTCCCTTCAAAGTAGAAATGGTTATCCGTGGTTATCTGGCGGGGCATGCCGCCCGGGAATATAAAGCAGGAAAGCGCACCCTCTGTGGAGTTGTACTTCCCGAAGGTCTACAGGAAAATGCACCCCTCCCCTCTCCTATCATCACCCCTTCCACTAAGGCAGACAATGGCTTACATGATGAGGATATTTCCCGAGAGGAAATCTTAAAAAAAGGGATTATTACCGCTGATGATTATGCCATCATAGAGCAATATACCCATGCACTCTTTAAGCGTGGTAGTGAATTGGCAAAAGAAAAAGGACTTATTTTAGTAGATACCAAATATGAATTTGGAAAGACAAAAAATGGCACCATTGTCCTTATAGATGAAGTCCATACTCCGGATTCCTCTCGCTATTTCTATGCAGAGGGATATGGAGAGCGTCTCAAGAAAGGGGAACCTCAAAAACAGCTCTCCAAAGAATTCGTACGCCAATGGCTCATTGAAAATGGTTTTCAGGGCAAAGCAGGAGAAAAGATTCCCGAAATGACCCATGCCCATATCACTGCTATTTCCGAGCGATATATAGAACTCTATGAACATCTGCTAGGAAAAAAGTTTATTAAAGCCGATACTCATAATATTAAAGAACGTATCTATACTAATGTAAGTGAATACTTACATAGCTTGCTATAACCCCACTTTATTCTTAATTTTTCAATCAAATGAATATACTCTTATTAGGTTCAGGGGGCAGAGAACATGCTTTTGCCAAACAACTTTCCAAAAGTCCCCTATGTGAGCATCTTTATATTGCCCCAGGAAATGCTGGTACTGCTTTAGAAGGAGAGAATGTAGCCATAGGAGCTACTGATTTTTCTCAGATAAAGCGCTTTTGCTTAGAAAAAAATATTGAAATGGTCGTAGTAGGACCGGAGGAACCTCTAGTTAAGGGAATTTTTGATTTCTTTCTTGAAGAACCCGAACTTAACCATATAGCCGTTATAGGTCCTTCACAGAGGGGAGCTACCTTAGAAGGTAGCAAAGAGTTCGCTAAGGAGTTCATGCAGCGTCATTATATCCCTACTGCTCGCTATGCGAGTTTTACTAAAGAGACTCTTAATGAAGGATTGCATTTCTTGGAAGGTATGCAAGCTCCCTATGTACTAAAAGCTGATGGACTTGCTGCAGGAAAGGGCGTGGTTATCTTAGAGGATTTACAAGAAGCTCAAGCAGAACTCAAGAAGATGCTTTTAGAGGAAAAATTTGGCAGTGCCAGCCAAAAGGTAGTCATTGAGGAATTCCTCAAAGGAATAGAGCTTAGTTGCTTTGTCCTTACCGATGGAAATACCTATCAAATTCTTCCTACGGCTAAGGATTATAAGCGTATAGGAGAAGGAGATACTGGACTTAATACAGGGGGCATGGGAGCTGTCTCTCCAGTACCTTTTGCAGATGCTACCTTCATGCAAAAAATAGAGGAACGCATCATAAAGCCTACCATTGAAGGACTTAAGAAAGAGCAAATTACTTATCATGGTTTTATATTCATTGGGCTTATCAAAGTGGAGGAAGACCCTTATGTAATTGAATACAACGTACGTATGGGCGACCCTGAAACTGAAGTAGTACTTCCTCGCATACAAACAGACCTTGTAGCCCTCTTGGAAGCTACCGCTAAGGGTGAACTAAGTAAAATAAAGCTCTCTATAGACCCCAAAAGTGCTACTACCGTGGTGGTGGTTTCTGGCGGATATCCAGAGGATTATCAGAAAGGAAAAGTTATCTCAGGACTTAATAGTGAATCCGAGAGCATTATATTCCATGCAGGTACTATCCAAAAAGGAGGAAACATACTCTCTGCGGGTGGACGTGTGTTGGCTGTTACCTCCTTAGATCATAATTTTAAGGATGCTCTAAAAAAATCATATAGTCAAATTAAAAATATATATTTTGAAAATATGTACTACCGGAAAGATATCGGATCAGACTTATAATTTTCCCTCAAAATTTAATATTTTTTAATGTAGAAATGTACATATTAAGAACGTTTCTACATTATTTTTTGTCTCGAAATTTACTCATTAAGCAAATAATATACATAATTATAAATAAATCAACTACTTATACAAAATAAAATAATTGTATTTTTGTTTTCGTATATAAAAAATATTTTTTAGTTTTGCCTAAAATTTAATTACTGTATTATATATAATAAAATTTCAAGTATGAAAACTATTATTCGTTGTATGATGTTTTTCTTTATTCCTTTATTTTCTGTAGCACAACAGGTTACTTTCAAAGGAAAAATTACGGCTGAGGGGAAGCCTGTTTTTGGAGCAGATGTTATTCTGCGTAAAGGAAATGAGGTAAAAGGTACTAGTAGCAAAGCCACTGGGGAATATTCCATAAAAGTTACTTCTGGAGAATATAACCTGAGCGTTTCTTCCGTAGGGTTTAAAACTATTAACCAGAAAATATCTCTTACTGAAGGAGAGACTATCACTCAGAATTTTGTCTTGCAAAAGGACTTGTTAGAGATAGATCAAGTGGTTGTTACTGCCACCCGTAATATTATCCCTCAATATAAATCTCCAGTGGTGGTTAGTAAAGTTACAGGGCATATATTTGAAACTACTCAATCACTAAGTCTTGCTGAAGGTCTTAACTTCACTCCTGGCCTGCGTACTGAAACCAATTGTCAGAACTGCGGCTTTAACCAATTACGTATTAATGGATTAGAAGGTTCATATTCTCAGATATTAGTAAACGGTCGTCCTGTATTTTCTTCATTGGCAGGGGTTTATGGTTTAGAGATGATTCCTGCCAATATGATTGACCGTGTAGAGGTTGTCAGGGGAGCTGGATCCGTTCTCTATGGGGGAAATGCTATAGGCGGTACTGTAAATATCCTTACCAAGGATCCTACTCGCAATACTTTTTCTGTAGGCAATAGTCTCTCTCTGCTTAAGGACGGTACTCCTGACAATACTCTCTTTGCCAATGCATCGGTAGTCTCTGATGATTTTGACAAGGGACTCACTCTCTTTGCCTACCAACGTAACCGTAAGCCTTACGATGCCAATGATGATAGTTATTCGGAAATTACCAAGCTACATAACACTACTTTCGGAGCAGATGCCTTTTGGAATCCTGCAGAGAATAGTAAAATAAAACTCAACTTAAACAGTATCAATGAATTTCGTCGTGGAGGAAACAAATTTGACTTACTTCCTCATGAATCCGATATTACAGAGCAGTTACGTCATCGCATTGTAGCAGGAGATCTCTCCCTTGAACGATTTTCTGAAGATCTTGCTCACAAATTCTCCCTATACACTTCTGCCCAATATACCGATAGAGATGGATATTACGGAGGTGGCTTAGGTTATGCAGTTAATAGCAAAGAAGACTTTGATGCCCTCGGCGAAGAGGACAAAAAAGAGTACTTCAAGGCATTAGCGAAGTACGGACATACTACAGAATTAGTAGGTGTAGGTGGTGCACAATATGCTTATACCATCACTCCTGAACTGAACCTTTCTTTAGGAAGTGAGTACAAGTATGACAAGGTAAATGATAACTATGTAGGACAAAATCGCTCCGTAGACCAAACCGTACGTACCTACGGCAACTACCTACAAGTGGAATGGAATCCTGTAAAAAAGCTAACCTTACTTGGGGGTAGCCGTTATGATTATGTAGATATCAAGGGTAGCTACCGCTTTGGTGGTGTAGATAAGGATTCCAACAAACAGATATCCAAATTTGTTCCTCGCCTTACTGCCATGTATGACCTTAGTGAAACTCTCAAACTACGAGGTTCCTTTGCGCAAGGTTACCGAGCTCCTCAAGCTTTTGACGAGGACTTACATACGGAGGTATTGGATGGAGATCCTATCTTTGTGGAATTAGACAAAGACCTCACCAGTGAAACCTCCAATAGCTATACTGCCTCTCTGAATTATACTAAAAGAGAAGGGAACACCCAAGCAAACCTTATCTTAGAGGGATTCTATACACGTATTAATAACCGCTTTATCAACCAAGATCTCACCGATATAGGCAATATCAAACATAAGCTAAAAACCAATGCTACAGATTACCTCAATATCATGGGAATGAATGTAGAGGCGAATTTTTCCTTCGGAACAAAATGGGTATGGCAAACAGGGCTTACTTACCAGCAATCTCGCTTCTCAGAGGAGCAAACCATTTGGGAGAATGAAGATACTGCTGCGCCCAAGAAGGTTACTTCTGACCGTGTGATGCGCTCTCCTGACCTATATGGCTACACTACCCTATCCTATAACCCTATTGCTCCACTTAAGCTCAGCTATAATGGCGTATTCACAGGACAAATGTATGTTCCTCATGTAATTGATGCTGAATCAGGAGAACAAATCATAGTAAAGTCACCTAATTTTTACGAGCAAAACCTACGGGCTTCCTACGCTTTTACTCTAAAAGATAATTATAAATTGGAGGTTTTTGCAGGGGTAAAGAATATCTTTGACCAATACCAGAAGGATTTTGACAAAGGCAAAGACCGTGATGCTGATTATATCTACGGACCACAACATCCTCGTACTTACTTTATGGGACTCTCCTTGTCACTGAATTAATTCTTATCTGACAATAATAACTATGAAAATCCAGTATAACAGAGAGTTATACTGGATTTTTTGAACCTATTAATAGAGTGTAAGAACAGAGGATTATCATAATTATAAACCTATTATACTGTTAAGATTAAACGGATTACCTCTATAAATCAGACATTTTAGGTTTTCTTCTCTGATAACTTTAAACTTTATTTTCAAAGAAATTTGACAGTACTTCAAGAATTTTTTATAACTTTGCTCTAAGTTGTTTATTATATTTAATTGTTTGTAGACCAATCAAATATAAGATTTTTTAATCAAATCTTTTTAAAAGATGAACCATCAAGCACAAACAATTAGGCATTTATGCATTTTTATTCTCGTCGCCCTCAGTTGTGGCTGGATAGGGGTATGGGTAGATTCTCTTACGGGAGAAACCACAGGTGATTTCAGCAATACCAGCAATGGTACTAAAGGAATGGGTATTTTTATAGCTGCCCCAGTGCTGACTTGGCTCGTGTTACGCACCTTTATGGGCGATGGTTGGCGTGATGCAGGACTGCGTCCGCTTATCAAGAAAAACGTGCGGTGGTACGGGGTGGCTACGCTTATTTATCCTGTGGTGATTGCCATTAGCCTGCTTATTGGAGAACTTTTTGGGTGGCTGAAAGTGCAAATCCATTGGACAAACTACTTTGCGGGGTTTGGTATTTTTGTATTAGCAGAATTTGTAAAGAATTTCTTTGAAGAATCATCATGGCGGGGGTATCTCACCGCTCGTTTGCTTAGTTTGAAGCTGAAAGATATATGGCTCTACCTCATCGTGGGGGTAGTGTGGTGCTCGTGGCATTGGCCTTACTTCTTCTACTTTGTAAAACCCGAACAGCTATTTGCTTTATTCCCTTACGACAAGATAACCTTTTGCGTGTTGGCTTTAGTGAACTGCACCTTGTGGACAGTGATGTATACTGAACTTTTCCGCCTTACGGGCTCTATCTGGCCCGCAGTGTGGATGCACATTATTGAGGATACCACCATCTACAGTTTGATGTATGACAAGCATATTTTCATTGAAACAGGTAAAGATATACTTATTTCACCCGTTTCAGGAATTATTCCTTGTCTGTTGTACCTCGGTGTTGGTTTATGGCTACGCAAAATCAGGATTGCCAAAGAGAAACAGTAGGAACAAAATCCCCATGCGATACTCATACTACACGGGGAGTTTACTAATTAGCAAATTTGTTAATTATTTCCTTAGAAAACGGAAACGTTCTATGATATCCATAAGCATATCAGCTTCAAAAAACTCATCATTTAGTAAGTCGTCAAATTCTTCATCACTGTCCTCGTACATGTTACTAATATAAGATAGATGTTCCTCTGCTTCAGGGAAATTACCCTTCATTATATAGTATTCAGCAAATATGAGGTGTGCTTTGATAAGACTTATTTTATCATCACCCCCTATTTCAAGTACTTTATTTAAGCTTTCTATACTTTTTGTTTCCAATCCTCTAGCTAATTGTAAAATAGCTTTTTTTAAGTATAATTCTGCATTCATTGTTTGTTTGTATATTAGTACAATAAAATTCTGTGACAAATATAAGGAAAATTAGTCAATGTGCAATTTTTTTCCTACCTCTGTACTTTCAAAACTTTTAATTATGGCAAATTCGCCATAATTAGAAGTCAAGCAGTTTTTAATAAAACTACTATTACTTTTAATAGCACACTAAATTTTAACCCCTCGAATTCGAGAGGTTAGAAAACAAGTGGTCTTTCACAAGCTGACCGTTTGCTCGAACTCAACAAAACTGCTATTACCCAAATGAAAACTTTAATAGCGTACCAAGTAAGGCTCATTCATTAGAGAATAAACCTCCCCGTGCAGTACTATTCCACACGGGGAGGTTTATTTATTGCGTGTCGTGCTACGACCTAATATTCTAATTGACATATCATCTCTACAAAAGCAGGGTCTCGGTGAGAAAAGAAGAGCGTTTGCTTTGTATCGAGAGTGGCTATTTGGCTCATATCCTCCGCTGAGAGTTGGAAGTCAAATACATTAAGGTTTTGTTCCATACGCTCTTTGCGCACCGACTTAGGAATGCAGATAATATCGCGTTGCAAGAGATAGCGCAAAGCTACTTGGGCAGCACTTTTGTGATACTTTTCACCAATAGCATTGAGAGTAGGATTGGCAAAGAAATCGTTTTTACCTTCGGCAAAAGGTCCCCACGACATTAGTTTGGTGTCATATTTCTTCATTAGCTCTTGGAGGTCTTGCTGTTGGTAGAATACGTGTGTTTCCATTTGGTTTACAGCAGGTTTTATCTCGCAGTGGTATGCCAAATCGAGGTATCTGTCGGCATAGAAGTTGCTCACCCCAATAGCGCGCACTTTGCCTTCTTTGTAGGCTTCTTCCATAGCGCGATAAGAGCCGTAATAATCGCCAAAAGGTTGGTGAACGAGTAGCAAATCAATATAATCGGTTTGGAGTTTGCGCAAAGAGGTTTCGATAGAGGCTTTTGCCTTTTCATAACCAGCATTGCTTATCCACACTTTAGTAACGATAAAGAACTCTTTGCGGTCGATACCACTTTTCTTAATGGCATTACCTACGCCTTCTTCATTTTTGTAGATTTGGGCAGTATCAATCATTCGGTAGCCTACCGAGATAGCATCGCTTACGCAACGCTCACATTCTTCGGGATTTACTTGGTATACACCGTAACCCAATAGGGGCATTTGTACCCCGTTGTTTAATTGGATGTTTTTCATTTGTAATTCTTATTTTTAGTTTTTTGTTAATTGTCTGTGCAGTTTGCACCTAATTTCTCGTAATCTTTTTGGCTTACAGGTTCTTTCCATTCAGTTTTAGCTTTTTGTACATCCATTATAGCCAAATGAGCAAACCAACTTTCAGCGGTAGCCCCGTGCCAGTGTTTTACCCCTGCGGGAACTACTACCACATCGCCTTTTTGCAGTAGTTGGGCAGGCTTGCCCCATTCCTGATACCAACCTGTACCCTCGGTAGCCAAGAGTATTTGTTCGGCACTATGCACGTGCCAATCGTTGCGACAAGAGGGTTCGAAAGTAACATTGGCAACCAAAATGCTATTTTTCGTATCAGGAGCAACCAATACATTCAAATAACTTCTACCAGAGAAGTGCTTGCTGTTTTCGGGGGAATTAGCCTCACCAAGTGCAAAG
Organism: Capnocytophaga sp. G2; assembly: GCF_035282625.1. NCBI lineage: Bacteria > Pseudomonadati > Bacteroidota > Flavobacteriia > Flavobacteriales > Flavobacteriaceae > Capnocytophaga > Capnocytophaga sp. G2. The sequence goes on along the minus strand of NZ_JAYKBU010000002.1, from coordinate 122,108 downwards.
ATATATCCTGCACTGCCATGGCTTGGGTCGGCAGCTATTTCATTAGCATAGACTTCTTTGGCAGCAAGGAAAGCACTCCACGCCTTAGGCCAGCCCGCATAAAAGGCAATATGAGTAATCATTTCGGCTATTTCGTCTTTGCTGATGCCGTTTTTCTTACCCTCAGTAAGATGAGCTTTGATAGTAAATTCGGGGGCTCCACTACCTATTAGGGTAGCGATGGTTACCATACTGCGATCACGAGGAGAAAGTTCTCCTTCACGACTCCACACTTGCCCGAAGAGCACATCGTCATTCAATTGGGCAAATTTAGGTGCAAAATTACCGAGGCGGTCTCGTCCAGCAGTTTGTTTTTTAGCTTCTTTTTTCATTGTATTTTGTTGTTTTACTTGGGCACTCATCGCTACTGTCAAGAGTACCATTGCAAAGATAATAATTTTTTTCATACAATTTTAATTTGCTAATTTCTTACTTTCTAACCATTTGTAGATATGTTCAAAAACTTTTTGGTTATTGAGGTCTTGAAACATAAAGTGGGTATTGCCAGTGATGCCTGCCTTAGGCAAATCGATAACTTTGCAGTCACCTCCGTTGGCATTGATCACTTCGGCAAATTTGTAAGCCAATTCGCGTACACCACTCCAGAAGTTTTGAGCGGGTAGCTCGGCAGTCTTATCGAAATCAGGGATATTGTCACCAAAATAGATAACGATAGGTCGCTTAGTGAGGGTGAGAAACTGTTCTTTAGGTACACCAAAACCTCCTACAGGGAAAGAGGTATTTTCTTTGGTAATGGTAGGAACTTCACCTTCGGGAAAGGGGAAAGTGCCGGGTTCAATGGCTACAACAGCTGTTACTTTTGGGGTTTGCATCGCAACATTCCAACCGATAATACCACCTTGTGAGTGCGTGATAAAGATACCTTCACCTCCTTTCTCGAAAGTAGCGACTAAAGCCTCCGTTACTTTTGGAATATCAAACTCACCTATGTTAGGAGTCATTTGTTGGAAAAACTGATGTAGTGTTTCTTCTCCTTGGGGAAATTTAGAATTGCTGAAAAGTTTAGGGTAATATCCCATACGGAATTGGGTAAACCACGCTTGGTCTAAGGTTGGGGCGGCTACAGTAGCCTCTGCTGAGGGTTGTCCTGCTGCTCCACGGCGAGGTTGGTCGATGAGGTAAGTAGCATAGCCTTTGCGGAGGAACATAGGGGCAAACCCTTCGCGCCCATCGGGAGTGTTCATCCAGCCCACACGCGACTGACCGAAACCATGTAGGAAGTACACACGGTGATGGTTGTAGGGCTGAGGTACTTGGTAGAAGATATTGGCATAATCGGCGTGGAGGGTTTGTCCGGCGGGGTTATACTGACCTTTAATGGGGTCGAAAGTACCATCGGTTTTAAGCACAGTACCTCCTGCGGTGAAGAAACCTTGTTCTTTAATAGCAAGGACGGTGCTTTTACTCTTGTCAGAAGTGTAAGTATCTCCTTGGTGTTGAGTAGCACAGCCTATGGCCAAGGTCACTGTAAGGGGAATAAAAATTCTTTTCATTTTGCTATTGTTTAGAATATTGATTAAAAAATGTAATAATTTTAGGAACAATAACTGATATATAGATTTCTTTGTCGTACATATCAAAGTGGCGAGCCTTAGGAACTACAAAAAGCTCCTTACTATTAGTAGCTGCATTGTTGTACATTAGTTCAGCTCCTTGGCGAGTAAAAGCATTTTCACCTGCTACTACCAAGAAAGGTGTATGTAGTTTTTTCACCTCTTGGGCAGGAAAGAACTTGCGCCAAGAAAGCTCAGACCAAGAAGCAAATGGCAACCAATTAGGAGTAGCCCCTCGTTTGCTGTTGTAGTAATACTCAGCTCCTTCAGAACCTTCATCAATGAGATTTACACGTGTAACAATACCTTTTTCTTCATACAGTTTCTTTTCGGAGAGCAGTTGTGCTTCACTCTTACCATTAGGAGCGACAAAGTGGATCATTTCAAAAGGATTGACTACTGCAATAGCTTTCAACGGAGACGATTTAGCCAAAGTAACAGCGTAAGGTAAATACACCCCTGAACCACAGATGCCTACAGCAAAGATTTTGTTTTTATCTACATTGGGGTATTTCGTTATAAAAGCTACTGCGCTATTGATGTCGGTAGCTTTTATAGTAGGGTCTTCATAAGCGCGAGGTTGTCCTTCACTAGAACCAAAATAAGAATAATCATACACCATTGTAACAAACCCTTTTTCAGCTAAAAGTTGTGCGTAAAGACTGGCGGTTTGTTCTTTAGTACTCCCCATAGGTCCTTGTACTACTACCGCAGGTAGATGGTCGCTTTTCTTCATTTTTATAGGGGTATAAATCACTCCTGCTAATTGAAAACCAGAAGTCTGGTTTTTGAATACTACTGGAGTAATATTTACCGTTTCGGTAGGAGGTTGAGCTATAACCTCATTTTCTTGTGCCAATGCTCCTATGCTTACCAAAGATAAACATATCGCAGTTAAAATACTTTTAAAGGAGTTATTCTTTTTCATAATTGTATTTTTTTAATGACAAATATACAAATACTTTTAATTATTTCAGTTTTTCGGAGAGTCTTTGTGCTTGTGATTGATTGTTAGCCATTCCTTCATAGCTAAAACCATACATTTCACAAAAACGTTTTATAGTGTATTCTCCGTCATTAATCATAAACTCGGAAGGACTTGAACCTTGATATAAAAAAAAGAGTTTACGAGGAGCAAACGAATTTGGGGCAATAGTCCCGTAAAAACGCTCTAACAAGGTGCGTACGATGCTACTTATATTGTGCCAATATACAGGAGACCCAAGCACAATGATATCGGCATTTCTAATTTTCGTCAATACTTCATCGAATTGGTCGCCGGGGAGAGTCTGTCCGTAATGATTGACTCTATACCCCACTAGATTAAGTGTTTCATACGTTTTCCCTTTGAGTAATGTTTGTGCTAACTGAGCCGTATTGCCGTTAGGGTTTGGGCTTCCGTTGATAAAAAGAATCTTTTGGGTATTCTTCTTGTTGTTCATTTCTTCGTCTTTGTTTTGGCAACTTGCCGTTCCTATTAAAGTAAAAAAGCAAGTGCAAGTGTTAATAATTTGCTTTTATTCATCTTTTTTCTCTTTTTGTCGTCAGTATTCTTGACGACTGATTAATTATTTATTTATTACAAATTCTTTTTAAAAAACTCTGTGAGTTTCTTTACTGCTTGGGTTACGTAGGGTTCTTTCCAATAGGTTTGGATATGGGTGGCTCCTTCAAGCAGATAGAGTTCTTTAGGTTGTGCATTGACGGCTTTAGCAAAGGCATCTTCGGTCATATCACGAGTGTCGGCTTTACTACCGGCAAGCATTAAGAGCGGTTGGTTGATAAGCTCTATTTGGTCGGTAGCATCAAAGCGCATCAAGTCCAGAAGACTGCTTTGGGTGTAACGGAAGGTGCTGTTTGGGTGGGCGTGGGTTTCAAGATAATATTCATAACCTTCGCGATAGAGTTCAAAAGGCATTTTAGCAACCTCTTCTTTGCTCATTTTAGGCATATTGCCCACATAACGCACCTGACCACCACGAGCTTCTTCTTCGCGGGCTTCAGAAGCCTCTTTAAGTCGTTGTTGGATAGTAGCTACTTGCGAGTTTTTAAAACCATTACGGCGCACCAATCCTGTGTTGAACATACTCAATGTTGCTACAGCTTTAAATCGCTTATCGGTTTTTGCTGCATTGAGTGTATAGCCTCCTCCGCCACAGATACCGAGTATCCCGATACGATTAGCATCTACCCCGGCGTAGGTACTGATAAAATCGGCAGCAGCGTGAAGGTCGGCAGTACGGCTGGAAGGGGTATCTACATTACGAGGGGTACCTCCACTGGCTCCCTGATAAGCAGCATCGGGAACTATCACAATATAACCTTGCTTTGCCAAAAGCTCGGCATACAAACCTGCGACTTGTTCTTTTACGCCACCGTTAGGGTGGGCTACCACTATAGCAGGATATTTTTTAGTTTTGTCATATCCCGCAGGTGTATAGACATTAGCGGCAATGCTAATACCATCATTGCGGGTGTATTGTACGGGGTGCATTTGTTGTGCAGATAGGTTCATAATAGTCGTAAGAGTTAAAAGGGTTATTGTCTTTTTCATAAATTAGTAAATAATTTTAGTGTAAGAGAGAGACAGCAACTGCCATTTGCTGCCTTTTTTAGTATAGGTTTCGGTTACTACAAACGGATTGACCACCTCATTACCTCCTACAATAGCAGTAAGTTGCAGTTTGCGCAAAAGCACAGCCGTTTTACCTACGATACGCACAGAAGTATTTTCGGTAGCCACTTCTTTTAGTACGATTCCTTTTTGCTGTAGTACCTCTATTTCTTTATCTCTAATAAGAGTTGCTCCCATGTGTACGAATACTGCCTCAGGAGCGATATTTTCTACAAGAGTTTGTTTATCTACTTGTTGCATTGCCTTCCAAAGGTTTTCGGAAAGCTGTAATACTTTTGTTTCTTGTGTACTGTGCTGAGCATAAGTAATAAAAGAGAAGCTCAACAACAGAATTGTAATGATATTTTTCATTTCTATATGTTTTTATTATTTGTTCATTAACTAATTACAAGGCAAAGATACAGCGGATTTGCCAAAGGATTGTTATACAAAAGTCGGTAGTTTTTACAAATTTTTCTAAGTTCTTATTTTATGTATTGTTGCCAGAACGCTACAGCCAAATCTAACCAACCTTCAGCATCGGTGCCATTGCCTAAACCAAATCCGTGCGAAGCAGTTTGGTAGCGATGAAAGGCTACGGGTACACCTACACGTTTGAGGTTCTCGGCGCGATGTTGCATACCATCAGCAGAGGCAATGCCATCATTAGAAGCTACTGCGAGAAAAGTAGGTGGAAAATCTTTGCTGTAAAGACTTTGTCCTGTATAGATAATCACAGCAGTAGCAGGTTGGGGTAAGTGGGCGTTAGTAAATTTCTTAACTCCATAGTAGGCAATATTGCCCACCATACGTGCGCCTGCAGAGCCTCCCCAAAGAGAATAATCTTCTGTTGAGACGCCTAACGTTTTAGAATTTTGCAGTACATAAGCGATAGCTTGGGCTAAATCTTCGGTGGCGTACTGCTCACTGCCAATGCGGTAGCGTATCACAAAGGCATTGTAACCCAGTTCGCTAATGCGTTTAGCCAGAGGAAAGCCTTCGTGCAAAGAACCTATGTATGAGAAACCACCTCCAGGGCATATTATAGCAAACGGAGCCCCTTGTTTGCCACGAAAAAAGAAGAGTCCTGTGTTTTGCTTGCGAGGATCTTGTTTTTTCTCATTGTCAGTATAAATGTTATAGAAGATAGTTTGCCCTTTATCCACTTCATCAATAAGATGGTTTACAGCGTTGAGTACTATATTGGGGTGCACATTGCTGTGGTAGGGCATAGTACGGGCTATTTGTGAAAGCGGTAGGGTGTAGTAGTTGCTATTCTCATCAAAGGGCAAAAGCAGTTCGCCATAGCCTGTAAAGGCTTTATGATAGATGAGGTCTTGTACGGTATGCGCAACTGTAAGGTGTTCGCTTGTAGTTGTCGAAGCTTGAGGATTGTTAGGCATAAGGTCTTTATTTTGAGCACAGCTTGTAAAGCTAAGAGTTAAGAGAATTAGTGGTGATATGAGATTTTTCATAAGGCTTATTTTTTATAGTTTCTCCAAATTTTTTAAGTATTTTAGGGGTGCAAGCACTCCAGAATTCCCAATCGTATCCACCTTCACGTAAGATATAATCGTGAGGGTAATTTGCAGCAGTGAGTTGCTGATGGAGGCGTTGGTTTTCACGCGTAAAGAAGTCACGTGTGCCCAATTCAAGGGTGACAGGAGGCAATTCGTTTTGTGGATATTGCTGTATCACCTCATAAATATTGCGTACACCATAGCCTTCGATAACAGAACTCATTGCATAGATATAGCTAAACATATCACGATGGGTAATGCCATAATATAGGGCTCCATAGCCTCCCATCGAGAAGCCTCCTATCATTCGGCTTTGGCGTTCCCCTTTGATATGAAAACGTTTTTCTACTTGTGGAAGAAACTCTTGAAAAAAGTAGCTTTCGTAGCGAATAGAGCGTCCTGCTACATTGTCTAAATACATCCACGTATTGCCATCGGGGGTGATGATAACTGCTTCGGGCATAATGCCATCGGCAATAGCCTTATCGGCTTGTTCTTGGAGTTTGTCGTACACAAACCAATCGTTTTGGTTACCACCATAGCCGTGCAACAGGTATAGTACAGGATATGTTTTCTCATTGCTGTAACCAGCTGGTAGATAAACCGTGTAATACATATCTCTGCCTACTATTTTGCTTTTTATTACTTGGTCGTGTAGCACAGTGCTTCCATTACTGTTAGTTTGTATAGGTTCGGGGGTATTGGTAACAGTGGGGGTACCTTCTGTTTTAGAGCAAGAAAAAAGTGTAATACTCATCAAGATAAGGATAGGTAAATTCATATTCTTTTAATTTTTATTGTTTGACGAGGCAAAGGTACTGCGGTATTTTGAACAGATTGTTACACAAAAGTCGGTAGTTTTTACAAATTTTTCTATCTTTGTCGCATTATGAGTATGAGTAACGAAAATATCATTATTGAAGACAGCCTTCACCGCTTAGGTAGTGAGGAGTTGCGACATTGTATAGCCCACGTGTTATGCGAGGCGGGTAGTTATGTTTTTAAGTACAACGGAGAAAATTTTGTGCTCGAAGCCGGACAAACGATGATTATTCCTTATCAGCAGTTTATAGAGGCCGTTGTGCCCTCACCCTACTTGCAAGCTACTTGTATCTACCTCACTCCTGAATATGTTGAATACTGCACCCCGCGTAGCAATTACGGCATACGGGGGGCTTTGGCACTGTTTGCAAACCCTATTATGCTCCTTACCGAAAAGCAGTTTGCCCAATTGCAATACGATTTTCAGCAAATAAAACACCGACTGACCGATACCACTCACGCTTTTCAAGAGGAAGTACTACACAGTGCGGTGCAAATGCTTATTTTAGATTATTTTGATATTCATACCTCGCTGTTTGGGAAGCAGAAAATAACCTTTCAGGACAACGATCTTATGGTGCGTTTTATGGCATTGTTAGAACAAGAAGAGTATGTGCAACATCGCGAAGTGGGCTATTATGCCGATAAGCTCTTTGTCTCGCCTAAGCATCTATCGGAAGTATGCAAACAGGTGAGTGGTCGCAATGCCCTCTTTTGGATTAACCGATTTACTACCATACATATACGTAAACTATTGCAACAAAAAACACACTCTATCACCTCCCTTACCGACCTTTTTGGTTTTTCTTCTACCGCCTATTTCTCTCGCTTTGTACAGCAACACTTGGGAGTGAGTCCGAGTGCATTTTATCAGTAATAATAAAACTCCCCGTGTGGTATGTGTATCACACAGGGAGTTTATTTTTGTAGCTACAGAAGCTTACTATGGTAATTTTGGACCTTTCCAGCCTCTGGTTACTAAAACATATTGAAAATAATCGGTAGTATATTTACCCTCCTCAGGCGTTATTTTTCCGATAAGAAAACTAATAGGTGATTTGAAACCAACAACATCTTGACAGCGTGCATAAGGAGAATCTTTACTGTTGAGCTTGTAAAGCACTATTGAAGGATTTTCAGAGGCTTCTTTGAAATTTTCTGCATTTGTGAAATAGGAGATAGGCCCATCGCAGTTTGCCCAAGAAATCATCTCGTTAGGGCTCGTTGGCATACCCAAACCTTTTGGAAGATACATTTCTGAATCAAAAGGGCGATGCATCACAGAAATCACTGTATAATCTTTCTGTTTTAGAAGAGTAGCAAAACATTTTCTTGCGTTGTATTTTTCCTGATAGATATGTCCGCTACCCAAAGAGCAATAATAGTTTCTTTTTGTATCACTCACACTATCTAACTGATTGATAGTTAAATCAAAATTACTCATCATAACACTATCGCGATTGTGCTTAAAGGCTTCTTGTTTACCTAAAAGTCCATAAACTCGTATCTTCTGATCCTTTGGTAGTGTTTGATTATAGTTGTAAAGTATCTTCCATTTTTCAAGATACTCCTGTGTTTGGCGCTGCGGGATATTCTCTTTAAGATTGTTGAAGTGTTGTTTCAACAACGTTTCATCAGGAATGTCAGCATTTAGATATTGATTTAGAAGTTCAGCATCTTCGGTAAAAAATTCATTAAAATAATCAGTAACTCCAAACTTTTTATTCAGGTACATCAAGAGTTGAGCGTCAAAAAGTTGTGTCTTGGTAAATCCGTGAATCTCACCAAACATAAACACAGTAGGTGTATTAACCTCTGTAAATAATGTTGTATCGGAGATTGTGCTTTCTGGCGGTAATATTATGCTATTAGCTTTAAGGTAATTTACTTTTTCTTCACTAATATTACCACGAAGGAAGAACCCATAAATAAAGAAATACGCTATGGGCAATACGGTTAAGAGCAAGAAAATAACAAGGATAGTAAGTAGTATTTTCTTTATTACTTTTTTCATAACATAACTATTTAGTTAATAAATATAAACTCACAAGAATCTAAGTAAAAAGAATCTCATTTCCTTAAATTCACAACAAAAGTATAAAATTAATTTTAATGAATAGATAATTAATGAATATTTTTTGTACGGCAACATTTAGAGGTAAGTCCGAGTGAATTTTATTTATTGCGTGTTGTGCTACGACCAATTATCTTATTGCTTCAATCATATTATCTACTTGTAGTTTTTCGAGGATATTTTGGCGGTGGCGGTTTACGGTATGTATGCTGATGTTCAGTTTTTCGGAGATTTCTTTGCTGAACATTCCCTCTTTGGCAAGGGCGAGTATCTCTCTCTCGCGCGGAGTGAGCAGGACATCGGTAGCACTTTCGATAGTGAAAGGTACAATCTCATCGGTAAGGCAGTTTTTTATCTGAAAACGAACTGAAGTGTTTGCCGATTGTTCAGGAGCGATGTCTATGATACCCATTGCCAAAAAATTATCCCCTTTGAAGGCTAATATGCGCATTTGATAAATCATTCGTACATACTTCCCTCTATCCCATACTCTCATCTCATAGATGTATTTGTAAGCCAATTTTTCCTCCTCGGGGAGTGTGTCTAAAAACTCCCATACTTTTTTATCAATTCTTCTTACGATCTCCCAATCATCAGGATGCACCAATTTTTCAATGTCAATTTCTTGAGACGCTTCTATATATTCGGTTACATAATAGTAATGCCCGAATCTATCCGATAGAAAAACAGCAAAACTACCCGCTTGTTCCAAGATTTTCATATAAGAAATGTATTCTTGGGCTATTTCCTCTATGCTTTTATTGGTTGTCATCTTTAAAAATGGTTATTATTCAGTATTGTGTAGTGATGCGCACTGGTGTAATTTTGCGATAAAGATAATCAAATATTTTTAAAACATGAGGAATCAAATACAAACAATTCGCAATTTATGCCTTTTCATTTTCGTAGCCCTCAGCTGCGGCTGGGTAGGCGTATGGGTAGATGCTCTCACAGGAGAAACAACAGGTAATTTCAGCGACACCTACAATGGTACCAGCGGAATGGGTATTTTTATTGTTGCCCCAGTGCTTACTTGGCTCCTATTGCGTGCCTTCATGGGCGATAGCTGGCGTGATGCAGGTTTGCGTCCGCTTATCAAGAGAAACTTGCGTTGGTATGGGGTAGCAACCCTTATTTACCCTGCGGTGATCGCTCTTACCTTGCTTATAGGGGAACTCTTCGGGTGGCTAAAAGTAGAAATCCGTTGGACGGACTACCTCGGTGGGTTTGGTATCTTTGTATTAGCCGAATTTGTAAAGAATTTCTTTGAAGAATCGGCATGGCGGGGGTATCTTACCGCCCGTTTGCTCAGTTTGAAGATTAAAGATGTGTGGCTCTATCTCATCGTGGGAGTGGTGTGGTGCTCGTGGCACTGGCCTTACTTCTTCTACTTTGTAAAACCCGAACAGCTATTTGCTGTATTCCCTTACGACAAAGTAACTTTCTGCATCATGGCATTGGTGTGCTGCACCTCGTGGACGGTAATGTATACCGAGCTTTTCCGCCTTACGGGCTCTATCTGGGCTGGAGTGTGGATGCACGCTATTGAGGATACCACCATCAACAGTTTGATATATGATAAGCACATTCTTATTGAAACAGGTAAAGAAATTATCATTTCTCCTGTTTCGGGGATGATCCCTTGTCTGTTGTACCTTGTCGTAGGTCTATGGCTAAGAAAAATCAGAATCACCCGAGAGGTACAATAATAGTAGAAACTCCCCGTACGATACTCTTACTACACGGGGAGTTTTATTGCCTGTTGTGCTATAACCTAATTAACGTGAGTGTTTCTCAAAGAAATTTAACAATACTTCAAGATTCTTTTATAACTTTGTTCTAAGTTAATCATTGTATTTAATTATTTGTAAACCAATTAAATATACGATTTTTTTTAATCAAAAAACACAATGAGTTGTTATAAATATTCAGACCAACTATTCTTTTTCTCCATCATCTTATCTTTATAAAACCAAGAGTTTTTCTACTTAACAAAGACTAATACCTCTAAAGTGTTATCCTTTAATGATGGTGATAGGTATACCTTTACTTTCTAAGGAAAAGGTAGTCATTTTCCCACAATATAACAAATTTTTCACTTTTCATTTTTAACTTAAATATGTATCTTTGCACAAAATTCTTATACATAGGACAAGACCCTTTATGCTAAAGATATATTACCTATTTATTACCTTTTTCTTCTTATTGTCAATGGCAAAAGCGCAGGATACAACCTCCAAACAGATAGAGATTGTCTATGCAGGTACACTTACTATTGATAATGACAAATATCCAGGAGCAACGATTTTCAATTCTGATGAAGAGCGTAAAGTGCAGTTTCGTCACCAAGGGATGGATATCTGGTGTGATGTAGCAATACTCTATCAGAAGACAAACCAAGTAAAAGCCTTTGGGGATGTTTTCATACAACAAGGGGATTCGCTAAAGATGAATAGCAACTTCATAGAATACAATGGAGATACTAAGATTGCCATTGCCAAAGAGAATGTAAAACTACGCAATGAAAAGATGACCGTTGAGACCCAAGAACTCTTCTTCGATCGCAATACCCAACAGGCTTATTACCTGAACTATGGGAAAATTTTTGATGATGAGAATGTACTTACCAGCAAGGAAGGTCGCTACTTTGTAACCCCTAAGAAGAGCCAGTTCACTACTCAGGTGAAAATCACCAATGCTAATTTTGAAGTGAATTCGCTTACCTTGGACTACTACCATGCCACGGGACACATCTATATGTTTGGACCTACCACCATTACTGGAAAGGATTATGTAGCCTATGGGGAAAGAGGGTTCTATGATTCCAAAATAGAACAAGGATACTTCATGGATCGGGCACGAATAGACTATGATAATAAGATACTTACAGGAGATAGCCTTTACTTTAACAAATTCAAGAGTTTTGCCTCAGGAACCAATAATATCATTATCAGAGATACTATCAATAAAACCCTTGTTAAGGGACATTACGGAGAAATATATAAGGCTCAGGATTCCATGTATATTACCAAAAAAGCCATTGTTATCAGTGAGGTAGAAAAAGGAAAAGATTCCCTATACATTCATGCTAAGAGAATCATGGTAACAGGAAAAACAGGAGCTCGCATCATTCGTGCTTACCCTAATGCACGTATCTTCAGGACAGATATGCAAGGCAAATGTGATTCCATTCACTCCAGCCAACTTACAGGGCTTACCAAACTCATCGGAAATCCTGTCGTTTGGAGTGGTAAAAGCCAAATGACAGGGGATCATATCCATATCTTAGCCAATACTCAAACAGAGAAATTGGACTCCTTAAAAGTATTTGATAATGCTTTCCTCATTGAAAAAGATTCTCTTGGGACAGGCTTTAACCAAGTTAAAGGAAAAATTTTAAAGGGAAAATTCCAAGAAAACAAACTAAATAACGTAAATTTGTATCAGAATACAGAGGTTATCTATTACGCTTATAATGATCAACAGCAATTAGTGGGGATTAATAAATCCAAATGTAGCCAAATCCGTGTAAACTTTGATGAAAACCAACAAATAAGTGAAGTTATTTTCTATACTAATGTAGATGGGAGCATTTATCCAGAGGATAAAATCAGTAAGAAAGAGCTACTTTTTGCTAATTTCAATTGGCGTGGTGATGAGATGATCCAAAGCAAAGAGGATATTTTCCCAGAAGAAGAAAAGAATATACAACTTGTCCCTATTCGCGGTATAAAGTCGGAAGAAATAGACTTAATTGAAGAAAAATTACAACCTAAAGTAGAAAATTAATGTCCTTGTGGAAGAAATATTTGCTTTTCCTATGGAAATCCACCAATGAACATGGTGTACACTCCCCTTTTGTATATCAATTGGTTACCCAATGCTTTTACAATTCTAAAAGAATCCCTTGTGAGTACTATCCAAAAGGAATTTCAAAGAAAAAAGGACAATTTTTGTTGCGACTTATAGCGTATTTCACACCTAAGAGCCTGAAAATATATGGTGATACTAAGGATTTTCTAGCACTTTTTCCCATTGCTATGATAGAAGCCACCTCTCAAAAGAAGGATATGATCCTGCTTTATCAGTGTAAAAGTTTTCCAAGTGTGGAATACTTATTGGCAGAGATGCACAATGACAGCATACTTGTATTAGTAGCACCGCATCACAGGAATAATGAGACTTTTTTCAAGCAATTATCCCAAAACAAAGCCTTTAGTGTAGTGATAGATACTTTTTCATTTGCTTTATTTTTTATCCGAAAAGAACAAGAAAGAGAATGTTTTGTGATACGAGCATAGTAATGAGTAGTTAGTCCTATGTTAGTACAAGCTACAAGCCCTATCATGATAGGTGTAAACTAAAGTCGCTGAATACTTGCAAGCGAATATGTAACTCGCATCAGCGAAAATTAGAGTTTTTATATTTCAACTTTTGATTCATAATGAATACCTAAACCCTAAAATATGGAAAAAAAACAATTATTAAGTAACACAGAATTACAAGTTATCCTACACCGTTTGGCATGTCAGTTGATAGAGAATCATACTGACTTTTGCGATACAGTACTCATAGGCTTACAACCTCGCGGGGTATTTTTAGCGCAACGCTTGGTGGCAATGCTTACAAAGGAATACCAAATAGCGGACATACAGTATGGAGCATTGGATATTACCTTCTTTCGAGATGATTTCCGGCGAGGGGAAAAGCCCCTAACTGCCAATACCACTGATATTCCTTTTTTGGTAGAAGATAAAAAAGTGGTTTTCATAGATGACGTTCTCTATACGGGACGTAGTATCCGTGCAGCCCTTACAGCTCTGCAATCCTTTGGTCGTCCCAGTAAAGTAGAGCTCTTGGTACTGATAGACCGCCGGTTCAGTAGAGACCTTCCCATACAGCCCGACTATATAGGAAAGGCAGTAGATGCCATCAATAAGGAACGGGTGGTCGTACATTGGACAGAACAAGACGGGGAAGATTCCGTGTATTTGACAGAGAAAATATAACTCCTAATTATAATCTAAAAACATCACAATGAATCAGTTAAGCGTTAATCATCTGTTGGGTATCAAGTACCTTACTGCTGAGGATATAGAACTTATCTTCACCACTGCCGACCAGTTCAAGGAGGTCATCAATCGTCCCATCAAAAAAGTTCCTTCCCTTAGGGATATCACCATCGCTAATTTATTTTTTGAGAATAGTACTCGTACGCGCTTATCTTTTGAATTGGCAGAGAAGCGTCTTTCTGCCGATGTAATTAACTTCTCTGCGGGACAATCCTCCGTAAAAAAAGGAGAAACCCTCATTGACACAGTCAATAATATCCTAGCGATGAAAGTGGATATGATAGTTATGCGCCATCCGAATCCAGGGGCAGGTGTTTTTCTCTCCCAGCATGTAAAAGTTCCTATTGTTAATGCAGGGGATGGTGCTCATGAACATCCTACGCAAGCCTTATTAGATTCCTATTCCATACGAGAACGTTTAGGGAGTGTTGCAGGGAAAAAGGTGGTCATTGTAGGGGATATATTGCACTCACGGGTTGCTCTCTCCAACATATTTGCCTTACATAAGCAAGGAGCTGAGGTAGCCGTTTGCGGACCCAAAACACTTATTCCAAAATACATACATGAATTAGGGGTACAGGTAGAAACAGACCTTAGGAAAGCACTTCGCTGGTGCGATGTAGCCAATATGCTCCGTATCCAGAATGAGCGTTTGGATATTCCTTACTTCCCTTCCACACGGGAATATGTGTTACAATATGGGCTCACCCAAGAGATTTTGGATGAATTGGGTAAGGAAATAGTTATCATGCACCCAGGTCCTATCAACCGAGGTGTAGAACTTACCAGTGAAGTAGCCGATGGCAAGCAATCCATCATCCTCGACCAAGTAGAAAACGGGGTGGCTATTCGCATGGCGGTCATTTATCTACTTGCCTCACAGATAAAAATGTAAAGACTTCTTCTATTTCATTTTTTGTAGGAATTCCTTAAGCTGCTTTTGTAGCTGTTCAGAGGCAGTACACAAAGGAAGACGTACCTGAGGGGTTCCTATTCCCAAGAGAGAGAGCAAAGCCTTAATTCCCACTGGGTTTCCTTCCTTGAATATCAAATCCATAGCCTCAAGTAAGTGATACTGAGAGGCATTGGCTTCATTGTTTTTAGCTTCCAAGCCATGATGTATCATCTGAGAACATTGTTTAGGAAATGCTTGTCCTAAAACAGAAATAACCCCATCACCTCCCAAGAGCACTGTAGGTAAAGCGGTGGCATCATCCCCAGAAATAATCAGAAAATCCTTTGGGCGCCCCTGAAGCAAGTGCATAATCTGAACAATATTCCCTGAAGCCTCTTTGATTCCTATGATATTAGGCACCTCCTTGGCTAAGCGTAAGGTAGTATGATAATCCATATTAATCCCTGTTCGTGAAGGCACATTATAGAGCAAGATAGGGAGCGGAGAAGCCTGAGCTATTGCCTTATAATGTTGGTAGATTCCCTCTTGAGAAGGCTTATTATAATAAGGGGAGACCGAAAGAATAGCCTGGTAATCATCCTTCTCTACGGCTTGTACTTGTTCTACGATTGCTTTCGTATCATTTCCTCCTACTCCGAGCACCATAGGGATCCTACCATTATTAGCACGCTTTACAGTCTGTTTGACAAGTTGTTTTTCCTCAGTAGAGAGGGTTGGAGTTTCTGCTGTAGTTCCTAAAACTACTAAATAATCAATACCGTTTTCCACTTGGAAATGTACCAACTGTTCAAGGGCTTGTACATCTACGGATTTGTCCTGTTTGAAAGGTGTGGTTAGTGCCACACCTGTTCCTTGTAATTTTTTCATTGTAGTGTATTTATGATTTTTTTGGCTTCTTTAATAAAGGTCATTCCATCCTTAAGGGGTGTATCAATGATAATATCATTGAAAATAGGGTCAATTCCTGTAACTCCTATACGCAACTTGGCTCTTACTCCTGAGGAGAGCAATAATAGAGGGAGCTTTGGAGAAGAAAAGCAATTAATCAGAAGGTCATACTCCAACTCCCATAACCTATCTGCGTGATAGTTACGTATATTTCCAGAATAGTTAATATCCTTCCATGAGAAAAGGGGGATTCCTTGTATTTGAATATCCATACCCCTATCTTGGTATCCCAAAATCACATAGTTCTCAGAATTGATTCCATAGCTTTTTATGAAATCCTTTAAGAATTCCACCTTAGAAACTTCCTCTGTATCCACAATGCAGCCAATACGATGAACATGTAATTTACTACCATTCAGTTTATTATCTATTCTTTTTAGATTTTTTCGTATGCGCCTATTAATGGCAATATTCTTAAATAGTTTCAAAATAATTTTTCTAAAGATTTCCCTGCAAATTTAATCAATTTTTATTAATTTTGCACACTGGAACTAAAACATTTTTATGAAAAAAATATTCTTGGGAGTCTTTGCTTTATTACTATTATTATCATCTTGTAAATCAAGCGGTTACTACACTCAAGCTCTTCAAGGGGAGCAGCTTCAGATTGGTAAAGAGACCGAAGAAGATGAGCAAATAAAGGATTATCTTTCTCCTTTTCGGTATCACTTGAACAAATATTTGGACAAGGTACTCTCCTATAACAAAACAGCCATGATTAAGGTTCTTGAGGCAGACGTTATGAATATGCCTATTGGAAATTTCTTTGCGGATTCCCAATGTGAACAGGCGGATTCTTATTTTCTCAAGAAGAAAAAAAGGCATATTGATTTTGCTATGTTCAATTGGGGAGGAATCCGAACTGAGATCCCTCAAGGGGACATTACTATACGGCAAGTATACCAGATCATGCCTTTCGAGAATCAATTAGTAGTGGTAGAACTCACCGGGGATACCCTCTATAAGATGGCTAAATACCTTATTGAGAATCAACTTCCTCATCCTCTTTCCAAACAAGTACAACTAACCATTAACAAAAGAGGAGATGTTGTAAGCTTTCTCATCAATAAAAGACCTGTTCAACGCAAAAAGCGCTATTTTGTATGTACTTTTGATTATCTGTATCAAGGGGGAGATCGTATGAATTTTTTCAAAGATGCCCTAAGTGTTACCAATATTAACTATCCTTCAAGAGATGCTATCATTGATTACCTTAGGAAAACAGATACTTTAGACTTCAAAACCGATGAGCGCTTCAGAATAAAGAAATAGATTATGGAAAGACGTAATTTTGTAAAAAATATAAGTGCGGGAGCCTTATTATTAGGAATGGGAGGTGTTTCCTTTGCTCTTGGCAAGGAAAAGACTCCCTTAAAAAATCACAAGAAGCACATTACAATTCTTCATACCAATGATACACATAGCCATATAGACCCTATGCCTGTAGATGATCCTCATTATCCTGATAAGGGGGGGGTAGCTCGCCGTGCTGTACTGATAGAACAGGCACGAAAAGAGAATCCTCATACCTTGCTCTTTGATGCTGGCGATATTTTCCAAGGGACACCCTATTTTAATTACTATGGAGGAGAATTAGAATTCCGCTTAATGTCCATGCTCAAGTATGATGCTGCTACCTTTGGCAATCATGATTTTGATAATGGATTGGAGGGATTACTCTCACAACTCCCTCATGCTAAGTTTGACTTTATCTGTTCCAATTATAACTTCAAGAATACTATTTTAGAAGGGAAAACCAAGCCTTATAAAGTATTTGTAGTAGATGATGTTCGCATAGGAGTCTATGGTTTAGGAGTAGAACTCAAAGGATTGGTTACTAAAGAGAACTACCGAGAGACTCAGTATCTTGACCCTGTGGAGATAGCCATTGACATGGAGAACAAGCTAAAAAGGAGCGAGAAATGTGATATTGTTATCTGCCTCTCGCATCTTGGTTATCAGTATCATTCTAATAAGGTGTGTGACCTGACTATTGCCAGAAGAACCTACGACACAGACCTTATTATAGGAGGGCACACTCATACTTTCCTAAATGAACCTGTTATTGTAAAAAACAAAAATAATCGTGAAATCCTTGTCAATCAAGTAGGTTGCTATGGTATTAATTTAGGACGTATTGACTTCTATTTAGACAATAAGATTACAAGCAGTGGTACACAAATCCTAGTATAATAAAAATATTTTTTTATCATAGATGATTTTCTGAAAGAGAGAGGCAATTCACAAATGAATTGCCTCTATTTTATTTTTTAAAGTTTACTTTATATTGAAGCTATACTTTACTCCTGCCAGGAATTGGAATCCTTGTACAGGATAGTTTGTCCAACGGAGGTAATTCTCTCCTGCTACATTATTGAGATTGACAAAGATTGTCCATTGCTTTAGGAAGGTATAATCGGTAGAGAAATTAAGGTCAAAGAAGCCCTTGAGAGTTACCTGCTCACGGGGCTGAGTAGAAAGCGTATGCTTTAGATCCTTTCTTTCACCTACATAAAAGAACTCAGCGGCGATATTCCAATTTGGAATAATTTGATAATGAGCAGCAAGTGCAGAGGTAAAGGAAGGTTGGTTCCAAGCCTCTTCCTCCTGCTTATCCATTGAGAATCCATTCGCCTTAAGAGAAAAATCCATATCAAACTGATCCGATATTTTGCCTGTTAGGTGAGCTTTTATTCCATATTCCATAGCATCCTGATAAATTATTTTATAAGTATTATCATACTGATAAGGAGCATACTGAATTAAGGACAGTTTTTCATTGGCTTGGAAAAGAGGCATATTCTCCAAGCGCTTGTAGAAGAGATTTATATTATAGGAGAATCCCTGCCCCAAAGCACCTTTTACCCCGCCAAATATATCATAAGGGGTAAAGGTAGGATGTAGCTCTTGGGTTGGAGAAAGGTATGGGTTTTCAAGGCTTTGCTTACGATAAGAGAGTTGTTCTATATTCCCTGTAATCCCTCCATAGAGGATGAAATTATCTCCAAAGGCATCATAAGAGAGTTCTGCATCAGGGAAGATTTTGAGATCATGACCATTCTCATAGTCTTTTTCCTTGGCATAATAAGCACCCAAGCCTAATTTGATAGAGAAATTAGGAATAGAAAAGCGATAGGAAGGCTTTATCCCTATAAGGGCTGAACGATATTCTATCTTATTGTTATTGGAAAAATGTTGGTCAAAACTTCCTTGCAAGTAATCCACATCCAATATAGCAGTAACAAACTGTTGTTGGTTGATATCAAACTTAAAGGTGGGACGTAGTTTGACCTGTGTTTCTCCACTTTGGAAGTGATCCTTTGCTCCCTGAATCCAAAAATCTATTCCATTAAATACACTTTTATTCATAGAGAAAAAGCCTGAGAGCCCTCCACTGAGGTAGCTTTGCCTAAGAGAAGCCTCAATAGGAAGTAAAGTTTTGTCCTCCACTCCATACCAATGCATTAAGCGATTGGCGACATTGGCTGAGAGTCCCAACTGATAGTCATTATCCCCATAGCGATAACTTGCCTGTGCCTCTGTATTAGAGAAATTATTATCTAAGGTTACCCCCTTCACTTTTCCTTTGGAAGAATGATGTGTAAAATCCAATGAGAGATCAGATTCTTCATTCAGCGGGATAGCTACAAATCCATCTCCATAGAATGAAGCATAACTTCCTGCTCCTAAAGCAATATAGGAATGATAAAGAGTATCCTTACGTTGGGAAGCGGTAATCCTTACTGCTTTTCCTTTTTCAGGAACAAAGGTAGAGGCAACCGGCACCGAATGAATGGTATAATTGATTTTCTTTTTAGCCACTGTTACAGAGTCCTTCTTAGGAGTTTCCTCTTGTGGCTTATGTACATCGGCGATAGTAGGGGTATAAGGCTTGACAATATCCACAGAGATGGTTCCCAACTTATCCTGAGCATAAGTAGAGAAGGTTGAAAATAAGAAAAGAGTGGTAAATATATGGTATAACTTTTTCATTTTCTTTTTATTTAGTAGGTTTATTTTCATCCTCTTTAACCTGAGCGAGCACCTCTTTGGCTTGGGTGATTACCTCAGGATATGCTTTAAAATTGGCGATTACGCTATTGAGAATATAGTTGGCTTGGTAGAGGTCTTTCAGTCCATAGAAGTTCTTAGCCATTACCACCAATCCTTTAGCAGAGAATTCCTTATATCCTCCATATTCCTTAGCCAGTTTTTGGATTACTTCGTTAGATTTTTTGTATTGTCCTGCTTTGTTCTTAAAATAAGCATCATAGTACAATGCCTCTGCCATAAGGGCGTCGGTCGCTGTTTTACGTACCTCTGCATATTGTTTTTCTGCTTCTTCCTCAGCTCCTGTAGCCATATAAGCCCTTGCCATAATCACACGAGCATCATTCTTTAAGCGGTTATCAGCATTTTTTTCGGCTAATATCTTTTTAGCATATTCTATTGCTTGGGGATAATCTTTTTGTCTATAGAAACCCTTCATCAAGTTAGATCGTGCAAAAATCAAATTTTGAGCGACTGAGGAGGTTTTTTCAATTTCCTTAAGCAAAGGAATCACTTTATCTATTTCTTCTTTCTCTAAATAGATATTACTCAACCTGACCAAGACTTGTTCAGAATATTCATTACGTCCTTCTTCTAACACTTTTTCATAGAGAGGGAGTGCTTTTTCTTTTTGGTTTGCTTCAAAGTATAATTGAGCTAAATAGAAACGGGCTTGTGCTGTATTGGCTCCTTTAGGAAACTCTTTTAGATATTTTTCCAGAGCTCCTTTTGCCTCTTGCTTTTTATTTTGTATATATTGTCGTTCAGCCGCTTCAAAGGCAGCGTTATCCAATTCATTATCAGATACCTCCACATAACCTAAACTTTTTGCCCATTGTGCATACTGCTCTACCTTACCCATTTCTACATAAATACTTTTAGCCGTATTTATCGCCTGCATAGCTTCTGGGGAATTGGGATATTTTTCTGTAATTTTTCTAAATACAGTTAAGGCTTTTTGATTTTCATTTTTGTTATAGAGCATGAGCCCTTCACGAAGCATAGCACGAGCTGTGTAAGTACCTCCCTGATATTGATTTTGCAATTGTTGATATAAGGCAGCTGCTTTTTCATTATTTCCTTGTGCCACATAGGTATTTGCCAATTCATAAATAGCATCCTCACGCAGATTGGATTTAGGATAATTTTTTATAAAAGCATTGAGTTCCTCTATTTTTTTAGGAACTCTATCCACAATACCATAGCTAATAGCCTTTTGGAAGGCAGCATAATCTGTATCTCCTACATTAATGGTCATTACTTTATTATAGTTTTCCATAGCAGGCCAATACTTACCAATGGCAAAATAGCTATCGGCAAGGCGCAAGTGAGCATCGGCAAGGCGGGAAGCCGTTGGTTTTGTCTCTATATATTTGGAAAAATTCTCTGTAGCTTCAAGATATTTCTTTTGATTGAAAAGAGCATATCCCAAGCCATAGTAAGCATTAGGGTACTCAGGAGCTGATTTCAGACCCAGTGATAGGAAATCATGAAAATCTTTCTGTGCTTCTGCATATTGTTGGAGTTGATAATGAGTTTCTCCAGACCAATAGATAGCTCTTGCACGGAGTAGTTCATTGGATTTTCCTTGTGCTTTTTGGAAATAAGAGAGTGCCTCCTTATAGTTACCATCGGCATAAAGTTGCAAAGCGTAGAAGAAAGCTACTTTTTGGTATATTTTCTCATCGGCAGAGGTGGATTTCTCCAAGAGATTCATTGCAGATTGAAAGTTTCCGGAAGTAATATAAGAATCTACCAATAGTTCCTTAAGTTCTTGAGTATGGTCATTAGGATAGGTCTCCATGTAGGATTGTATCACCTCAGGGGTGGATTCATAAGCATTTCCCACCTCATAGCTCAAGCGCGCATAATTTAGGTGAGCATCTTTTTTTATCTCAGGGACAAAATTCATTTGAGAAGCATTACGGAAGGCATTTAGAGCCTGTTGCTTCTGGTTGGTATTGAGATAACATTCAGCCAAGTGGTAATAAGCATTTTGAGCAACTTCATTCTTGCCATCAATAATTCTATTAAACTGACCTATTGCCTTTTGATAGTCCTTTTGTTTGTAGTAAGCATAGCCCAAGTAATATAGGTCGGTATTGGTATATTTACCTTTTTTTCCTCTATAAGCTTCCAGATAAGGAATTGCTTTATCATATTGCTTTAAGTTAAAATAACTTTCTCCAATAATCTTATTAATCTCAGAGCGATACTGAGGGTTATTGGTTTTCTCCAACTGATGAAGTCCTTCTTCTAAGGCTTTTTGGAAGTTTCCTTGCTTGAAGTTCATATCTGCCTGATAGTAGGAGAGATTTTTATTAAGTTCTTTTTCCTGTCCTACCTTTTGAAAAAATTCATTGGCTTGCTTATAATCATCGGCATCATAGGCAATATACCCCAAGTAATAGGAGGCTTTCTTTCCATATTCTTTAGAGTCTTTCACTTGGGAGAGATATCGTTGAGCGGTTTCCTTATCCCCATGAGCGAAGAGGGCATAACCATATTGGAAGTTAAATTTTTCTCTTTGGGCAGCTGAAAGAGAAGAGATTTGCACCTTATCATACCAAGCAATGGCACTCTTAGTATTTCCCTTACTAAAATAGTATTCTCCTATTTCAAAATTAGCATTTGTAGCATAAGGAGAGGAGGGATAATCCCTCAAATATTGCTCCATTTGGGCATTAGCTCCGGCTTGTCCGAGTCTTAGTGCAGAGGAAGCTATATAGTACAAGCATTGTTCACGAGTGGTTTCATCGGTTTGCTTCTGTAATTCCTTTTTAAGAAGATGTTCCGAAGCCTTATACTGCTTTTGATGATATAAAGAAAGTGCTTTCTGTAAAGAGGCATTTCCAGCGGTATAATGAGCCGTACGCTGAGCAAGAGTTGCTCCTGAGACTAACAATCCTGTTAGAAAAAAAATATTTTTATACTTCATAATCCATATTTTAGAGACAAAAGTAAGGCTTTTTATCCAATAAAAAGAGAGTATATGGTTAATTAACAAAAACTTAGTAATCGAACTCTACCCTAATTTGTTGAGAGGTAGGGTGAGCTTGGCAGGTAAGTATCATTCCCTTAGCTATTTCTTCTTCAGAGAGTACTTGATTTTTATCCATCTCGGCACTTCCTTCAGTTACCTTTCCCAAACAGCTGCTACATGCTCCCGTTAAACAGGAATAGGATACTTCCAATCCCTTAGCGAGGAGCTGACTTAGTATATTTTCCTTACGTTCTATAATGAAGGTATATTCTTTATTTTCTAAGCGTACTGTAATCTCTGAAGTTCCTTTATATTCTTTTTTAGAGGTCTGCGTTACGGTAAAGAGCTCTGTATGAATTTTCTTTTTGTCATAATCCTTTAGGAGTTTTTCCTTAATAGCCTCAACCATTGATTGGGGTCCACAGATATAGAAACGACCGAATTCCACCTCCTTGTAGGTCTCTTTGAGCAATTGCTCCACCATAGGTGGATCTATATGTCCTGAAAGGGCACCCTCTTGCTGGGTCTTGCTATAGACATATTGCACCAAAAGCCTATTGGGATACTGCGCCCTAAGTGCCTCTATATCCGAGAGAAACATAGTAGTCTCAGGCGTTCTGTTTCCATAGACTAAGAGTATCTTGCAAGAGCTTTTCACAAGGGCGACCTTAATAATGCTAAGCATAGGAGTAATACCACTTCCAGCGGCGAAAAGTCCTAAATTCTCAGGAGATATTTCAGGGATATAGGCAAACTTACCCTCTGGGAGAAATACCCCCAAGGTTTCTCCTTCTTGCAACTGCTTACAAGCATAAGTGGAGAACACACCATTGGGTACTTGCTTAATGGCTACACTGATAATATCCTCATAAGGCGAGGAACATATAGAATAAGCACGCCTTACAGCCATCCCCTCAATTTCTTTTTCGAGGGTGATGTATTGTCCTGCAAAGAAGTCAAAGGAAATTTTATGTTCTTGAGGAATTTTAAAAGATACTTTAACCGAATCCGAAGTGAGTTTTTCTACCTGTGATACGGGTAAGGAAACTGATTTCATTGAATAACTATTATTGTTATAATTTTTAGGCAAAAATACGAAATTAATGAGGATTGAAGAAGAATGAGCAACTAATTTTTTAAGTACTTCAGAGATGATTAGTTATCAAAAAGGACTCGCTTTCCTTTTTCTTGGGTAAGAAGTGTTCCTTGATCATATACCAAATTTCCATTAACAAAGGTATAAGCTACCTTATAATCAAAGGTTGTTCCTTCCAAAGGAGACCAACCACATTTGTAGAGGATATTCTCTTTAGAGACTTGCCAAGGGGTATGTTCAGCTACGCAAGTGATATCGGCATAATAACCTTCCCTGAGGTAACCTCTCTCGCGGATTCTAAAAAGGATGGCCGGATTATGGCACATTTTCTCCACTAAGCGTTCTAAGGGGATTCCTCTTTTTCGAAACATTGTAAGGGCAGCTACTAAGGAATGTTGTACCAAAGGGGCTCCAGAGGGAATCCTCTGGTATTCCTTTTGGCTTTTCTCTTCTAAGGTATGGGGAGCGTGGTCGGTAGCTATCACATCTATACGATTGTCCAAGAGAGCTTTCCAGATGCCTTCACGGTCTGCTTGGGATTTCACTGCCGGATTCCACTTAATAAATACTCCTTTCTGGTCATAGTCCTTATCAGAAAACCAAAGATGATGGATACAAGCCTCTGCTGTAATTTTCTTTTGCGACAAAGGAATTGTATTGTCCAAGAGCTCTGTTTCCTTAGCTGTGGAGAGGTGAAACACATGCAATCTTGCACCTGTTTGTTTAGCAAGCGCTATTGCTCGTGAGGAGGAGAGATAGCAAGCCTCCGCACTGCGGATAAGTGGATGACACTCAATGGGGATTTGAGCTCCATAGAGGGAAAGATAGTGTTCCAAATTACGCTTAATAGTTTGTTCATCTTCACAATGGGCAGCAATGAGGGTAGGTACATTCTTAAATATCCTTTCAATAGTTTTCTCATTATCCACGAGCATGTTTCCTGTGGAAGAGCCTAAGAAGAGCTTCACTCCGGCAGTATTCTTAGGATTGATCCGCTTGAGTTCCTCTATATTATCATTGGTTCCGCCGAGTAGAAAAGAGAAATTAGCTACTGAGCTACTGGCAGCTATGGCAAACTTATCCTCCAGAGCATCAATGGTTGTGGCTTGGGGAATGGTATTGGGCTGGTCAAAAAAGGTAGTTGTTCCTCCCGCCACAGCAGCTATACTCTCAGAGGCAATGGTCGCCTTATGGGTGAGTCCAGGTTCACGGAAGTGTACTTGGTCATCAATCACGCCGGGGAATACCAGCATCCCTGCAAGGTCAATAACTCTCTGTGCTTCTTTGGCAGAGATCGCTGAGGCAATCTTAGCAATACGCTCATTCTCAATAAGTAAATCGGCTTCTTGAATATGGTTGTCAGAAATGAGCTTACCGTTCTTTAATAAAGTTTTCATGAGAAATCAAGGATTAGAAATTTGGTGACAAAAGTAATTGTTTTTGTCATTTAAAAATACTTTTTTATACTTTTTTTAATTGTGTTCTAAGAAATTTACTTATAATATTGGTAATATAGCAAAAAATGTATATCTTTGCCCAAAAAAGTGATGAAAATACATAACAGGCTTAAAATAGTGAATGATCCTGTATATGGGTTTATTCATATCCCCAATACTTTTATTCTCGCTCTTATAGAACATCCTTATTTTCAGCGCCTTTGCAGAATTTCTCAAATGGGACTTTCCTACTTGGTATATCCAGGAGCAAGGCATACACGCTTCCATCACGCCTTAGGATGTATGTACCTTATGCAACAAGCGGTGCAAACACTCCGCTACAAGCAGGTAGAAATCACCCCAGAAGAGGAAGAGGGCTTATATATAGCTATTCTCCTACATGATATTGGTCATGGTCCCTTCTCCCATGCTATGGAACACAGTATTGTGGAAGGAATCTCTCATGAGGAAATATCCTTGGCGTTCATGGAAGAACTCAACAGACAATTTGAAGGAAGGCTCTCAGTTACTATAGAAATCTTCCAAAAGAAATATAAAAAACAGTTCATGAATCAGCTCATCTCCAGCCAATTGGACATGGATAGGTTGGATTATCTCAAGCGAGACAGTTTTTACTCAGGGGTAAGTGAAGGCAATATTAACTCCGAGCGAATTATTGCCATGCTCACCGTCAAGAACGATACGCTCATTGTAGATGAAAAAGGCATCTATTCCATAGAAGAGTTTCTGGTAGCTCGCCGATTGATGTATTGGCAGGTATACCTACACAAAACCAGTATAGGGGCAGAATTTGTTCTTATCCGGATATTGGCACGCGTAAAGGAGCTTACAGGACAGGGGAAAAAGCTACCCATGACCACCGCACTACGTTTTTTTGTAGAGAATCACATTACAAAAGAGACTTTTGACCGTCATGCCTTACACTTATTTGCTCAATTAGATGATTATGACATCATCTCAGGACTTAAGGAATGGCAATATGGGGAGGATTGGGTCTTAGCTAAGCTCAGCCAAATGATTCTTAACCGCGATTTGCTCCGTGTTAAGCTTTACAAAAGCCCTGTAGAAAAGGAAAAAATACAACAACTCTTACAAGAGACTGCTAAAAAATATGACCTTCCAGAGGAATTAGCACATTACTTTGTTTTCACCGGAGAAGTCTCCAATACTGCCTACCGAAAAGATGAGCAGAATATCCTTATCTATACTAAGAACAATAAGGTTATAGATGTTACCCAAGCCTCTGATCAAATGAATTTAGATGCACTATCCACCAAAGTTACTAAGTATTACCTATGCGCTCCTAAGTGAAAAGTGAAAAACGAAAAATTGCTATAATCATTAAAAGTTAATCATTAATTATTGTTCTCTTCGCTGGTGCGAGCCTGATACTCGCTTGCAGGTATTCAGCAACTTTAACTCATGCCTACCCTATTAGCGAAAAGTGAAAAGTGAAAAAAAATTCACTATTCACTATTCACTATTCACTTTATTTCGTACTTTTGTCCCCTTAAACAAATAAGTAGCAAATGAACCATTCAGATGATTTTATAGGTAAAAACCACCTCAGTACCTCAGCTAAGACTCCCTTGCGAGCTGATGCCTTTGCCCTTTCTGATGAACAGAAAATCGCTCGCATTCAAAAATCAATGGCAGAGATTATGGAAACTCTTGGACTTGACCTTACGGATGACAGTCTCAAGGGGACTCCCCTAAGAGTGGCTAAAGCCTATGTAAAAGAACTTTTTGCAGGACTTGATCCCAAGCGCAAGCCCAGTTCCTCTACTTTTGAAAATAACTACCACTATGGGGAGATGCTCATAGAAAAAAATATTGTCCTCTACTCCACTTGTGAACATCACTTTCTCCCCATTGTAGGACGTGCTCATGTGGGCTATATCTCCAACGGAAAGGTATTAGGACTCTCTAAGATGAACCGTATTGTGGATTACTATGCCCGTCGTCCTCAAGTACAGGAACGCCTTACTATACAAATTGTACAGGAAATGCAACACCTCTTAGGCACGCAAGATGTAGCTTGTGTGATTGATGCCAAGCACCTCTGTGTTAATTCCCGTGGTATCAAGGACATTGAAAGCAGTACTGTTACTGCTGAATATGGCGGTCAATTTAAAGATCCTATTGTAAGAAAAGAATTCTTAGAATACATAAAAATGGAAACAAAATACTAAGCAATGAAAACAAATGATGTATAACGAAAGGTAAATAACCTTTCGTATTCTTAGCAACTATTTTTCATTACTTACTGTTCACTTTTTAACTCAAAACTCAGAATTCAATTGAACTACTTAGACGAACTTAATGAGGCACAGCGTGCTCCTGTAGTACATAAGGATGGTGCCGTGATGGTCATCGCAGGGGCTGGTTCTGGGAAAACACGTGTACTTACCTATCGCATTGCTTACCTTATGCAACAAGGAGTAGATCCCTTCAACATTCTTGCACTGACTTTTACCAACAAGGCAGCCCGGGAAATGAAGGAGCGCATTGGACGCATCGTAGGACAAAGCGAAGCACGTAACCTATGGATGGGAACCTTCCATTCTGTCTTTGCCCGTATTCTTAGGGAGGAAGCCTATAGGCTGGGCTTTCCAAGAGATTTTACCATCTATGACCAACAGGATTCCCAACGGCTTATCTCCGCTATTATCAAGGAAATGGGCTTAGATAAGGAGGTGTATAAGTATAAACAAATAGCCTCCCGCATTTCCTCCTATAAGAATAACCTCATTACCGTAAAAGCTTACTTTGAGAACCATGACCTTCAAGAAGCCGATGCTATGGCAAAGCGTCCTCGCATAGGAGATATTTATCGCAACTATGTAGAAAGATGTTTTAAAGCTGGAGCCATGGATTTTGATGACTTACTGTTACGTACCAATGAGTTACTTAACCGATTCCCTGAGGTGCTCGCTAAGTACCAAAATCGTTTCCGCTACATCTTGGTGGATGAGTATCAAGATACGAACCATTCCCAATACCTTATTGTACGTGCCCTTGCCGATAGGTTTCAGAATATCTGTGTTGTGGGGGACGATGCACAGAGTATCTATGCCTTCCGTGGGGCAAATATTGATAATATCTTTAATTTCCAGAAGGATTACCCGAAGGTAGGCATCTATCGCTTAGAGCAGAACTATCGCTCCACTAAGAATATTGTGGAGGCAGCCAACAATGTCATAGAGCATAACAAAGCTCGCTTAGAGAAGGTAGTCTGGACAGAAAATGAAAATGGAAGCCGTATCAAAGTACACCGTAGTCCTACCGATGCCGATGAGGGACGCTTTGTAGCAGGTACTATTTTTGAAACTGCCATGCAGAAACAACGCTCCTATGGAGATTTTGCTGTTCTCTATCGTACCAACTCCCAATCTCGTGCTATAGAAGATGCCCTGAGAAAGCGAGATATTCCCTATTACATATACGGGGGACTTTCTTTCTACCAACGTAAGGAAATTAAGGATATCTTGGCTTACTTTAGGCTGGTCGCCAATGAGAATGACGAGGAAGCACTTCAGCGTATCATCAACTTCCCTGCTCGTGGTATAGGGGATACCACTATGGAAAAACTTACCCTCTGTGCCAATGAATTCAAAGTACCTATCTTTACCATTATTAAGAACTTAGCAACCATGGACTATGGGCTTAAAATCAATTCGGCAACCCGAAACCGCCTATTGGAGTTTGCCAATATGATTCTTAGTTTCCGTATTATGATGGAGACCCATGATGCTTTTTCTCTGGCAGAACACATCACCAAGCGCACTGGGATTCTCAATGAGTTCAAGAAGGATGGCACCCCCGAAGGCGTGGAACGCATGCAGAATATAGAGGAACTCCTCAATGGTATTCGCGATTTTGTGGAAGGACAACAGGAGGTGGAGGATGCCTCCAACTCTCTGGTTGAATTCCTACAAGATGTAGCCTTAGCGACTGATATGGATAAGGAAGTTGAGGACGATAACCGTGTATCGCTGATGACCATACACCTCGCCAAAGGATTAGAGTTCCCTTATGTATTCATTGTAGGCATGGAGGAGGATTTATTTCCTTCAGCCTTGAGCCAGAATACTCGTGCCGAGTTAGAGGAAGAGCGACGTCTATTCTATGTAGCGCTGACCCGTGCCGAGAAGCAGGCGTACCTTACCTATACAGAGAACCGTTACCGATGGGGAAAGCTCATGGATGCTGAACCCAGTCGATTTATTGAAGAGATAGACGAACGTTACTTAGAATACCTTACCTCCAAAGAGAACTATCGTTACAAGCCCCTCATCAATGTAGATACTTTTGCGCCCATTGATAAGAGCAAACTACGTCAGCAAAAGCCCACTAATACACCTCCACCCGCCTACAAAAAGCCTAATGAGGAACAACTCAAGAAGCTCCGCCTACAAAAGCCCGAGCAAGCTAAAGCAATCTCGGTAGGAGATATTCCAAAAGTTGTGGTAGGAAATACCATTATACACGAACGCTTTGGAAAAGGAAAAATTACAGAAGTGGAAGGCGCAGGTGCTGACCGCAAAGCAAGAGTACGTTTCGAGAATGGAGGAGAGAAAACCCTCATCCTTCGCTTTGCAAAATTCAAAATAATAGAATAATCATTGAAGCTATATAAAGTAATAGAGCCACATGAGGACAACTCTTTGTTGTTACCCCCTCTGTTATTAAGAATACTCGGCTTGTATAAGGCTTGAATTTTTGGGGTTAGTCTTCTTTGAAGCTGACATTATCTCTAAAGAATCCATAACAATACAGGCTTTTTGCTTTCCTGGAGCATGGTATCCAAAAGTTGCATAAATGCATTAGAGACGGCAGGGCAACCCCAACTTAGGGGACTATAACGAGGATAAATCTCCCTATCGGCGACAGCCTCCCAAGAATGTAATACAATCACTCGCTTCTGAGCATTGTTATTACTTGTTTCCAAACCTTGTAGCCAATACTTTACCTTGATACCCCACGAGCTATAATCTCGCTTTCCTATTTTATATTTGCCCTTAGCTGAACAATGGCTATTGGCTTGATTACTGTATTTGGCTACTTCAAATTTGTTAGGATTGGGTTCTTTTACATCACAGCTACCATGAGTAACCAACTTCTCATAAAGGTTCTTCTCTTGCTTGAAATCATACACAAAAAAACGGTTTTTGCCCGAATGTAAACTCAGATCAATCAAGAAATAGAAATCCTCATTCATTTTATGTGCCTTGCAGTAAGCCAGTGCTTGAGTATGCTGTAACGTATAGTCCTTTGCTAAGGGCTGCGCTGTGGAGGATTGCCCCTGATGACAACCAAAGCAAAAAATAAAACACAAGGGAAATAAAAATCTTCTCATTATGATAACATTCATTTTTCACTGCTTACTTATCTTCTCGCTCAGGCGACTTTACTTTTTACTTAAATAATTAGTGTATTCTTGGCTAAGTCCACAGGTTTCCAAGAGTTGAGCAAGCACCTTATCCATTTCGAAGAGGGCTTGGTAACATTTTATTTCAATGGAGGCTAAGTAGAGGTTCGCATCGGCGACATCAGTGGAAGATGAGAGTCCTTCCGCAAAAGCCTTATTCCTTACCCGTACCAATTCCTGAGCGAATTCTAAGCTTTTTTGTAAACTTTGAAGCTGTTCACGCTGTTTCTCTATCTCCGTATATTGTTTTTTCACTAAAGTTTGTATGTCTTTTTCAGCCTGAGCGGTAATGAGCTGCACACTTTCACGTTGGGCTTTTGCTTGTTCTATCCTATTCTTATCGGAGAAGCCATTAAAGAGATTCCACTGTAGACCGACGCCTACCACCCAGTTATCCGGTTCAGTGATAGGAAGGTTTTTTGACCATAAATATTTTTTACCAATAAGGGCTACATCGGGCAGGAAAGCGGCTCTCTGTGCCTTCACATTCTGGTCGGTAAGTTGTTTTTTAAGTCGGGCTTGTACAATAAGCGGATAGTTTTCCTTGGCTTGCTGTTGATAGTAATCCACAGGTTGCAGGGGAGCCACTTCAAACAGGGAAGAAGAAAGGGTCGTAAGGGGAGGAAGCTGTTCACCAATAACTCCATAAAGGGCAGTTTGTGCCAGTTCTATATCCTTCTGGCAAGCAAGTACTTCGCGTTGTGCATCGGTAACGGCTTTCTTGGCTTGCATGGTTTCCACAGGAGCCACCATACCATTTTTCTCAAACTTTTGAGCATTACCATAGTGCTGTTCAGCTGTTTCGAGAGCTTTCTGTCGTACTCGTAGCGCTTCTTGGGCTAATTGTACTTGAAAGTAACGTTCTGCTAGTTCGGAGATTAGCATATTCTCTGTTTTCTGGCTTTCTACTTTGGCAATTTCACTATTGAGCTTGCTTACCTTATTCCCTACACGTACCTTACCCCCTGCATAGAGTACCCAACGAAGGTCTGCAGAGAGCTTCCAAATATCCTGCTTTTGAAATTCATACCTCCAATCCTGTGCAAAAAGAGGTTGGAGCCTGCCCAATAAAGGTCTGAAAGCTGGTTGTAAAGGGGCAGGAATAGCCCCTGCTAAGGAGGTAAGTCCACTTTGCAAAGGTGTTTTATATTCATTAAAACTTAAAGAAAGAGGGTCACTCAAGTGTGCATAGCTTGCATTAATGCTCAACTGTGGTAAGTACAAACCTCTCATTGATTTTTCTGTATAAGAGGAGGCTTGTGTTTGTTTTTCAACTCCTTTGAGCTTCTGGTTAGCGCCTTGCATACGTGCTAAGGCATCGGAGAAAGAAAGGGATTGAGCAAGGCTGAATGTAGTAACACAAAGAAAAACAAAAGTATATATATGTTTCATTCTGAATACATTTTAAAATAAACAACTTACAAATTATCGGATTGCAAAAATAGAGTAGATTTGTGAAATAAGAAGCTCTTTTTTGCAATAAGTTTTTAAGATAGATTAAAAAGCGTTATTTACCTGAACGAATTACACTGAGGGTTTGCTGAGTAATCCCTAAGAAAGAAGCAATATGCCCCAAGGGAACTCTCAGAAGTATCTTAGGATAATTCTTCAATAACAACTCATAACGCTCCTGAGCAGTTTGGAACTTAATGGCATAAATCCTATCGGAAAGACTCTTGAGAAAAGAAACCAGAAGCATCCGCATAAAACGCTCCAACTGAGGATTATTATTAATAATTTCTTCCACTTGGGCGAATTCTGCCACCCGTACCAAGCAAGGTTCTAAAGCCTCTAAAGCGAAAGGATAAGGCTGGTGAAAATAAATATTCTCTACAGGCATATAGAAATCATTTTCCATATAGAAAGCATGGGTAATATCCTTCTCTTCCTTCGTATAGAACTGTCGCATGATCCCTTCCTCTATATAGAAGACTTCCTTAGAGGGGCTTCCTGCCTTAAGAAGATAGCTATATTTCTTGTACTGCTTAGGAATAAAAAGAGTATCCAATGCCTTAAGGGTCTCATTATCAATAAGTGTTTTCTGATGTATATAGTCAATAAAATTCATAGGGCAAAGATACAAATAATAATGCTTCATAAGTCAAGGAATCATCAATTTTCATATCCCCAACTTATTCTCAGAAACAATTTTTAACTTTTATAAAGAATAATTATCATTATGAGAAAAAATTTAACTTTAAATTCTCTTATTTTTAATGACTTTAGCTTATAGTTTCTTTTTGTATTACACAGATATTTTGTAATTTTGTAGCCCGAAAAATTTACATAGCATGAAAAAAATCTTTATTTTCTTGGGAGTTGCCGCTATCTGTGGTGCTTGTTGTTCTCAAAAGGGGACTATCTCTTCCGCAAACCCCACTCAAGGCAGCAGCCATCAGCTCCTTACCAAAGGAAAACTCTATGCTGCTTTCTTCCAACAGCAAGCCGCTGAATATGACGCCCTATGCTTACAGGCTTTCAATATAGCTCGTTTGAGGTTGGATGAGGCTCTTGCCCAGTCAAGTGATAAGCCTATCGCTATTGTTTCAGATATTGATGAGACCTTCATGAACACTTCCTACTATGCCGTACAATGCGGCAAGGAAAATAAGGAATATGAGAAGAAATCATGGGAAGCATGGACTGCTAAAGGAGAAGCAACCCCACTGGCAGGCTCTTTGGACTTCTTCCGATATGCCGCAGAGAAAGGGGTACACATCTTCTATGTAACCAACCGTTCCACTGCCGAACATGATGGGACTGCTGCAAACCTCAAGCGCTATGGCTTCCCTATTCAGGGAGATGACCACCTTATATTCCGTAATGCTGAAAGAAGCAAGGAAAATAGACGCTTGGAGATCGCCAAAAGATATAATATTGTCCTACTTTTAGGGGATAATTTAGCAGATTTTGACAAGGATTTTGATGTTCCTACTACCCAAGGACGCTTTAATGCCGTAACAAAGAACCGTGAGGCTTTCGGAAAGCGCTTCATTGTGTTGCCTAACCCCTCCTATGGGGATTGGGAAAATGCTGCTTTTGGTGGCAAACCCCTCCCTTTAGAAGAACGTGAGGCTATTATCCTAAAAGTCCTTAAGGACAAACCTTCTATGTAATATCTTTATTTTTCCATAATATTAATCAAGTAAAAGGCTTCTTCTTTACAAAAAGAAGAGGCTTTTTCATTGGACAATAAAGATAGTATTTTCTCTATCTTACAGCACTTTTTACAAAATTTTCTTCTACCTTACCCTATTTTGGCATGCTTTTTGTGAATATCTTTTTACTTCTTCCCTACAAAATCTGTTACAAACCCTTATTTATAAACTTTTAAAATACCGGCTATGAACAGAAACATGACACTCTGGGCAGCTTGTTTGCTCTCTTTTTTAACAAGCTATTCACTATTTTCACAAACCAAACTAAAAAAAATGGACACTAAAGAAATCTATTTTGCAGGAGGATGCTTCTGGGGTACAGAACATTTCTTCAAGCAAGTGCGAGGCGTAGTGGCTACAGAAGTAGGCTATGCCAATGGGAACATCCAGAACCCTACCTACAAAGAAGTTTGCCAAGGCGACACCCAATTTGCTGAAACAGTTAAGGTAGTATACAACCCTACAGAAGTAAGCCTCTCTCAGCTCGTGGAACTCTATCTCAAAACTATTGACCCTACCTCCCTGAACAAACAAGGAAATGACAGAGGTTCACAATACCGTACAGGCATTTACTATACGAATAAAGCTGACCAAACTACAATAAGGGCACACCTTATCGCCCTTGCCAAACAATACAGCAAGCCTATTGTCGTGGAGAACCTTCCTTTGAAAAACTTTTATGCAGCAGAGGGGTATCATCAGGACTATTTGGATAAGAACCCTCATGGTTATTGCCACCTCTCCCCTGCTCTTTTTGAGATGGCTCGCAAAGCAAATCCTAAGAAGGCCCAAACTTCACCCAAAGTTACCTATACTGTTAAGGATAAGGCTACCCTTAAGAAAGAGCTTTCTAACATGCAGTATGAGGTAACCCAAAATAGTGCTACTGAACCACCCTTTCGTAATGAATATTGGAACGAAAACCGTGAGGGCATCTATGTAGATGTAACCACAGGCGAGCCCCTATTCTCCTCTGCCGACAAGTATGATGCTGGTTGTGGATGGCCAAGCTTCACCAAGCCTATTGATAAAAAACTTGTCAAGGAATACATGGACAAATCCCATAACATGCTCCGCACTGAAGTAAGAAGTAAGTTGGGAAATGCTCATTTAGGACACGTATTCACCGATGGACCTAAGGACAAAGGAGGATTACGCTACTGTATCAATAGTGCTTCTCTACGCTTCATCCCTAAAGAAGAAATGGAAAAAGAAGGATACAGCCTATCCTTAATAGGAGGAAAAAGTAAAAACGTAGTTAAGTGAAAAACGAAAAATAAATAATTTTTCACTGTTCACTTCTCACTATTCCATATTTCCCACGATGCTTCTGCTTGGAGGGCAAGCATGGGGTAACCATTAAGGATGGTAGCCCCCTGTGCTTCTCCCTTAGCGAGAAAAACCGTCTTTTCAGGGTTATAGATAAGATCATATAACAAATGCTTATCTGTAACAAACTCATAAGGAATCGGTGGAAAGGCTTGCGTATCAGGGGAGGTACCCAGAGGAGTCGTATTGATAATTAGCAGATGACTCCTGATGATTTCCTCCCCAAGCGATGCGTAAGAGATTGCCTGAGCAGAAGCCTTACGGGAGACAAGTATATAAGGAATTCCCAACTGCTCAAGGGTAAAGATGACTGCCTTACTTGCCCCTCCTGTACCTAGAATCAGTGCTTTATTATGGTGGGGTTTTAAGTAAAGGACTAAGGAATCATGAAAGCCTATATAATCCGTATTATAGCCCTTAAGCTTTCCTGTGGGGAGTACCTTAATGGTATTACAAGCTTTGATGGTCATAAGTTCCTCACTCTGCTCATCAAGCAAAGGAAGTATTGCCTCCTTATAGGGAATGGTTACATTCATACCTACAAGGGTAGGGGTAGTACGGATAAGTGCAGGAAGCTCTTCTATGGTGGGTATATCAAAATTGACATACTCACTATCGGTAATCTGCTCATGAGCGAATTTCTCTGCAAAATATCTCCGAGAGAAAGAGTAAGAGATGTTGCGCCCCACTAAAGCAAATGTTTTCATCGTTTTGAGTTGCTCATTTTTTATTTTTATTATTTATTTCTCGCTCATGCGACTTTCCAGACTATGAGTACTCGCTGGCTATAACTTTTCACTCTTCATTTTTCACTCACATATCCAGCTGTGGGTATTCGCTGGCTATACTATTCACTTTCCCGATAAGTATCCTCTCCTTCCAGAAGTTGTAGATAGCTTTTATACCGGCTCCAGTAGAGCTCATCTCTGTCCAACGCTTCCTTTACAGCACATTGAGGTTCATTCACATGTAGGCAATTATGAAACCGACATTGTTTTTTTAAGGCAAAGAATTCAGGAAAATAATCTCCTATTTCCTCCTTATCAAAATCCACTACTCCCAAGCCCTTAATTCCTGGAGTATCAATAATGCGGGCGTCAAAGTCCAAGTCATACATCTGGGCAAAGGTGGTCGTATGTTGTCCCTGTCCATGTAGCTGGGAGAGAGGTTGTGTTCTAAGGTGTAAGGAAGGCGAAAGGGCATTAATAAGAGTGGTTTTTCCTGTTCCGGAGTGACCCAACACCATCGCCGTTTTCCCTTCCAAACGCTCTTTTACCAAATGGAGATTCTTACCTGTCTGCGCCGAGATACCAATGCACTCATAACCAATATCACGGTACATATATGCCAAGTACTTCACCTGTGCCAGCTCATCAGGGAGATAAGTGTCCACCTTATTCATTAGCAAAACGGCAGGAATACTATAAGCCTCAGCCGTTACCAAGAAGCGGTCAATAAAAGCCGGATAGGTAGTGGGATTATTAAGCGTTACTAAAAGAAATGCTACCTCTATATTGGCAGCAAGAATATGCGTTTGCTTGGAGAGGTTCACCGACTTGCGAATAATATAATTCTCCCGTGGGAGAATCTGGGTAATAACCCTCTGTCCTTCCTTCTCAAAGATCACCCTATCCCCCACGGCAAGCGGATTGGTATTTTTTATTTCCTTAAGGCGAAAACGCCCCTTAAGGCGACATTCATAGAACTGCTGGTCTTCCCCCTTGACCATATACCAGCTCCCTGTGGATTTATAAATGATTCCCCTCATAAATAAAGTGAATAATGAAAAGTGAATAGTGAGACCATTCCTTTTGGAGCACAAAAGTACAACATTTTAGAAGTAAAGTCAAGCAAAAAGATGAAAAGTTATTAACACTTTCTTATTTTATTGATTTTCTTTATCCCAAGAGTATAAAAAGACTACCAACCTTGCAAGTTGGCTCTAAGAGTCTCTGCGGTTTGTCGTCCTGCAACGTAAGGACTTGTGTTGGTGCTGGTTGTGTTGAAGTAGGTAGGGTTGAGTATGTTTCCATTTTGGTCAATTGTGATAGGTTCTTTTCTATTTAGTGAAGGGTGGCTTAGGGTCTCTAACCAACTTGCCTCAAAGCCTTTCCATTGTTTTTGGACGATGAGCTTGAGGATGATGTTTTTCTCCTGTTGGGTAAGCTGTACCTGCTCAAGGAAGAGCTCAAAGGCATGCTCACTGTTAATGGCTTTCTTTGCCTTGCGTATCTTGAGCCATTCGTCAACAAGGTCGGGAGCAAATCCTTCTGCAAGCATAGCCGCTCTGAAATCAAAGGACTTCTCCTTCTTTTGAGCTTCTTTTTCTTTTTGGGCGGAAATTTTTTCTTTTTCTTTTTTTTCCTCTTCCGAAGAGTCATTTAAGGGAGCTTCTAAAAAAGAATTTTCTTTTTGAAAAAAATTTTCTGGAGAAACACACTCTTTTTTTTGTTTCTTTTTGCAAAAAAAAGAAAGAGAATCATTGATATTGTCATTTATATTATCATTTATATTTGCATTGTTATTTATATTATCATTTACATTGTCATTCACATTAGGTTGTTTTAGGTTTTGATTGGGTTGTTTTTTCAAAGCATTTCTATTTCCTTTAGGGGCACCTCCTTTTCTACCATTCTCGAAACGTTGGTTATTGGCATCTAACTGAGGCTTGATAAGGGTAAAAACAGACTGCACTACTGTTGAGAGGTGTTCACTTTCCTCTCCATCAAGGGCATAACGAAGTAAAGCCGAAAGAGCTTCCATCTGTGTTCTCTTGCTTAAAGGAAGGAGCGCTTGATAGAAGCTACGATAGAAAATAAAAGAATCTCTTTTCATTTGCATACGATTTAATAATCAATAGAAAACGTTTTACAATATATTTGTATTATTTGACTACAAAAATACATCTTTTTTGCGGTAATGTCAAGAGAATTCATTACTAAAGTTTTGTTA
This sequence comes from Capnocytophaga sp. G2, assembly GCF_035282625.1. Lineage (NCBI taxonomy): Bacteria > Pseudomonadati > Bacteroidota > Flavobacteriia > Flavobacteriales > Flavobacteriaceae > Capnocytophaga > Capnocytophaga sp. G2. Next base: position 84,073 of record NZ_JAYKBU010000002.1, on the reverse strand, counting down.
ATAACAAAAGAAGAGAATCCTAAAAAAGGCAATAAGTATTCTCAACTTATTGCCTCTACGAAATGAAAAAGTTCTCTATTTTTAGAGTTTTAACAGTAGTAAAACATTCCTTCGTTAACTATGCTTCTGCAGTGGTCTCTGGAGTCCATTCATTACAAAGCATTCCTTCTGCTGCATGGGATTGGTTCTCACAAAGGGAAGTGTTGTACTTTGCACAGGAAAGACAATCTACTTCATCCTTCAAACTGGGACGCATATTGAAATCGTCACAAGTGTGTTTTACCTCTACTTTGGTATTATAGAGTCTGCATACATTTTCCGCTGTGAGATTCTCACAATTCACACAGCCATTTACAAGTCTGATAGCCATAACTATTTGTTTTTAATGTTAATAATATTTATTTCTATTTTCTGGGTGCAAAGATACGACAACCCTTCTTTAGAAACAAAATAAATTACTCATTTTCAGTTATATATATTTTGAATAAGTAAAAACAACAAACAATGATTAATGATTAATTTTTCATTTTTCACTGTTCACTGTTCACTGTTCATTCACATACCCAGCTTTGGGTACTCGCCAGTTATATTTTTTACTTTTCATTTTTCATTGTCCACTTTTTTTTGTACTTTTGCCACATAGATGAATCAAAAAACCAAAAACTCAAAATGATTAAATTTGTTCTTTCTTCACTTCTTACCTTAATAGGTTCTTTGTATAGCTTCGCTCAATGGCAACAGCACATTGACTATCAAATGGATGTTCAGATGGACGTAAAATCCTTCCAGTACAAAGGCAAGCAGGTAGCCATCTATGAGAACCACTCACCCGATACGCTGCGTACTGTTTTTTACCACTTATACCTAAACGCTTTTCAGCCCAAGAGCCAAATGGATATGAATATGCGTCAGGTACCCGATATGCCCGCTCGCTTCATGCAGAATGTAGGCTCTGAAGAATCTCCTAAATACGAAAGCAAATTAGCTCATCTGAAGGAGAACGAACAAGGATTCATTCACATACGTACCCTCACTCAAAATGGCAAAGTTGCCCCTTATCAGGTAGTAGGAACTATCCTACAGGTAACCCTCCCCGAGCCTATCCTTCCTCATGGGAAGGCAACCCTTGCTATGGACTACACTGCACAAATCCCCACTTTTGCGATGCGTATGGGGCGCAATAACTCCGATGGCGTCGCCCTATCCCTCTCCCAGTGGTACCCTCGTATCTGTGCGTATGACAGCCAAGGTTGGCACCCTTACCAATATATATTCGGCGAGTTCTATGGGGATTGGGCTAACTTTGATGTAAAGATTACCATAGACAAGAATTACCTTGTTGCCGGCACTGGAGACCTGCAAAATGCTCAGCAAATAGGCTTCGGCTATCAGGGCATCAAGCCTGTGAAAACCCACCAGAAGACTCGCACCTGGCATTTCAAAGCCGAGCGAGTAATTGACTTCTCTTGGGCGGCTGACCCTTCCTTTCAGCATGATGTGGTAAAGACCAAGCGTGGAGTAGAACTCCATTTCTTTTATAAGAATTTTCCTGAAAGCTGGAAGAAACTACAGCAAATTATGCCCCAGGTACTGGACTTCTACGAGGAAAAGGTAGGCGCTTATCCTTGGAGCCATTACTCCTTTATCCAAGCTGGACAAGGAGCTATGGAATATGCAATGTGTACCTTTATAGAAGGAGGAAAAGACCCCAATGCCCTTGTGAAAACTGCCTGCCACGAGCTGGCGCACACTTGGTTCCAACATATTTTCGCTATAGATGAACAACAATACCCTTGGTTTGACGAAGGGTTCACCTGTTTCCTACAACTATGGGCAGATGCCGAGGTAGTCAGGAAAGACCCTGTAGCCAATTTCTCCGACTTTCGCCATAAGGCTTTCCTTAAGTATATGAGTGAAAACCATGAAGAAGATCCTTCCATACGGGCGGACTTCTTCGAACGAAGTCGTTCTTATTTTAGTACTGCCTATGCCAAAGGCACCATGTTCGCCTCTCATCTGGATTATATCATCGGACGTAAAGCGATGGAGCGTACCTTCAAGCGCTTTTATAAGGAGTATGCCTTCACCCATCCTACCCCTGAAAACTTTGTACGCTGTGCCGAAAAGGAATCCGGTATGCAGCTCTTTTGGTTCCTCAAGGAGTTCATGCACACCACCCATCACATTAGCTATTGCATTGAGAAGTTGGAAGCCAAAGGCAACAAGACCTTAGTAACCCTTGTCAAAAAGGGACGCATCCCCATGCCTTTGGATATTATCATCATTCCTAATGGACAAAAACCATTCTCCGTATATGTCCCTACCGATCTTACCTTTGGGGAAAAGCCCAATCCGTTCATCAATATGGAGCGCATTGTCCTTCCTGTATGGAACTGGGCTGAAAACACTTACCAGTTTGAACTCAACCTCCCTTCTTCTCAGGTAAGAAACATCAGTATAGACCCTCAAGAGTTCATGGCAGACCCTAACCCTGAATGCCATCACTTAAAAAGTGAAAAATGAAAAGTAAAGTCGCGTGAGCGAGTATGTGGATGAAAATTTAATCCTTAATCATTAACCATTAATCATTATTTTTCGTACTTTTGCCCCAAAAAAAGAATGACCATCACTGAAATACAAAATGCTATTATTGAGGATTTCTCTTTTTTAGAAAGCTGGGAGGATCGCTATGAATATATGATTGACCTTGGCAAGAACCTACCGCTAATTGATCCTAAGTACAAAACAGAGGAATATCTGATCAAGGGTTGTCAAAGCCAAGTATGGCTACATGCCGAGAGCCAAGGAGATCTCCTTACCTTTACTGCCGATAGTGATGCCATCATCACCAAAGGAATTATTGCCATCTTGGTTAAAGTCCTTTCCGGTCAGAAGGCGACCGACATTCTTGCGGCTGATATGAGTTTTATTGACAAAATAGGGCTTAAGGAACACCTCTCTCCTACCCGTGCCAACGGGCTGGTGAGCATGATAGAACAGATGAAACTCTATGCCAAAGCAATCACCTTAAAGAACCATTAAACCATGCCAGAAGAAAAAGCACCTATCAATACCGACCTTATTGGAGAGAAAATCGTTGAGGTACTCCATACTATCTATGACCCTGAAATCCCTGTAGATATCTACGAATTAGGGCTTATCTATGATGTATTCATTAATGAGAATCACGATGTAAAGATTCTCATGACCCTCACCTCCCCCAACTGCCCCGTGGCGGAAGTACTCCCTCAAGAAGTCTATGAGAAAATAAGTAGTATTGATGAAATTAACGAAGTAGAAGTAGAACTTACCTTTGACCCTCCTTGGGGACAGGAGATGATGAGTGAAGAAGCTAAATTAGAACTTGGTTTCCTTTAACCTAAAGCCGATGAGAAAGATAGCTGTTATTCCTGCCCGCCTTGAGGCAACACGCTTTCCTAAGAAACTCTTACAGGACTTAGGGGGAAGAAGTGTTATTGAGCAGACCTATCTTGCCACCGAACGAACCTGCCTTTTTGACCAGGTGTGGGTGGCTACCGACAGCGTGGAAATTGCTCAAAGAATCACCACTATAGGAGGAAGGGTATTCTTGAGCAAAGTAGCTCATAGCTGTGGTAGTAATCGCATTGCTGAAGCCGTAGCGAACCTCCCTGCCGATATCATTGTGAATGTGCAAGGGGATGAGCCTTTTATCCAAAAAAAGAGCCTACAGAGCCTCTTAGAGGTCTTTGACCATGACCCACATAAGCGGATTGACCTTGCCTCCCTGATGATGCCTCTTCTTGAGCAAGAGGAGATCCTAAACCCTAATAATGTAAAGGTGGTAGTAGACCATGAACTATTCGCCCTCTATTTCTCTCGTAGCCCAATTCCTTTCCTAAGAGACCCCAATAAGGAATACACCTATAAGAAACATATAGGCGTTTATGCCTTTCGCAAAGAAGCCTTAATGGAATTCTATCGCCTTGCTCCTACTCCTTTAGAGGAAATAGAAAAGCTCGAGCAATTGCGATATTTAGAAAATGGCAAACGCATCAGAATGGTACTCTCTCCTGTGGAAAACATAGGAATAGATACTCCTGAGGATTTGGAGAAGGCACGGCAATTATGGAAAAATACTTTTTAAATTAATATCCTATTAATCTCTACAGATTATGAAAAAAATACTATTCTTAACCGCAATCCTCTCTGTAATGGGTATAGGTACTGCTCAGAACAGGCAGGAAGCCATTCGTTTACAAAATTTGCAAAAATCCTGGGTTAAAAATATTCCCTTCCAAGCCCTCCCCCTTAGCAGAGGAGCAGGAGAGATTATCCAAGTAGATAGAAATCCTAAGAATCCTTATGAACTCTATGTAGCTTTATCCCATTCAGGGGTATGGTATAGTGATAACAATGGCGCCAGCTTTACTCCTACTTTTACCGATGCCATGTCCCCACAAACTACCGCTATGGCAGTCAATTGGGATACGCGTACCCTTTGGGTAGCTAATCATCAGGGGGTCTTTTTCAAGGAATATACCAAAGATTGGCAAACAACCTCTTGGACAGGTAATGTGAATATTCGCCAAATTACCCTCCTTTCCGATACTTCTGTTTGCCTTAGTGCCTTAGGAGATATCTCTGGAGATAAGGGCGTATTCTGTACTACCGATAAGGGAAAATCCTGGAACCAAACCTTCGGTCAGGTAGGCGTTAATGAGCTAAAGAAGGTACCTTCTGCTCCTGAAACACTCTTCCTCGCTGCTTGGGATATGGAACAAACCCCTTCCAACATCATTCCCGCAGGTAAGAAATCAGGAATCTATAAGAGTAGCAACTCAGGAACTACTTGGGAACTTATGACTGGGGCAGGCTCTGGCTTCCCTCAAGGGAATATCGGGAAAATATCCTTAGCGGTATTCAGCCCTACTTCCCTTTATGCATTGGTAGATAACCGCGAACGTGCCAAGGATGAGGGAGACGATGTGCTTTTCCATAACCTTTCCAATAAGGATTTCCTTGCCTTAGAGGATGAGAGGATTGAACAATACCTCTACAATCATTCCTTACAGAACAAATTCTCTGCCAATAATCTCCGTGAAATAGTACGCTCAGGAGCCGTCAAAGCCAGTGATATTCCTAAGTTCACCGGAGCCCTCCCAAGGGTTATCGGCGCTGAGGTGTATCACTCCGCCGATGGAGGAAAATCCTGGGTGAAAAAAAATAACTCCCCTCTGACCAATGTGTTCTACAGCAAAGGATATGAAGTAGGAGCTCTATGTGTAAATCCTAAGCAAGAGAATGAACTATACCTCTCAGGAATTCCTACACTCAAATCCAACAATGGAGGTATTACCTGGACACTCATCAAGGACAATGACAAAAGTCAAAAGGTGTATCAGCTCTTTGCCGATGAGAGACAAATCATCTTGGTAACCAATCAAGGAATGTTTCAATCCCTTGACCAAGGTCGCACTTGGGCAAGACAAGAAATGCCACAAACGGTTTATGTAACCTCCCTCTCTATCGGAAATCCTAAAGATGCTACCCTCTATGCAAGCATCCTTAACGGTGGGGTACTCAAGTATACCTCCAACCAATGGTTTCTCTCCAGCAATGAAAACGGACGCTTAGTCGTTACCCCTGAAAATAAGCTTTACCTTGCCCAATCATTAGGAAGTATCCTCCCCTTAAGGCAAAGCAAAATCACCCTTCCTTATGATAGAAAAACCAAACAACGTTACCCTTTGCAGACAGCACTTTCTCTTTCCCCTCAAAACAATACCATTCTCTATGCGGGGAGCAATGTGCTATTCCAATCCCTTAACGAAGGCAGACAGTGGAGTGCTATCTCCACAGACCTTACCAATGGAGATAAGGGTGGGATCCTCTCCTATGGTACTATATCCGCTATCGCTGAGTCCCCTTTTCAGTTCGGACTCATCTATACAGGAAGTGATGATGGAATGATTTATACTACCCAGAATGGAGGCGTTTCTTGGCAAATGATTTATTCCTCATTTCCCTCTCCTAACCGAGTAGTTTCATTGCTTGCCTCCAAGCATAACCAAGATCGTGTATATGCTATCCTACAGAATGATAACCACCAAGCCCTTATCTTTCGTAGTAATAATATGGGGAAAAGTTGGGATAACCTTAAGGCAAACCTTCCTGAGGAAACCGTTAATGTTATCGTAGAGGACCCCACCAACGAACAAGTCCTCTATTTAGGTACCGAAAACGGACTCTATGTTTCCTTTGATATGGGCGAGAAATGGCATATCTTTAAGGAAAATCTCCCTCGTACCTCTGTAAGCGCTATTGTGATAAATACCCAAACCAATCAGCTATATGTAGGTACTAAGGGACATGGCTTTTTCACTGCCAATGTAGCCGCTCTCAAGGAAATACGTGCCGCTGTACAAGATCAACTCTTCTACCCACTGAAGGAAACCTATTCCATTCCGTACTCTCCAAAATGGGGAAATGCCCCTAGCCCTTGGCAAGAACCTGAAGTGCCTACCTTATACTTGGAATCTTTTGCCTCAAAGGCAGGTAGCAATATTAAAATAAGTATTGTTAAGGACAAAATTACCCTTTCTAAGTTCACTTACCAAACCAAAATAGGACTTAACTTTATCCCTTTTGATTTGGTCTTTAACGAAGAAGGACGTGTTGCCTATGAAAAGAAACTCTTAACAACGTTCAAGAAGGCAAGCAATGGTAAGTATTACCTCCCTAAGGGTACTTACAGAATTATCTTTGATAGTGATGCCTTTGATGAAGAACGTACCCTTGTTATCGAATAAATTGTGTTTTTCATATTTAGTTTTTGTATTTAGAAGCTCCCCAAAAAGGAGCTTCTGTTATTATACATCATAAAATGTTAAAACTATATAAAATATTCCTTATTCGCTAAGAAAATTGTATCTTTACGGAAAAATCTGAACCAGATGTATAAAGTTTTCTTTGATGATAAAAAGATATTAGTAACCAATAAGCTTAAGAAATCCTATAAGAAAAAATACCGCATTTTCCTCAGTGAATCGGTCTCAGTGAAGGATTTTATCAAAAAAATAGAAGGTTACAGATATGGCAAATTTGTTTTTTATATAGATAAAAAAGAAAATTACTTTGATGATTTTGCCTCTTTTTTTGTCCAAATAGAAGCCGCAGGAGGTCTTGTGCGTGACCATAAAGGGAAAATCCTATTTATCAAACGAAAAGGGAAATGGGACTTACCCAAAGGAAAATTAGAGGAAGGAGAACTCTTAGAGGATTGTGCCCTTAGAGAAGTACAAGAAGAGACAGATGTCTCCCCCTTAGAGCTCTTAGGACTAAGAACCATCACCTATCATATTTATAAGCGAGAGCACCAGTACTACCTTAAGGAAACACATTGGTATAATATGTATAGCGATTACCCTAAAGAATTACACCCTCAAAAGGAAGAAGAGATAGAAATATGTACTTGGAAAAAACCTAAGAAGCTCAAAAAACTTCTGAAGAATTCATTCTCAAGCATCCATGAAGTGTTCAAAGGGGAATACTAAGTTAGTGAAAAGTGAAAAGTGAAAAACGAATAGTGAAAAATGAATTTCTCGCTGGGGCGAACCATATACTCGCCTGCAGGTATTTAGCGATTTTAGCTTGTGCCTACCCTATTATGCAAAAGTGAAAAACAAATAGTGAAAAATGAATCTCTCGCTGGGGCGAGCCATATACTCGCCTGCAGGTATTCAGCGATTTTAGCTTGTGCCTACCTCATTAGTGAAAAGTATAGCCAGCGAGTGCCCACAGCTGGGTATGTGGATGAAAAGTGAAAAATGAATCTCTCGCTGGGGCGAACCATATACTCGCTCATGCAACTTTACTTTTTACTTACAAATAATTGATTATCATTAGGATAAACAATATTCTCAAAAAAGATAGTAAAAAATGTCTTGGATATCAATATTTTTTATACTTTTGCACCTTACTTGAGAATGATTATTTACAAATAAATTCAGTTTATATGTATTGGACATTAGAACTTGCTTCCTACTTAAGTGATGCCCCTTGGCCTGCTACCAAAGAAGAAATCATTGATTATGCCCTTCGTACAGGTGCCCCCATGGAAGTGGTGGAGAACCTTGAAGCTCTTGAAGATGAAGGGGAAGTATATGAATCTATTGAGGAAATCTGGCCTGACTATCCCACTGAAGAGGATTATCTTTGGAACGAAGATGAATATTAAAATTCTTAAAGAGATGGCTTCCATCTCTTTTTTCATAGTATGACTCATATTGACATTATTTTAGGTATTTTCTTAGCCATAGGCATTGTACAAGGGTTCCTCAAGGGGTTCATCTGGGAGGTAGCCTCTCTTATATCTGTATTTGTTGCCTTATGGATCTCCATTCACTTCTCTGCCAGAGTAGCTCCTTTTGTAAGCGACCTTTTTTCCTTCTCTGCAAAAGCCAATCAGGTACTTTCTTTTATCATCACCTTCTTGCTTGCCCTTATCTTAGTAGGGCTAGCAGGAAAGCTCTTAACGAAGATTTTAGAAAGTGCTGCCTTAGGATCAGTAAACCGAGTGGCAGGAGCTGCCTTTGGAATGCTTAAGTGGTCACTCATTATAGGAACGGCACTAATGTACCTAAACCAAGGTGCCATTGAGCTTATTCCTAAAGAAACTACCCAGCAATCCGCTCTCTATCACCCTATCATCAAGACAAGTAGCTGGATATGTACCTATATTTTCCAATATAAGGATACCTTTAACTCTCTCTCCCAATTGCCTTCCTCCCCACATGAAAGTTAAAAATATTTTAATTGATTAGTTTTATTTTTCAAATTACTGTAACTTGCGATGTTTTTGCGCAACTCTCTTAAGAAAAGTTAAAATGAACTTGAAAATAATAACCACTTACTCCTTACTCACTGTTCTCCTTAGCAGTTGCTATTGGCTGGACACCCCTAAGAAAAACAGTCATGCAGTGGCTCGAGTAGGCGATTATTACCTATATGAGGAGGATATCCGAAAACTACTCCCTAAGGACTATACGCTGGAGGATAGCCTACAAATTGTAACCCCTTATATTGATAATTGGGCACTAAAAAAGCTCCTCTTACTCAAAGCAGAGGAGAATATCTCCAATGCCAAAAAAGAAGAATTTGAACATTTAGTAAGCCAATACCGAACCGATTTGTATACCCAATCCTACTTAGACTTACTCTCTCGACAGGTGGATACCGCAATTAGCAAACAAGAAAGAGAGTTATTCTACCAAGAAAATAAGGATATCTTTAAGCTTAATGAGGAATTGATACAACTTCGGTATATACAGCTATCTCCCAGTAGCTTAAGTCCTAAAATCATCAACGCTTTCAAAAATTTTTCTCCTAAGGATAAGCAATATATTGATTCTTTAGCCCCTCACTTCACCTCCTCTTTCCTCAATGATAGTATGTGGGTAAGGGCAAGTGAAGTCCGTGAGAAGTTGCCTATGCTCGCCTCAAGGCTCAATAAGCGATTCTCACATCAGTTCCTTGAGGATAGGGATTCCACCAATGTGTACCTATTAAAAATAAATAACTTCTTGGACAATACCGACTATGCTCCCTTGAATTATGTATATCCAACCCTGCAACAAATTATCCTAAATAAGCGCAGGAGCAATTATATCAATGACTTAGAAAAAGAAATCATCAATAATGCAATTGAAAAGAAACAATTTGAAATCTATGAACAGAATTAACTATTTGGGTACATTATTTTTATCCTTTTTCCTCTGTATCCCATGCCTTTGGGCGCAATCTTCTAAAACGAAAATAGATGGGGTTGCCGCCGTCGTAGGAGATTATCTTATCTTAGAGACCGATATTGACCGTGCTTTAATAGAACTCCGCTCTCAAAATGTGGATACCAAGAATGTAACTCGTTGCCAACTCTTGGGTAAGCTCATGGAGGATAAGCTCTATGTGAACCAAGCCATCCAAGATAGTATCAAGGTTTCCGATACAGATATCCGTGATGGAGTGAATCGCCGTATTGAGTTCTTAACAGATCAGTTGGGAGATATACAAAAGGTCATTCAGTTCTATCACAAGGATGATGAGCAGTCCCTCCGCGATGAGCTCTTTGATATCCTTCGCCAAAACGAACTTAGCTCCCGTATGAAAGCTAAAATCGTAGAGAATATTGAGGTTACTCCTGAGGAAGTAAAACAGTTCTTTAACAAAATACCTAAGGATGAACTTCCTACCATTGGTACAGAATTAGAAATCGCACAAATAGTGATAGAACCTAAAGCACCTCAAAGTGAGGTGAATAAGGTCATTGAACAACTCAAGGAAATCAAGAAAGATGTACAGGAGAATGGGGCTAGCTTCCCCACCAAGGCAATCCTTTATTCTGCCGACAGAGCTACAGGAGGTAAGGAACTAACTTTCAATAGAAAATCCAGTTTTGCTAAAGAATTCAAGGATGTGGCTTTCTCCCTACAAGAAGGCGAAATATCTGACCCCTTCAAAACAGATTTCGGTTGGCATATCCTACAGGTGGTCAAGATACGGGGGAAGGAAGTCTCTGTACGACACATTCTGATGGTACCACAAATCCCACAAAACTCATTGGAAGAAGCAAAAAAGAAAATTAATGATATCCGCAATAAAATTATCAATAAGGAATTCACTTTCGCAGAAGCCGCTAAGAATTTCTCCGATGAAAAGGAAACTAAGGAGGACGGAGGGCAACTGCTAAATCCTGAGAACTATTCTACCAAGTTTGAACTAACTCGTATGGAACCTCTCCTCTATTCACAAGTATCTTCCTTGAAGGATGATGAAATATCCTCCCCTATCATGGATGAGGACAGAACAGGAAGAAAAATGTACAAAATATACCGTATTACCAACCGTATAGGCGAACATACCGCTGATTTTATCAATGATTATACACGAATCCGTGATCTGGCATTGAAAGAAAAACAACTAGAAGCTGTGGGTAAATGGATGAATGAGGCTATCAAAAAAACCTTTATTTCTGTAAAAGGAGAATACAAAAAGTGTTCTTTTTCAAATAATTGGTTAAAAAAATAGAATTTTCTTAGTTAATTTTTCGTAGAATAAGGCTATCTGCAAATAATGCAGGTTGCCTTATTTTTTTACTGATTACAAATAAAAATCAGAAAAATATTGTTTATTTGATTTTTTCTTTATACCTTTGACAGCACATACAATAACATTTTAAAGAAGATTTTTATGAAAGTAACCGTAGTAGGCGCTGGAGCAGTTGGCGCAAGTTGTGCGGAATACATCGCACTGAAGAATTTTACTGCTGAAGTTGTTTTAATTGATATCAAAGAAGGTTTTGCCGAAGGAAAGGCAATGGACCTTATGCAAACAGCCTCCTTGAACGGGTTTGATACCCGTATTATAGGAGTAACTAATGACTATTCCAGAACGGCAGGAAGTGATGTAGCTGTGATCACCTCCGGTATTCCTCGCAAGCCAGGCATGACCCGTGAGGAACTCATTGGTACTAATGCAAATATTGTTAAGTCTGTAGTGGAACAACTGGTTAAGTATTCTCCCAATATCATTGTAATTGTGGTAAGTAACCCTATGGATACTATGACCTATCTGGCACATAAAGCTACCAAATTACCTAAAAATCACATCATTGGTATGGGAGGTGCTTTGGATAGTGCTCGTTTCAGATATCGCTTAGCAGAAGCCCTAAACAGCCCTATCTCCGATGTAGAAGGAATGGTAATTGCTGCTCACAGTGATAGTGGCATGCTCCCCCTTACCCGATTGGCAAGTTATCGCGGAGTGCCTGTTACTGAGTTCTTATCTGAAGAACGTCTCAGCCAAGTTGCTCAAGATACCAAAGTAGGAGGAGCTACTCTTACCAAACTTTTGGGAACTTCCGCCTGGTATGCTCCAGGTGCTGCCGTTTCCGCCTTAGTACAAGCAATCGCTTGTGACCAGAAAAAACTCTTCCCTTGTTCAGCACTCCTTGAAGGAGAATACGGACAAAAGGACGTGTGCGTAGGAGTCCCTGCTATCATCGGTCGTGATGGTATTGAGAAAATTGTAGAAATAAAACTCAATGATGCTGAAAAAGCTAAATTCAGTGAAAGTACTCAAGCTGTACGTGAGGTAAATAAAGCCTTAGAAGGCGTTTTATAAGCCATTAAACAAAAAGAATGGGAGGCTATCTTTTAGGACAGCCTCCTTATTTTCTAAAAATACTCCCTAAAAACACTAAATACAACCTTCTATATACACATATCCCCAACTGCTGCCCGTGTTAGCCTTACTTTTCCCCTCATATCAGATGAAACCCATCCTTATTGTTCAGATTCTCTACGTCCTACTTATCATCATGGTGTGTTTACGCATTATATGGGATACCCGCTCAGTAAGCAAAGCCTTAGCCTACCTGCTCTTGGTAATCTTTGCTCCTATCGTGGGGGCTATTTTCTATTTCTCTTTTGGTATTAACTACCGCAAACACAAAATATACTATAGGAAACTAACCATTGACCAACGCTTCCGAAAAACCTTGCAAGAACATTTTCCTCAATTGCGCAATCATCTCCGCTCATTAGCACCCTATGTAACTTCCTCTTATAAGAAAAGCCTACGCTTTTTATCACATATTGAACAGCGCCCTTCTATTATTCCTAACGAAGAGGTAAAGATAATCTGTAATGGCGAAAATTTCTTCCCACAACTGCTTGAAGCTCTTAAAAAAGCAACACACCACATCCATATTGAGTTCTATATCTATGAAAACGACCATATAGGGAATGCTATCAAGGATATTCTTATTCAGAAAGTAAAAGAGGGGGTAGAGGTACGCTTTATCTATGATGACTTTGGCAGTCAGGATATTCGTAAAAATATTGTAAAGGAATTAAAAGTGCATGGCGTACAGGCTTTCCCTTTCTACAAAATCACCTTCATTAAGCTCGCCAACCGCATGAACTACCGCAACCACCGAAAAATAGTAGTTATTGATGGCTATACGGCTTTTGTAGGGGGAATCAATATCAGTGACAAATATAACAATGCAGAAAAGAATCCCCTCTACTGGCGTGATACCCACTTGATGATACGCGGTTATTCTGTCTACACCTTACAAGCTATTTTCTTACAGGATTGGAACTTTTGTAGTGGGGAAAATGTTAATATCAATGCTCTCTACTTCCCTGTAGATATTACTCCCTATCCCACGAATTATTTTACCCAAATAGTATCCAGCGGAGCTGATTCTGACTTACCTAATATCCTTTATGCTACAGTACAACTTATCTATGCCGCCAAGCGAGAAATACTCCTTACCACGCCCTACTTTGTCCCAGATACCTCTCTGCAAGAAGCCTTAATAATAGCTGCTCTAAGTGGTGTAGAGGTGAAATTACTCCTCCCTAAGGAGGGGGATTCCGTGTTTGTACATACCGCCAGCGAATCCTTCTTTGAAGAACTCCTCAGAGCAGGGGTACAGATTTATCGTTATGAGAAAGGTTTTGTACATGCCAAAACTTTCGTAATTGATAGCGAAGTAGCCTCCGTAGGGACTGCTAATCTTGATGCTCGTAGCTTTGATCTTAATTTTGAAGTAAGTGCTATAGTCTATAACAAAAAGGTAGCCACTGAACTCCGCCTTATTTTCTACGAAGATATAAAAGAAGCCGCTCTACTTTCCATTGACCAATGGAAAAAGCGCAGCCGACTTAAACAGCTCTTAGAGCGCATGGCACGGCTTCTCTCACCTTTCTTGTAGTCAACATCGTTCTTAAGAACCACAGTTGATAAAAATTACTGGAGTACCATCCTCTTCATAGCCCTCTATATCAAAGCCTTCAAAGAAAATATGGTCACCCAAATCTTTATTTGCCAACGTGTTATGAATAAGCCATAATAGTTCTAATGCTCCAAAAGCAGTTCCGTCCCCTGAGTAGAGTTCCGCAACAATAAGAGCATCATACAAGCCTCTTTCATCGGGGGCTTCTTCAAAGAGATTCTCATTGGCAAGAATTTCAAAGTCATGTAGCTCTTTTCTACTCTTGATCCATGCCCGATACATTATCTTCACCTTAGGCGAACGGAAAATGGTTCCAAAAGGATTAAAATCCTCTATATCATTCTCTATATCTGCATTATAAGCCTTTACACTCTCCCAGAAAATCATCAGTCCAGGGTAATGCTCCTGAGTGAATGCCCAGGCTATATTGTCCAAAAGTCCTGTATTCTGAGTAGGAGAGAAATCCGCACATACATTAGGACGATTTACATCCACCACTGGAGGATAAGGAATATCCCTTTCGCTGAAGCGCTCTAACAGAGCACTACTATCATTCTCCAATTTGTAGAGCATCTCCTGTTCATAAAGGGGTACTATACTATAAAAATGTACCTCTTTTCCTGTAGGAAGTTGTGCTATGGCATTTTCTCCATCTTTATCATCGGCTGTAATGAGTAGCATACAAGTGAAGTCAGTTCCTTCCAAAGGATCGCCTGTAGGGATAGTATGTCCCCAAGCTAAGAAAGTATCCTGTTCAATGGGGAGGCGAGCGAGAATCTTTAGCCAGCGAATAGGCCAATAATCCTTTTCTTCATTACTCTTAATATCCCAATGAGCAGGCAGGTTAATAACCATTTCAGCAAAAGGACTTCCTCCAAACCCTTCAGGTACATTCATTGCATAAGCACCCATTCCTCCTGTTACCAAAGTATAATAATTGCGCTCTTTAGTAGGCTTGACAATGTAAATATCACAATGAATATCCGGAGATACTATCTCATGGAATACTTCATCAAATTTTCCAAAATTCTCCTCTATATAATCCTCCAAAGCCTCTCTTTCCTCTTCTTCATAATAAGCGGGCTGACCATCCTTTGAAAGGAACTCCATGGAATCTTTCTCCTCAGAATAAGCCAATCGCCCTGTCTCTATCCCTTCTATTGTTTTAGTAAGCCACTGAAAAAGCCCTGAAAATACAAAAGAGATATCATATTCTTCCAATTCCTTGGAGGGAGTTACTCCTATAAGCTGACCATAAATACCTTCCTGTGGGTCATTATCAAGGTCAAAACATAGGTAGCTATCTATCTCTCCTTCTACCTCATGTATCATAAAAGGCACCCATTTATAATTGAAGAGCTGGTTCTTTATATAGCCTTCTTCCTCAAAGTTCTGTTCTGGAATTTGTAACTTCTGCCAGTTTTCACCAAAGGTGTCTTTAAGAAAATCTGATATTTTTTGTTGGCATTCTTCTATTTCATCAAGCCCTACAAAACGTTGCTCTGAGCCAAAGAAAGGTTTCTTTTCTCTCTGTCCATCAAAAGTTCTATGTAGTTGTTTGAAATCCTCAGGGAGGGTAAAGCCTAATCGTCTCTCAAGGGCTTCTATTTTCTCTTCCGTAGCTGGCTTCCCTAAGCGCTGTTCCATTTGTGGAGCATACTTCCGAATTGTCTTTACAAAATCTTCTAATATATACTCCACACCTCCTCTGCCTCCTTCTACAGCATCCAATAGTGTAATTCCTTTCTCCTGAGCAATAGTTACATAATGTAATAACTCCTGTGCTCCTGAAAGAGAAGCGGCTCTTTCAAGATGTTTTTTAGCATTCTCTATATCATTAAGGTAGAAGTAAGAATACCCTATACGATAATTCCACACCTCTGTATCACCTATTTCAGCTTCAAGATATTTGAAAATCTCCACAGCTCTACGCAGATATTTCTCATTTCCCTCAGATGAATCTAACCAATATAAGTTATTATAGGCACGTCCCAATTCACTGAGCACCGCTGTAGTCTTATCCTCATGAGGGAGATTCTCTATAAAGTCAATGATCGCCTGAATATGGTCGTCTTCATTCCACTTGTCAATTTTTTTTAAAATCTGTTGTTCTGTCATAGTATTGATTCTTATTTGTTTACAAAATTTTTCGTGCCTTTTTTATACAAAAAATGGCAAGCTACCTACATCGCACCGCTACAACCTTATACCTTTGCTGCGTTCCCACCCTGGAGGATTCTAAGGGAGCTGGTCGTGTAGGACTTGCCGAGTGCAAAGGTACAAAAAAAATGAAACAATACAAATTATTTTCAATCTTTTTTTGTAACTTCTCTGAGTACCTCTACTTACCTCTCTTGAAAAATCATAATCCACTGTATATTAATCTAAAAGAAAAGATAATTACATAGTAACGCTCTAGGGTTCTTCCATTACAAAAACTCATACGCTAGAAGGAAACATTATAACGGCTCATACGGGGAGCAAAAACGCCCAAAGAAAAAGTTTTTAATTCTTTGGACGTGTAAATCATCTCTATTAAAAAGATCTAGTGCTATTATTGTTCTTTTATCAAAAACAAATATACGGGAAAGTGATCGGAATAACCCCCTGTATAGCTTCCGTTAGCATAACTACGGAAAGGATAACCTGCATACCTCCCTGATGGATTTGCCAATTCTGGGCTGTTGAACACACCCGCTTTCCAATATTTATAGCCTTTCCCCTCTGGAGCAAGATATCCATAAGTAATTATAAACTGGTCAAATAAGCTCCAACTATCACGATATGCCAAAGTCCCTATCCCTTTCTTATACATGCTTTCCATAGGATTGTATAGCTCTCCTTGTCGTACTTTATTCTTGTCCGCTTTTGTTTTAAGCACTTTCTTAAACCCTGAATTGGTAGGATCATCATTGAAATCCCCCATACTAATCACCTTAGCCATAGGATTAATCGTAGTTAAGGAATCAAAGATTCTTTTATTTAAGGCAGCAGCGGCTTCTCTTAAAGGACGGCTTGCAGCTTCCCCTCCTGAACGTGAGGGCCAGTGATTAACAATAAAATGTATTTCCTCCCCGTCCATCTCTCCTGAAATAAGAATCTGATCACGTGTGTAACGGCGCTTCCCCGCAGCATCCTTGATATCTAAGAAATGTTTAGAGGTCTTTGTAGGCTTGAATACTCCCTGCTTATACAGAAAGGCTACATCTATCCCACGAGCATCAGGAGAATTATAATGAACAATCCCATAATAGTTACCCTTCAATGCTTCAGAATTTATCAAATCCTCCACTACATCACGATTCTCTACCTCTGCTAATCCTACAAAATCAGGGGCTTGCCCTGTAACATCTTTTCCTATCTTAGCAATTGTAGTACTAAGCTTATTGATGTGGTCAAAATAATGCTCACTTGTCCAATGATCTTTCCCCGTAGGAGTGCGATCATCATCAAATTTCTTGGGGTCATTTATCGTATCAAAGAGGTTCTCCACATTATAGAACGCTACAGTACGAACCTTATAAGTCTTAGATTGTGCTTCCACAAACAAACTATTTAACGTCAATAGAATACAAAAAGGTAAACAGAATTTTTTCATCTAAAGTAATTTTTGACAAAAATACGATTTTCTCCTTTAAAAAACAAATATAACCTAAAATATTCCCTCGTCAATTATCACAAATTTCTATGGTTTTTTAACTTTCCTTTTTCTACTTTTCTCATTGAATTTCCGTACAAAGAAGGTAATCGTAACTATCTGCACCTTGCCATAACACTCAAAGAAAAAGGGAAAGGGTATTGCCTAAATGAGCAATGCCCTTTCCCTTTATAAAATAACTAATGTAACTTTACTTTGAGAATTCTACCTTAATAATTACAACTCCATTCATTCCTTTTTCTTTAAAATCCTCTGTACGCTTAGTTCCTTTCTTGAAAACCGTAGTGGAAGTAATCTTAGTGATTTTGGAAAGTTCACTCTGTGAATACTCCATTATATCCTTATAATTAACCAGTACCAAAGGATAAGCTTCTGTTCTTTTCTGGTTCTTATTGATATAATTCTGATAATCTCGAAGGGATTTCTTTAGTTTTAGCTTAAAAGTCTCATTTAGGATTTTTTCTCCTCCTTGTAAGGACTCTGTAAAAGTTGCCGTTGTGGAGGAACTTCCTTGTGCCAATTCTGTATTAATGACCCTTTGACCGGTACGGAACTCTTCTGACTTTCGCTTCCTTTCTTCTTCCTTAGCTTTCTTTTCTGCTTCCTTCTTAGCATTGTATTCAGCTACTTCTTTAGCATATTGCTGCTTGGCTTCCTCCTCTGCCTTCTTTTTGGCTTCCTCTTCTGCTCTACGCTTTTCTACTTCTCTCTGAATAGCCTGTTTACGTTCTAATTCTGCTTTTTCCTTAGCCGCTTTCTCTTTCTCTAAGCGTTCTGTCTCTCTCTCATATTCAGCCCTTCTTTTGGCTTGCTCTTCCTTTTCTTTGGCTTTTTTCTCTGCTTTTTCCCTCTCAGCTTTCACTTGAGCAGCCAATACATCCTCATAAGCAGAGTCAAAAACAGGTTTCCCTTCAGCCTTTCCAAAGTTATAATTAAAGAAGAAAATAGGGCGTGTATCTTTCGTAGGTTTTGCTTTCCCAAAGAAAGCACACCATGAAGCATTTACACGTAAGTAATATCCCCATCCTTCAAAAAAACGAGTATATGTATAGTTCTTAAACCCAAATAGCTTAGTGGCTAAGCTATATCCCTCTACCTTAAAAGTAGGACTATTCGTTTCTATATACTTAATCTTGTTATTCTTATCCACCCCAAGAGAGTAATCCACCTTATTCACTGTTGTCTTCTCCTTCCTAAGGAATCCCAAAGGTGTCTCCAAGGTTTCGTTCAGATGATTGTCCTTCCATGTCTCCTCCAATTTAGGTTGAGCAAAGACAAAAAAAGACAAACAAAAACTCAAAGTCATCAAAAAATACTTTATTCTCATTTGTTTAGTAATATAAAATTCTTGATTAAAAAACTTTTCAGGGTGCAAACATACAAAAAAACTTAATACAAACCTAATTT
The DNA here is from genome assembly GCF_035282625.1 of Capnocytophaga sp. G2. NCBI lineage: Bacteria > Pseudomonadati > Bacteroidota > Flavobacteriia > Flavobacteriales > Flavobacteriaceae > Capnocytophaga > Capnocytophaga sp. G2. Next base: position 65,228 of record NZ_JAYKBU010000002.1, on the reverse strand, counting down.
CTACAAAAAATAATCTTATCTTCCTAAATCCCTATTCTTTCTTTATCTCCTTGAGTAAATACTTTTGACTTACTAATATAACCTTTTATGTATTTTCTTATTTTTTCAGACTCATTTCCAAGATTTTGTAATATAAAATCCTTATCCTCCACAATATTACTACGATAAGGGACTATCTTAGGCAAATGCTCCTGCACACTAAGGCGAATAAAATGAACCTCTATATCGGTAGGTGCTTCCTTTACAGCTTCCTCTATAAGTTTTTTGCCCTCCTTAAGCATTTGTCTTAACTTCCCTGATTGCTTGGAATACATCATCAAAGAAGCTCCCTTATAAGCTTTCTTTACGGGAGTATTTAAGGCTACAGATTCCATGAGGGTATAGAATTTTTCCGTACTTTCTTTGCTATCGGAGGCTTTGATATATTCCTTCTGTATTTCCTCTACAGATTGTGCCTGAAGGGGAAGGCAAACTATAAAAAACAACAAACATATTCTTAACATAGCTTATAAGTATTCGTTAGTTTCAGTGCTACCGTATCCCCAAAAGAAGTTATATTCTTTACAACAATAGCATCCGGTTGTTCTGTAAGTTCCAACTGTAATGTTAGTTCTGAAGAAGTGTTAGGATTAATCAGTGCCATGAACTTGACATTAGCAGTCTTGCTCAGAAAAAGCTCCTTATGGGTAATCCCCTCTGTGATATCTTTGATAATCTGCAACATACACACACCAGGCGTAATAGGGTTATTCGGGAAATGCCCTTTGAAAATAGGATGTAGCGGATTAAGAGAAATATAACAAGTATATTTTCCTTCTCCTAAAGATTGTATTTCATTAAGTGTATAAAAATCTTCTAACATAGTCTCTTTAGTTATAGATCATAATAAATTCAAGGTAATTTTCACTTGTAAAGTATGGTGTTCTATTATAACTTGCCTTAGCTCTCCTTTTCCTTCACAGGAGAATTTAAAAGTTGTATATTTATTTGAACCCTTAGTATTTATCTGTTGATATACATTTTTATCTTGATTTACAAACAAATAGCTTTTCTCTTTACCTTCTTCAGATAAATAGATAACCTCCCGTGAGGTTACATACTTTTCCGTACTGTGGAATGTCCTAAGCAAGTCCGAAAAATCACGCTGGAGGAGCCTAATCAAAATCTTCCTATCTAAGTCCTCATTAATATAATTGACCCTCCATTGGTCTTCCTTATTATAAGAAAAATCCAAGAGTGTATTTCCAAAATCAGTCGTAAGTGCTACCCTATAGAAAAGAGAGGTTGTCTTTATCGCTAAAATTCCATTAAAAGTATGCCCATAAGCCTCTATCGTAGCACGAAAGAGGTATTCTTCTCCGGATTTAAAATAAGGATTCTCAATCCTTTCCTCTATCTTTTCTCGCTGAGAATCCTTCGGTACATAAAAGGGAGTCCCACAACCTAAGAAAAAGAAAAAAATACTATATATTAAAAACCGATGCATCAATAGGAGTATTGAGTTTTTTGTTCATAAAAATAATTTCAGTATAATCCTCTGTAGGTTCTATAAGCTTAACGCGCCCCACAGTAGCATCTGAGGAAAAGAATAAATGGATTTCCTTAATATACTTTTGCAAAGTCCTATCCTTAGGAGAGAACTTTGCCAAGGTCTCATTCCCTGATGTATACAGAATTATCGCAAACTCCTTATCATCAAACATGTTACCGCTCACAGAACTGACAATCAGCTTATTTATCTTCTTAAAAATCTTATTATCAGCTTTCATCTGAGAGACTTTCCCTTCGTCATTCACTTTGATATTATCTCTCTGGAAAACAATTTGATAGCGATAAGGAGTGGTATACTGCCAATTCAGCTGATCAGGCTTTAAAAAAGCCATTTTCCCCTTCGTTTCTATATCTTTGGACATGAATTCCAAATGTTTTCTCTGTTTAAAATCTGCCTGTAAGGTTTCAATAGTCGCATTCTTCTCTATCACCTTAGCCTTGAAAGCAGTAATTTGTGCTTGAGTAAGTGCCTTTTCCTGCCCCCATAGCAAGGTGGTCATTATAAGACCAAAAAATAGGTATCCGTACTTCATTCTATAGTTTTTTATAACAGACTCACAATAACTATGCCATACTAAACAAGGCAAGGACGTATAAAGGCATCCAGCTGCTGATATTCTATCAAGAACGCATCATGACCATGAATAGAAATGATCTCATGATAGGTTACTCTCTTATCCATTTGTTGTAATCGTTCAAAGGTCAAACGGTTCTCTTCGGGGACAAAATATAGGTCAGTATTGGTAGCAATAATATGAATTTGTGTAGTTACCCGAGCCATTACCTGCTCAAACGTTCCCCTATCCTTACCTATATCAATCGTTTTAACCAATTGATTCATTAACCTATAAGCAGGTAAGGTAAACCGGTTTTGGAGCTTCTCACCATGATGTAAAAGCCATGTTTCCGTATTGAAGAGATTCTTATCAGGATTTACACTACGGTCAAATTTTTCTTTGAGAGAAGCAGGGGTACGATAGCAAAGCATCGCATGCATACGCGCATCGTGTAGGGGATTATTCCCTTCCAGAAGCCTCTCTTGGATAAGACAGTTAGCAATCACCCAATCGGTCGTCTTCCAATCGGTCGCTACTGCGAAAAAATGAGTAACATATTCAGGAGCGAGGGCTATCATCTCCCAAGCAATCCCTCCGCCTAAAGAGCTACCTGAGAGAATTTCCAGATGATTCACCTGCAGTTGCGCCAAACCTAATAAAAAGATACGCGCTACATCCCTCGCTATCCATTCCTTATAATCCTTAATCAATTCGTGTTCCCTGCTGCGATAACCGTTCCCTGGTATATTAAAACAAATAACCGTATGAGTAGTGGTATCAAAAGCCTTTCCCTCCCCTACTGTCTGGTTCCACCAACCTTCCTTACCTATTACTTGTGAATTGCCTGTAAGAGCGTGATTAACCACTATTACCGGTGCTTCTCCTAAAGGCTTCCCAAAGGTTTGATAGGTAAGGTTCAGTAAAGGATATTTTCTTCCTGATAAAGTAACAAAGTCTTTGATTTCTATACACTTAAGCTCCTTCATAGCAATATAACCTATAATCAAAATAAATAACTTATCTTTCTTTTTACTTTTAAACGCAAAAGTAGTCTTTTATAATAAAATAAACAAATCTTTATAGGTTTTTTTCTAAGAATCCTATATTCCCCATAAAATAATAAATTATTACACACAAATATTTAAAAATCATTATATTATGAAATAATAAATAATTTTTCCTTTTTTATTTGTTTATACCACTTTTTTGATGTACTTTTGTCCTATGGAATTAAACAAAGAAGCCATCTCTAAAAGGCTTAATGAAGTATATATATATTTGCGTAAGCATACCGAATATGTATCCCAAACCCTCTTAGCTCAGAAAATAGGAGAGTCCAGGAGTAATTTCTCTGCTGCCCTCAATGGCAATGAAAAATATATCACAGAGGGATTAATAAGAAAGTTAGTCAATACTTTCCCAGAGATAAGTAAGGATTGGCTCCTACAGGGAAAGGGAGAAATGCTCTCCCCTGATGAAGAATTAGAGGAAAATTACCTAAGAGACCAACGCAAGAAATATGGGCTCTCTCTTGCCGAAATAAGCGAATATACCAAGATTCCTCTGCAGAACCTGAAGGCTTACGAGTATGATGAGAAAAGAATCCCTGTGAAAGTTCAAGCTCTGTTAGAACGCTTCTTTGAACGTGTGGAATATGAATATGAAAATCGCAATGAGGATATTGACTCCCAAATCCCTGTACTACAAACCGAACAGATAATCTCCTCGGTGAAGGTACCTTATTATGATGTGGATTTTGCAGGAGGATGGACTTCTATGGAGTTATTTTCACAAGTGAAACCTTCCTTTATCATAAGTTCTCCTGATTTTGCACGGGCTGAATTCGCTTGTAACCTCGTTGGAAATTCTATTTCCAGACGCATTAGGAGTGGGTCTATTATCGGACTTCGCAAAATAGAAGACTGGCAAGTGTACTTTCCCACCAGCGAACTCTATGCTGTAGTACTCAAAAATAACTTACGAACAGTCAAGATTGTTAAAAGAAGTAAAAAAGAAGGATTCTTGGAGCTTATCCCTGACCCTCTCCCTGAATATAATCATCCTCCTTATGAAATGGAGTTAGTTCCTATGGATTACGTGATTGAATTCTATCAAGTAGTTGCCTACGCTTTCTTTGAACGGCTTACTATGTAAGATATAACTCTATAAGATCATATTTATTTTTACTTTATATTTTACTTTTATTTTTTCATCTAAATATTGTACCTTTGCGCCCTAAAAATATGTAGTAATGAAAAATTTAGAGCCGAAAACCGTAGCTTTCTCTCGCTCTGTCTCCACGGATTTAGTATTGCCTAATGAGACCAACCATTATGGAAACATGTTTGGGGGAGAACTTTTAGCACGTATGGACAGGGTGGGGACTATTGCTGCTGTTCGTCATTCAGGAAATGTAGTGGTTACTGCTGCAGTGAATTCTGTTTCCTTTAATAAAACGATCCCACAAGGGAGCATGGTAACTGTGGAAGCTATGGTTTCCCGCGCCTTCACCTCCTCTATGGAAGTATATATAGACGTATGGGTAGAGGATCCTGAAAATGGGAATCGTGTAAAATCCAATGAGGCAATTTACACATTCGTAGCCCTCAATAAAGCAGGGCAACCCGTGGAAGTACCTCAAGTAATCCCAGAAACTTCTTTGGAAATAGAACGTTACCAAGGAGCCTTAAGACGTAAGCAACTGAGCCTTGTCCTTGCAGGACGACTTAAGCCCCATGATGCAAGTGAATTACAGGACTTTTTCCAAGACTTAGAGCATCAATAACCATAACGCTCTCCCCACAGCGACTTAAGGTAGCTGCGCAAAGCATTTTCCTTAGGATTATCACCTGGTTCATACAAACGTTTCCCTTGCAATTCTTCGGGCATAAAATCCTGAAAAACAAAGTTGTGAGGATAATCATGTGCATACTGATAATCTTTTCCATAGGAAAGTTCTTTCATAAGAGTAGTAGGAGCATTACGCAAATGCAAAGGAACAGAAAGGTTCCCTTGTTGTTTTACCCACTGTTGAGCCATATTAATAGCCTTATAGGAGGCATTGCTCTTAGGTGAACTTGCCAGATAAATAGCACATTGGCTTAGGATGATGCGTGATTCAGGATAGCCTATAACAGTTACTGCCTGAAAGGTATTATTAGCCATTACCAATGCCATAGGATTAGCATTCCCTATGTCCTCACTGGCTAAGATAAGCATCCTGCGAGCAATAAACTTGACATCCTCTCCTCCTTCAATCATACGGGCTAACCAGTAAACAGCTGCATTGGGGTCACTCCCTCGTATGGACTTAATAAAGGCTGAAATAATATCATAATGCTGCTCCCCTACTTTATCATAAAGGACTGTATTCTGTTGTACAATCTGTAATACTTTTTCATTGGTAATAAGGATTTCCTCTCCTTCTGAAAAGGTATTAACAATAAGTTCAAAGGTATTGAGGAGCTTACGACCATCTCCGTCCGAAAGGCGCAAAAGAGCTTCGGTCTCCTTAAGATTTATTTTTTTGTTTTTCAGCTGAATATCCTCTAAGATCGCACGATGAAGCAAGGCAAGCAAATCCTCTTTGGTAAATGGATGAAGGGTATATACCTGACAGCGTGAAAGAAGTGCTGGAATCACTTCAAAACTTGGATTTTCTGTAGTGGCTCCTATCAATGTTACCCAACCGCGCTCTACTGCTTCCAAGAGAGAATCCTGTTGAGTCTTATTAAACCGATGTATTTCATCTATGAAGATAATTGGATTCTTAGGAGTGAAAAGCCCTTGCTCTCGCTTGGATTTTTCAATAATATCCCTTACCTCCTTAATGCCACTGCTGATAGCACTTAAGGAGAAAAAAGCTCGCTGCCCCTCCTTTGCTATGATGTATGCCAAGGTGGTCTTTCCTGTTCCAGGAGGTCCCCAGAAGATAAGTGAAGGAGTAATGCCCTTTTCTATTTGCATACGCAAAGCCCCTCCCTCTCCCACAAGGTGAGATTGACTAATATAATCAGAAAGCCGTACAGGACGCATACGTTCAGCAAGAGGTCGTGAATCTATCATTGAACTAAATAGTGAAAATTTTAAAACTCAAAACTTTTATGAAACTGTATAAAAAAGAACTCAACACCCCCTTGGGAAACCTTATTGCCTTAGCCTCACAAGGGGAATTATTCCTCTTGGATTTTAGCGATAGTAAGGGGCTAACAGCCGAGATTAAGCAGGTGATCAATTCCTCTAAAGGTTTATTGGTACAGGGAGAGAGCAATCTTTTCCCTCTTTTGGAGGAAGAGTTATCCTTATACTTTCAGGGAGACCTACAGCAGTTTTCCATCCCTCTGCATTTGATAGGAACAGATTTTCAAAAAAGAGTATGGCAAGAACTTCTAAAAATCCCTTATGGCAATTACATTTCTTATCAAGAGCAAGCTCAAAGAATGGGGCAGCCTAAAGCCGTCAGAGCAGTAGCAGGTGCCAATGGTCATAATAAAATTGTCATTTTGATTCCTTGTCACAGGGTAGTGGGAAGCAATGGAACTCTTACAGGTTATTCCTGTGGACTATGGCGCAAACAGAAACTCCTAGAAATAGAACATATCTCTTGTGATGAAAAATACAGACTTTGTCAAAAAGAAATATTGACAAAGCCTGCTTCCCCTATATATTAAGTATATTCTCTATCTTCTCAAGCAGAGGAGGAAAAGTAACAAATCCATCTTCTTCCTTAAAATGACCTCCATGAGGAAAGCGTATCAGTACACTCTCCAAGTGGCGGGCAAGGGTATCTATATGCTCATAAGGAACATTCTTGTCATCCAAGGCAGCAAACACATAAGAATTCTTCAAGGGAACTATAGAAGGTTGTGCTCGATACAAATCAATAAAAGGGTTCAGTTGAGGTAATCGCTGCATAGGTTTATCAAATCCAGAAACAAGGATAGTGGCATAAGCATGCGCTCCTGTATTGGCTAAGAATGTAAGTGTAGCTACACAGCCCAAACTGTGTCCTATAAGGATTGTTTGCTCATCCATTTGGATTTCTTTCTTTAGAAACTCAAGCCATTGCTGTGCATCAGGGTTTGTAGCACAAGGCATTGCCAAGCACTTACAGGGAACATTCTTCTTAGCCAATACCTCTGTAAGCCAGCCAAACCAATGCTTATTAGGGGCTGAGTTCAATCCATGTATAATATATACTTTCATAATCAAACTTATTTTTCATCACCCATTTCCGCTTCTAAGGCTGCATTCTGTGCACGATATATTCCACCTTCAAGCTTGCTGCGTATAGCAGAAAAAGCCTCCAAAGTACGCTCTATATCTTCCATAGTATGAGAAGCTGTAGGGATAATACGTAAGAGGATCATTCCTTTAGGAATTACTGGATATACCACAATAGAAAGGAAAATGCCATAATTTTCACGTAAATCATTCACCATTGCCATAGCCTCTGGAATACTTCCTTCCAAGAATACAGGAGTTACACAAGTATTGGTATCTCCTATATTAAAACCTCTTGATCTGAGTCCATTCTGCAAAGCATGCACATTATCCCAAAGCTTTTGCTTAAGTTCAGGCATAGTTTGTAACATTTCCAAGCGCTTAAGTCCTCCTTTTACATAAATCATAGGAAGAGACTTAGCAAACATTTGAGAACGTAAGTTATACTTAAGGTACTCTATAATTTCCTTATCGCCTGCTACAAAAGCACCAATACCTGCCATGGATTTAGCAAAAGTAGAGAAATATAGGTCTATCTGATCCTGTACCCCCTGTTCTTCTCCTGTTCCTGCCCCTGTCTTCCCAAGTGTACCAAACCCATGAGCATCATCCACTAAGAGGCGAAAACCATATTTCTCCTTATAAGAAAGGATTTCCTTCAGTTTCCCTTGCTGACCACGCATTCCAAATACGCCCTCAGTGATAACCAAAATCCCACCTCCTGTAGTTTCAGCTAGGCGCTTAGCACGTATAATATTCTTCTCAAAGCTCTCTATATCATTATGTTGATAAGTAAATCTTTTTCCAAAATGCAAGCGTACCCCATCTATAATGCAGGCATGTGAATCCACATCATATACAATAATATCATTCTTAGTAACCAAAGCATCAATGATAGAAACCATTCCTTGGTAACCAAAATTAAGCAAATAAGAAGCTTCCTTTTGAACAAATTTTGCCAAGCGGCCCTCTAACTCCTCATGCAGGGTAGTATGACCACTCATCATACGAGCTCCCATAGGATAAGCAGCTCCATAGTCAGCTGCAGTCTGAGCATCTACCTTGCGCACCTCAGGATGGTTCGCCAGTCCTAAGTAGTCATTAAGGCTCCAGTTCAGGATTTCTTTCCCCTGAAACTTCATGTGAGGCCCTAACTCCCCTTCTAATTTTGGGAATACATAGTACCCTTCGGCATGTGATGCCCATCTCCCGATGTTTCCTTTGTTAGTCCTTATGTGTTCAAATAAATCTTTCATAATGTTCCTTTTTTAAAAACGATGCAAATGTACAAAATAAATATCAATTATCAAGGCTTATTTCCCTATCATTCATTATTGAATTGTGTAGACGATCTTTGAGTATTGAGCCACTCGAAAAGCTCCCAAAGGATTCTTATTAGGATCTGTTGTATTTACAACATTCCCTCTTACCCGATTAGGAATAGTAAAGAGCCCCGCATTATCCGCTGAGTTATTGGAAAGAACGCGGATAAAATCCTTATACCTTTTAGAAACCCTAAAAAGGGTAATTTCCACCGTGTCCCCTTTCTTGAATTTTTCATCTCCTTTGGAGATTCTACTGACAATTTGGGTAAAAAAGTGCCCATCTGCAAAATAGCGCCCATCAAAGCCATATAAGCGAATTACCCCATCGGAGGAGGCTTTTATACGCAATACAAAGTTATTTTCTTCCAATGGATTGGCATCAAAGCGCAAGTGTAATATAATCTCATCATGGGTAAAACCTCCATCATTCGTTTGCGTTATATTACTATTGGAGAGCTGTGGGACTTCTCTTATTATATCAGAGGATTCATATTGTTTCCCTTCATAAAGGATGGAAAGGGTATACTTCCTTCCCAATACAGGAGAAAAATTACGATTCTGATAGACTCCTTGCTCCCTTTCCGGAAAGGAAAAGGTATTTCCTTGGTCATCTGAGACAGAAACTCTCGCCCCTGTTGCTCCTTCTGGAGTTTGATTACTATAATAAGGTGAGGTGTAGGAGAGATTAATTGTTTGTATCTTACCCTCAGTTCCTTTTTCCCAATCAATATTGGCATCCACAACCAACTCCTTTTCTTGAGTATCCAAGTCCAATTCTATTACTTTCTCACAGGAAGAAAAAATAAAAAGAAAAGGCAATATTTTAGAGGTAAAAATAAGTTTTTTCATATCAAAAAGTAAAATTATATGTGATACTTGGAACAATACCAAAGAGGGAGAGCTTAACGGCTTCGCTCTGGTGTGTATCCCTGTTATTTGTGAAATAGATAGAGGCTGCATTATAGCGATTATAGAGGTTATACACCCCAAATACCCATTCTGATTTCCATTTCCTTTCAGGGTGAGGCGTATAAGAAAGGGATACATCTAACCGATGATATGCAGGCAAACGATAAGCATTACGCGTACTATAGTTAGAGATATAGACACCAAAATATTTGTATTTCCCTACAGGAAAATTTCCAGGAATACCCGATTGTAAGGTGAATACAGCGCTGGCATTCCATTTCTTATTGAAGGTATAAGTCCCTGTTAAGGATAAGTTATGAGGCTTATCATAAGCGGTAGCATACCATTGACCATTATTGATTCCTGTTTCCTGTGCCTTCCTTCCTGGGGTCTGTTGTTCAGATCTTGAATAAGTATAGGAGAGCCAACCGGTAAGCTTACCTGTATTCTTCCTTAAGAGTAATTCCCAACCATAAGCACGAGTATGACCTGCAAGTACCTCTCGTTCAATGGATTCATTAGCGATAAGATTCGCTCCATCTATATAATCCAACCGGTTTTTGACCGTCTTGTAAAAGACTTCTGTCTCTAAGCTATAGACTCCCTTCTTGAAGTTGGTGGCATAACCTAAGGCAAATTGGTCAGAATACTGAGGTTTTAGGAAAGAATCACTTGGCGCCCATACATCCAAAGGGGTAGGTGAAGAAGTGTTGGATATCAGGTGTATATACTGTGCCATACGTGCATAACTGGCTTTTATAGAACGATTGTCATCAAAGGCATAAGCCATACTTATGCGGGGTTCAAGGTGGGTAAATACATCTATAATCTCACCCCTCTTATAAGTTCTTTTTCCTATAGGAGTCGCTCGTTCATATATACGTTGTTGCGCATTGAAGATAACAGCTTCATCATTAATGTACTTATCCACCGTACGTTTCCCTAAATGATAAAAAGAACTCCACCTAAGTCCATAGGAGAAGGTCATATTATGACTGAGTTTGTGTTCCACATCTCCATAAATACCCATTTCTAAGGCATACTTATGAGCAAGCGCATTATAGCGAATGGTAGAATCCCCTATAGGAGTAATCTTTCCTGGATTGAAGTCATAATAAGTCCCTTGAACACCATAACTAAACTTCATTCTATCCGATAGATAATGCTTAAAGTCATACAAAAGGTTAAAGTTCCTTATCCATGAGTCCCATTGGAATCCTGAAATATCCACATTGAGCCCATAATAGTAATCACTATATATCAAGGAAAGATTAGAAAAGAGTTGGTCAGAGAAAAGATGATTCCACCTAAGATTCACCAACGCATTCCCATAATTATTCTTGATTACCTGATCCAAATCAAAAACATCCCTCCCAAAATATCCAGAAAGGTATAGGCTATTCTGTTCATCAATCTTATAATTGAGTTTAGTATTAAGGTCATAGAAATAAGCAGAATTATTATTATCGGTAAGTTTCAAGAATAGATGTGCATAGGAAGCTCGCCCTCCTACAAGGAAAGAGGCTCGTTCTTTTACAATAGGTCCTTCGGCAAGTAAGCGAGAGGAGAGTACTCCTATTCCTCCTGTAGTATGGAATTGGGTATTATTACCATCTTTCTGATATACATCCAACACGGACGAGATGCGACCACCATAACGGGCAGGTATTCCTCCTTTGTAGAGCTTCATATCACGAATCGCATCTGCATTATAAATACTTAAAAAGCCAAAGAGATGCGAAGCATTAAAAATGGTCGCCTGATCCAGCATAACAAGGTTCTGGTCTGCAGCACCTCCTCGTACATTGAATCCTGAAGAGGCTTCTCCCGCATTACTTATCCCAGGAAGTTGTTGAAGGGATTTGATAATATCTACCTCCCCTACCAGTACAGGAAGCCTCTTAATAGTTTGTATAGGAATGCTTGCTACACTCATCTGAGGAGAGCGAATTTCTGTTTTAGCGGTGGTCGGTGCAGAAATCTCTATTCCTTCCAATGAGATATCCTCCTGTGAAAGCTTATAGTTTCGGCGTTGGTTGGCTTTTAAGGAAATGGTCTCCTCTATAGTCCTAAAGCCTAAGTATTCTATAGAAAGCGTATAATTACCCTTTGGAAGCGTAAGCGAATAAAATCCATAAGCATTCGTGGTTGTTCCCATTTGGGTGCCCTTTATGATAAGATTTACACCCAATAGCTTCTCCCCGCTACTGGCATCGGTAATAGTGCCACTCAGTGTATATTTTCCTTGTCCCAATAAAGAAGAAAAGTTTAAGATACACAAAAAAAATAAAAGGCGACTTGACATTAGTAAATATTATTAGTGTGAGACTGCAAAGATAAACAAAACTTAATAAACAAAAGAAGTTTCTATATTTTTTTGTCTGCTATTTTTAAGGAAGATTCTATTTCTATAATCTCTCTTTTTAAGTTATTCCTAAAAGGAATACGAATGCTCCAAAAATAAAAAGGACTTACCACCACAGCAGACAAAATGAATTTAACATAAAAAACATGCAAGGAGAGTGCCTTCATAGCCCAAATGAACTTAGAAGAACACAAGATAGTACAAGGTATGGAGGCTGCCCTGTAATGACAAGAAAAGACACTGACAGAGCATAAGAATCTTAGCGAGAGGTCTGATAAGAACCTAAGTTAAAGTTCTGCTCTATGAGGCGCTCGCCATTCTCATTGGTGATAAGCAAGTCTTTAATACGTATTAAGTGCTTATACTTAACCGTTCCTGCTACAGTATCAACAATCTTTCGAGTGGCTATACTCACTGTACCTCCTTGTGCCTGTACCTCAGAGAGCACCTTAGGAGATACCGATGGAGGAGATGTACAGAAATAAGTATTATTAGGAGCATTATCAAAAGTACGATATAATAAGGTATAACCATTTCCTATGTTACCTGAAATAGAATCTACTTTATTGGAAAGTGTTCCATTAGGAAATTTCAAGATGAGAGCTTCTTTTCCTTGAGTTTTATATACAAAAGTCGTGGTAGTATCCCCTGTACAGGAATAAAGTTCTGTTCCTTGAAAAGTAATACGCTCTACCGTATAGTTACCATCATTACATGCCATGAGTAAGGATATACACAGCCCTAAGAATAATAAATATGATTTCATACCAAAAAAATATGGGGCAAAAATACAAATAATAATGATTATTTCCTCTATGAATCATGATTATTTTTGAAAATTAATTCGTACATTTGCGCATAAAATTTTCATAGAATGAACTTAGACAAAAAAGTCTATTTTGATAATGCTGCTACCACTCCTATGCGTGCTGAAGTAAAGCAAGCAATGTGTGACGCTCTTTCTTTTTTTGGAAATCCTTCTTCTACCCATAACTTTGGACGTTCTTCAAAGGCTCTTATAGAGAAGGCTCGTAAGAATATCGCTAAGGAATTAGGAGTTACTGCCCCTGAAATTATTTTCACTTCCTGTGGGACAGAAGCCATTAATATGATCCTCAAAGGAGCGGTACGTGATCTGGGAATTACCCAGATTATCACCTCCCCGACGGAGCACCATGCTGTACTGAATACTGTCCAATCTATTGAAGACGAATACGGTATTCGTGTTTCTTTAGTAAGGCTCAATAGCAAAGGAACACCTGATATAGAACACCTAAATAGGCTCCTCTCTGAATTTCTCCCCGATGAGAAGGTCTTGGTATCCCTTATGCTGGTGAATAATGAAATAGGAAATATACTTCCAGTGACAAAAGTATGTGAAATATGCCAGAAATATAAGGCTTATTTCCATTGTGATGCAGTACAGGCAGTTGGACATTACCCTATTGATTTATCCTCTCTCCCTATTGATTTCATTTCAGCCTCTGCTCATAAGTTTTATGGACCCAAGGGAATAGGATTTGCTTTCATACGTAAGGGACTGCCTATCAAGTCTTTCCTCTTTGGTGGAGAACAAGAGCGAGGTAAGCGAGCAGGGACAGAGTGCATTCATAACATCGTAGGCATGGAAGAGGCTTTTTTGCTTGCTTACCAACATTTGGACAAGGAACGTACTTATATAGAAGGACTTAAAAAGTATTTTATAGAAAAAATCCGCCAGGAAATACCTTCAATCCGGTTCAATGGGCAGAGTGATAACCTTCAAGAAAGTGCCTATACAATCGTTAATCTTACTCTCCCAGTGGATGAAAAGAAGGCAGATGTATTACTCATTTTTTTGGATATGCGAGGCATTGCCTGTAGTAGGGGCAGTGCTTGCCAAAGTGGTAGTCCACAGGGTTCTCATGTACTCAGGGCAATACTCCCTGAAAAAGAATGGAATCATGCTCATATCCGCTTTTCCTTTTCTATCTTTAATACTATAGAAGAGATTGATTATACCATAGAAGTCCTTAAGGAATTTCTAAATAGTTAAGAATAAAATAATTTTTTTACTCACAACTAAATATACTGATTTTTTATCTTTTTACTCAAGTAGGACATGAATCTCAATAACTTATTCCGTATTGCATGGCGGGCTATTCTACTGAACAAAACCCGCACCTTACTTACTATGTTAGGTATTATCATTGGAGTAGGCTCTGTAATTACAATGCTTGCCATAGGAGAAGGCTCAAAAAAAAGCATCAAAGAAAGCATCTCCAAAATGGGGACTAATATGCTAAATATCCGACCTGGAGCAGGTAGGTTTGGAGGAGTGCGCATGAGCATGAGTGAGATGCAATCCTTGAAAATGACGGATTACTTAGCTCTAAAGAATGAGGCAAAACTCCTCAAGTATATAACCCCTGTTGTTAGCGGAAACGGACAATCTATTGCTGGTGCCAATAACTGGCCTACCTCCATCTATGGAGTGAATCCAGAATACTTATCCATACGTGAATGGAGTGTGGCGGAAGGAGCTATGTTTGGTCAAGATGAAATAGATAACCTTTCCAAAGTAGCCATAATAGGAAAAACTATCCAGAAAAACCTCTTTCCCGACGGAGATTCCCCCATCGGTCAGACCATTCGTTTTAAGAATATCCCCTTCAAAATCATTGGTATTTTAACGCCTAAGGGAGAAAGTAACTTCGGACAAGATCAAGATGATATTATTATAGCACCTTATACTACAGTACAAAAGCGAGTATTGGCACAAACTTACTTGCAATCCATTGTGGCTTCTGTAATTAATGAATCTGAATCCGAAAATGCAGTCAATGAAGTCAAGACAATCCTTGAACGTACCCATAATATTGCCGCTGACCAAGAAAATGATTTCAACGTATTCTCTCAACAAGAGTTAATTTCTACCTTTTCCTCTACCTCTGAAATGCTTACAGTGCTATTGGTAGCTATCGCAAGTATCTCCCTAATTGTGGGAGGAATAGGCATTATGAATATTATGTATGTATCCGTAAAGGAACGTACCAAGGAAATAGGCTTGCGCATGGCAATAGGAGCCAAAGGAAAAGATATTTTGGCGCAGTTTTTGATAGAGTCTGTACTGATTAGTATTACAGGAGGGGTCGTAGGGGTATTCATAGGATTACTAGCTACTTATATAGTGAATACTTTTATAGGCTGGCCTGTAAGTATTACTTTTTATTCTATTGTGATTTCGTTCTTGGTATGTACTATTACAGGAATATTCTTCGGGTGGTATCCTGCTCGTAAGGCTGCCGATTTAGAGCCAATTACAGCCCTTAGATATGAATAATAATGACTCATGACAAAAGACTTAAATATTGATTAACTATTGATAATTAACCATAAAAAACGTGGATTTAGATACTTATAAAAAAATATTTTCAGAAGAAGATGCCGTAGGTTGGGATGTCATTGATGAGGTTGTGGATGCCCTTTACCCCAATCAGGAACCCACACACTACGCCCCCGACTTTCCTGCATCGCTGGGAGGTGATTCTTACTTGGACGGGATAAGTGTCTATCAGAGTGATAAGCAAGAACCTCATTTCCATTTTGTTACTTATGGATTTTCCAATTTGTATTATGATGAGAAATCTGCAGGAGGCGACTATAGTGGCTTTGGCTTTGAACTTACCTTCCGCCTAAAGAAAACAGGCGATAAGAATGTAACTTGGGCAATAAATTTCTTACAAAATATAGCCAAGTATGTCTTTACTTCTGGAAATTACTTTGAGCCTTATCATGTATTCCCTGCCAATAGTCCTATACGCTTAGACTATAATACAGAGCTCATAGCAGTAGCTTTTGTCCTTGACCCTGAATTAGGGGAAATAGAAACTCCTCATGGTACTGTACAATTCCTACAAGCGGTAGGTATTACCTCACAGGAATTCCAAATGCTTAAGAAGGATTTTTCCATAGGAAAAGTAGAAGAGCTTATGGGACACCTCAGAAAAGACAACCCGTTGCTCATCACTGATTTAGATAGGAAGTAATCAGGAGTGATCAACAACTAACGAACTATATTAAAAAACAATTAATAATTAAAAGAAGTGGATTTAGCTACTTATTACAAACAACACCCCGAAGAACGATATGAAAATATCTGTCGTATGGGTGAAATCCTTAGCCAAGTGGAGCAGACACTCTCTAAAGCAGAAGCACTCCTAGAGGAATGGAAAGCGCTTCAGTCAGACTTTGACTCCTTAGTCTCTTATTATGATAGTGAACTATGGCGAAATGATTATTTTGATAGCAATGCAGGAAAAATTCCTGAAGATGTCCCCCAATGGGTACTTACTCAGGATGCTATCTTTGATGCTATTGGCGACCAATTCCACATAGCTGATGCTTATCAAGAACTTTTACAAACCATAGAAAAGAAAAAATGGAAATCTTAAACCAAAATATAATGAAATTTAAATTATTTGTACTTATGCTAGGAATGACTCTTATGCAATCCTGTGGCAATCAACTCTCTAAAACTTCTGAAGAAGTTTTAAATGGACATTGGGAAGCTACCCAGATCAAGGGAAATGCAATTTCTGATAAGGTAACCCCTCCAACCCTTGATATTGATATAGAAGATCATAAAATATCTGGCAATGACTCTTGTAATGGTTATATGGGAGCTATCCAGAAAATTACTGATAAGGATTTTCTATTGGGAGGAGTAGCGGGAACACTCATGTATTGTGAACACATAGAAGTTGCTGATGCCTTTAATCAAGCTTTAAAGGAAGTAGCTACCTATAAAGTAGAGGAAGGAGAACTTCATTTGTTCTCTCAACAAGGAGAAAAACTCCTATCCTTCAAAAAGAATGACAAACAATAGGAGCAAGAAAATCATAATCCCATACCCTTTGACTAACATTAACGATTATGAAATTTCTATTTTTTTCAGCTTTTATAGTCCTCTCCTTGCCTATTATGGCACAGGAGAAGCCTATTTTTACCCAAGCTAAAATAAAACAAGCTACTGTATATTTTACAGGAGTAGACCTCACCCATACGGCTTCGGCAAATATTCCTAAGGGAACTAGTGAATTGGTAATTAAAAACGTTGCCAATTCTCTCTCGGAAGAAACTATACGCGTGATGGCTCCCTCCAATGTAACAGTACTCTCAGCACAATTCACTTCCCGCTATCTGGATGAATATGAGCATGAAAAAAACACTCCTGCTCTAAAGCGTGTACAGGATAGCCTTGCTCTATTGGAAAAACAACTTAAAAAGCTGAATAACCAACGTTATACAGAGGAAAAAACCATCCGACTCTTGGATGATAATGATGCACTCAAAGGAAAACAAGACGGTACCTCTATTGCTGATATTCCTAAAGTAACTGACTATTATACCACCAAACGTATAGAATTACTCAATAGTATAGATGTTATCAAGGAAAAAGAAGAGCAACTTACCAAGGCAATTACTAAGCTCAATGCTAAGCTGGATATTAATACCTCCAAGCAAGAGAAACTTTCTAATGGAAAAATTATCCTTCAGTTAATGTCCCCTGTAGCTCAAAAAGCAGATTTCCAAGTAAGCTATATCTCCAACCGTGCCACTTGGCATCCGTTCTATGAACTCCGTGCTGAAAAACTCTCAGCTCCTATTCATCTCCTTTACAAAGGACAAATATCTCAGAGAACAGGAATAGACTGGAAAGGAGTGAAACTCACCCTCTCCAGTGGAAACCCAAACAAGAGTAACCAATTCCCTATTCTCCAATCATGGTACTTATACTTTGGAAGAGCTAATAAGGATGATAACATGGCAAGTAATAGAGCTCCTTTAGCAAAAGTGAGATCAGACGTTGCTGAAGTAACAAGCTTGGAAAGAGCCGATGTGGAAAAAATGGATTTGGCAGAATCCTCCGTTTCTGAATATGTAGAGATTGCTGAAAATCAACTGAATGTATCCTTTGATATAGATACGCCCTATGATATTCCTTCCAATGGCAAGGCGCATAGTGTCTCCTTACAGGAATTTGACTTAAAGGCAAACTATAAGTACTATACTGCTCCTCGCGTGGATAAGGAAGTGTATTTAGTAGCTGCCATAGAGGATTATTCCAAGTATAATCTCTTAGTAGGAGAAGCAAACATCGTATTTGAAGGCTTATATGTAGGGAAAACCTATATAGACCCTAACCAAACTTATCAGACACTCAATGTAACCATGGGGAACGATAGGAAAATTAGTGTAAAACGTGAGAAAATCACGGATAAGTCTCAAACAAAATTTATCTCAGGTAATAGAGAGCAGATATTCACTTATGATATTATATTACGCAATAATAAGAAAGAGAAAGCAGAACTTGTTCTCAAAGACCAATATCCTATTTCCACTGATAAATCAATAGAAGTAGAACTCTTAGAAAGTTCCAAAGCTTCTGTTGATGAGAAAACACATATCCTCACTTGGGAGGTATCTCTTAAGCCAAATGAGACAAAAACTTTTCGCCTAAGCTATAAAGTGAAATACCCCAAGGACAGATTTATTGGAAATCTTTAATTCTAAGTAAAAGAAAAAATAAGGAATCTATTTAATCTATTTAATATGGATTCCTTATTTTTTCCTCTTTAAGACATCTATAGAGCCTTTGATTAGGGTTTCCTTGTATCAAGGATAGCTCCTTCAATTCATCTTACTGAATACCTGCATGATTTACTTAATTATTATAGTCACTTCCCTATAGTTTCTTATCCAGGAAGTAGTAGCAAGAAACCTCTCTAAAATTCTCTATTTTATACAGATAACAACCTAACAATCTCTTCTTACCAGAACTTCAGAAAGAGAATCACAAAGGCACTTAAGAAGGTAGCCAAAAGAACCCCCTTTGCTCTTAAGTCATGCCCTAAGCGAATAAAAGCAAAAAAAGCCACAAGGTTCAGAATAGCCCCTAAACCAATAATAGCTCCCAGAGTTTTTTCTTCTAAGGCAAAAGTAAAAGTAGTTTCTATATCAACAGGAGAAAAAATCAACCACCAAAGAAATATACCTAAAACATTGGCTATAAGCCCCACTAAAAAACCGATACCGGTCTCTTTGTATTTATATTTTCTCATTGAAATTCCATGAATTAAGGTGTTCTACAGTAGGATAATGAGTAAGATCAGCATGTACAGGAACTACAGATATATAACCGTGATTTAGTGCCCAAATATCGGTATCAGTACCTTCATCTTCATTAATGAACTTACCTGTAAGCCAATAATAATCACGTCCATACGGATTGGTACGATGGTCAAATTCTTCTTCCCAGTGAGCTCGTGCCTGCCTACATACCCTTATTCCTTTAATATCCTTCTTAAGAAGTTTGGGAATATTAACATTCAGGACTACCCCTTGTGGAAGTCGCTTGCTAAGTACATTCAGGGCAATATCCTTTACAAAACTCGTACATTGGGAAAAATCTGCATCCCAATTTACATCCAACAAAGAAAAACCTATAGCAGGAATCCCATCAATCCCTGCTTCCACAGCGGCACTCATAGTACCTGAATAAATGACATTAATAGAAGAATTGGCACCGTGATTAATACCACTTACACACAGGTCAGGCTTACGGTTAAGTATCTCATGCTTGGCAATTTTCACACAATCCACAGGAGTTCCACTGCAACGATATTCCACTTGTGCACCACTATCTGTATGTACACGCTCACAAAACAAGGAAGAAGTGGTAGTAATAGCATGTCCCATACCACTCTGTGGAGCATCAGGAGCCACCACCACTACCTCTCCTCCTAAATCATTCATCACCTGTATAAGTGTACGGATACCAGGAGCGGTGATACCATCGTCATTGGTGATAAGTATTAAGGGCTTTTGCATATATTTTTCTAAAAACAGTGGTGCAAAAATACAAAATAATGATTAATGCCCAATGATTAATGATTATTTTTTTCTTTTCTTTCTTAAATTCAAAAAACAAAAGTCGTTTATTATAATCAAATAAAAATAGTTTATAAAAAAATTAACATTAGTAAGATAAAGTCGGATTGCTATTCATCCTTGAAAATGAAAAAATTAAGGTTAAGGTATTCTGATATTTATTCGTACGCTAAGTGTGATTAACTGTAATTCGGATGACTAATTCTTCTATAACTCATTGAATCTTTATAATAACTAATACTCCCTCGCTCAATAGAGTGAAGGAGTTTTTAGTGCCAATGTATTATAGAGTTTGCTAAAATTTAGTCATTAACCATTGCTCATTAATCATTCTGTTGGTTCCAGTCTATTTTTCTGGAAGCATACATCACGGTTGCCAAAATAACAAAGAGCCCTATACTCCCTACCAATAAAGCATAATTTTCCATCTGAATAATCACATAAATAAACCCATATAAGGCAGCTAAAGAAATACAGATAAAAGTGGGGAATTTCTTATTCTTTAGAATAGCCACCGAATACAAGCTAATAAGCCCTACCGTCATCACTGAAGAAATAAAATAAGCCAAACTAAAACTGCTGTGCTCTGTAATGGAGATAAGCAAAGTATAGAAAAGCACTAGCGCCAAACCTATCATAGTATATTGAAAGATATGAATTTTTATTTTACTAATACTCTGTATCAAAAAGAATATCAAGAAGGTAAGTCCTATCACTAAGAAGCCATACTTTACTGCTCGCTCATTCTGTTGATACTCATCTACAGGAATGATAAAGTTCACATCAAAGGTATAATCCCCTATATTAGGTAAACCTTCAAAGGATTGTTGCGAAAAGGGACGATTCAGATGCAATACTCGCCATGAAGCGGTAAAGCCCTCAGGCGTAATCTGCTTATCATAAGGAAGAAAATCTCCCGTAAAACTCGGATTTGCCCAATTAGAGGAAATAGTACTTTCGGTCGTCTTCCCTATAGGAACAATCGCTATTCTCTTACTCCCATCATATTCAATAGTAAGACTGAAAGAGGAATCAGAGAGGACTTCTTTCAGATTAATAAAACCCGTTTCCAAGGAAGCCATCTCATTGGCTTGATAGCCATCTTTTTCATCATAAATATAATCCTGCTCTACCTTCTGTTCATATACAGGCTCAAAAGGATAATCCTTTCCCGCAAGATGTATAAAAACCCCATTCTTAATGCTAGAAAGATTGGTGGTACGAATGATAATGGTAGCTTTTTCCCACTCTATATCATCCTCCAAGATTCCCTTAGGAGAAAAATCAGGAGTTACATACTTACCTGTAAAAGCCATCGTAGAGGTAAATACCACTGACTCATAATTATTACGCTTTTTCACCTCTGTTTTTACCTCAGAGGTGTTCTTAAGTACCTCAGGAAAGAAATAAGCATACTTCCTACTGAAAGATGTTCTTTTTGCAGAATGGTATTCCTTATAGGGTACCTTCAGCACAGGACCATAGAAAAAAACAAAGCCTCCCCATTTGCTATCTATTTCTCGGATCACTTCACGTTGTCGGTATTTCCGTTCGGAAACTAATTCCTTGACAAAGAACAAAGGAATAAGCAAAAGTAATGTCAGTACACCTATCAGCAACATCCGAAAGGTATTGGATTGCAACAGCGTTGCAAAGGTTGATTTCTGTGTTGTCATTATTATAAAAATTTAAGAATTACAGAGTTATAGGGTTTTAGTTGTTTAGGTTTTTTAGTAAGATTTGTCATTAGTTTCTTACTATTTATTTCAAAAAGTGCTTTGCGTTTCAAAGTATTTATACAAAAAGAAGTCTTTTATTTTTCTTTTTTGTCTTCGGTTTGATTCCTAATAATTTTTTCAAGAGCATCCAGATGAGCTTGAAAAGCTTCTCTTCCTTTTTGGGTAGCTTTATATCGAGTATTCGTTTTCCTACCTACGAACATTTTTTCTACAACAATATATTCCTCATTCTCAAGAGCACGGGTATGACTTGCCAAGTTACCATCGGTAACTCCAAGCAACTCCTTGAGAGTGTTAAAATCAGCACTCTCATTGACCATCAGTACTGACATGATTGCCAAGCGAATACGATGATCAAAAGCCTTATTGATATGTGCTAAAAGAGACTTCAATTTATGGGGTCTTAACTAATTCCTTTTTGGTTTGATATAGAAATTTTTATCACTTAAGATATTGGTAATCATGTATTTTCCTTGACCGTTTTTCTTTAATTGAAGATCTACACAAGTCTTCTTTTTATCTTCGCTAAATAGAACGAAGCACACTTTATAGATATTGCCTTCTATGTGAGTGATTTTTAAGCTATTGTTGAGTGTTTTTGCCTCATAGTCCTGTCCTTGTATAAAAGGATCATACCCTGGTGAATTGTCTTCACCTGGTGGGGAGGGAGGGAATACTTTGTGGTACAATTCTTTAGAGAGATATTTTTTAAAAAGAGGCTCTTTGTCATCTAAGACCTCATCATATATTACTTTGTAAAACTCTTTTAAAGTAACGATAGCCTTTTGCGTATCATTATCTTTATTTTGAGCTTTTAACATGGTTATTCCCATAAGGAATAATAGTGTTATGATAAAAAATTTTGTCTTCATGATATATTGTATTATCCGTCTAACCCCATATGAGTGATTTCTTTCTCTTCAAATTCTATTATTAGCAAGTGGTCAGTGTAAATATCTGCTGCTTCTACATTGGTAAAGATACCTTTTTCCCCTACTTCTACTCTCATACGATATACTTCTAGGGTGTCATACCAATTATCGTCGGCTTTAGGAAAAATATCACAGTCTTCAAATTCATTGTTAAAGCTATTGATAATAACTTCTTTAGCGGTAGCGAACCATTCTAAGTATTCTTTTATTTTCGGAAAACATTCTTCAAAGGTAATTTTGGCATAGATAAATAACTCAAATCTGTTACCTTCTAACTCTTTATTAAAAACGAGTATTTTTTCACGCTGCATCTTATACTGATGTCCGAAAGTTGTTTCTTCTTTTAGAGAAAAATCCTCTTTCTCAAAAGGTTTTTGCTCTCGTTTGACTCTCAATTTTCGAATATCCTTGATACAAAAAATATTTTTATGCGTTTTGGCTTTATCTTCCAAAACTAATAGTTTGCTTTTCTCTTTATAATTGGTTGGGTCAGCAATGCGAGAGAAAGTCTCATAAGCCGATAGATGGTATCCTAATAAAGTGTAAGTATCAGTAAGGATATGCTCCTCTTCTTTGGTGCGTTCTTCTTTGGCTTGCAAGTCGTACAATAAGTCATAAAGAGCTATCGCTCCTTCATGATAGTCCGCTGCTTTACGAAAAGCATTAGAAGCATCAATATAGCGCTTTAAAACTTCTGTCATTACTTTATTTCTTTCTATTACGTTCGTATTTGAAGTGCATAATACCTCCATAAAGGATATGACATACTCCGAATCCCAAGACCCAAAATAGCAATCCATAGCCTGAAAATTGTACAGCTAACAAGCCCAATGCAATTTCGGTAATACCAAGGTAATGTACATCACCAAAGGTGTATTTACTCACATTCACACACGCCAATCCGTAGAAAATAAGCGTCATAGGAGAAAGTAACCCATAGTGACCATTCTTAATGAGTAGGACACAGAGTATCCCTCCGGTAAGCAAGGGAAGAGCAAAGTTATATAAGGCACGCTTGGAGGTAATATTGATAAGTTTATCACCATTACACTTCGCCTTATAAGCTGAAAACAAATAAGCAGTAACTATGGAAGCTAAAAGAACTGCTAAAGCAATCCCCATAAGAAGCTTGAAGGTATAACTCTCAATAGTTACATAGGCTTGATGCTGATAGTGATCTTCCAAGATATCAAAAGCTAAACCTGCACCAATGAGTGCATACACCCCTGCCAGAACTCCTGAGAGTCCACTAAGAGATAGAAATAGAGATGATCTACGCATCATCTGCCGTATTTCCTTTAGATCATCTAAGTATTTATGCTTCTCCATAAGAAAGTACTTTGAGATGCAAAGTAACGAAATATTATTGAAACTACCAAATGTTTACAATTTTTTTTAATAAGAAAAGGCTACCCTTTTCGGACAGCCTCTTTTCTTTAGTGACCTCGACAGGATTCAAACCTGTAACCTTCTGAGCCGTAATCAGATGCGCTATTCAGTTGCGCCACGAGGCCAATCATTATTACGAGTGCAAAGGTACAACTTTTTTTTAAGTCTGCAAGGATTTTCTTATTTAATTTTATACAAAAATAATTGATATGATAACCTATTCATTTCTAAAAAGTTATGCTCGAATTATCCTTGCTCCTATTGCTTGTAGACGTTCTTCTATACATTCATAACCACGATCTATCTGTTCAATATTATGAATGGTGGAAGTCCCCTTAGCTGAAAGAGCCGCAATAAGCAACGCTATTCCTGCTCGAATATCAGGAGAGGTCATCGTTGTAGCTCGCAATCGTGATCTGAAATCATTTCCTATCACCACTGCTCTATGAGGATCACACAGAATAATCTTTGCTCCCATATCTATTAGTTTGTCCACAAAGAACAACCTACTTTCAAACATTTTCTGATGTATAAGTACCTCTCCTCTTGCCTGAATAGCGGTAACTAAAATAATACTGAGCAAGTCAGGAGTAAATCCTGGCCAAGGAGCATCATATACCGTTAGGATTGAACCATCTATAAAACTTTGTATCTCATACCCATCCGTATGTGCAGGAATATAGATATCATCTTCTCTTCTTTCAAGAGATATCCCCAATCGTTCAAATACAGAAGGAATCAATCCCAAGTGTTCCCAACCCACTTCTTTGATTGTAAGTTCACTCTGTGTCATAGCTGCCATCCCTATCCAACTTCCTATCTCTATCATATCAGGCAAAATTCGGTGAGTACAACCTCTCAACTTTTTTACTCCTTTAATAGTAAGTAGGTTGGAGCCTATCCCTTCTATTTCTGCACCCATCCGATTAAGCATACGGCACACTTGTTGTAGGTATGGCTCACAAGCCGCATTATATAGTGTAGTGGTACCTTCTGCCAAAGAAGCTGCCATGACTATATTGGCTGTTCCTGTTACAGAAGCTTCATCCAGCAGAATATAGTTTCCCCTAAGTCCCTCTGGAGCATTTACCGTATAATAGTGCTTCTCCTGTGAATAAGTGAAGGTAGCTCCTAATTTTACAAAACCATCAAAGTGAGTATCCAATCTTCGACGTCCTATTTTATCTCCTCCTGGCTTGGGAATACCTCCATAACCAAAACGTGCTAAAAGGGGACCTAAGATAAGTATTGAGCCTCGTAAGCTTTGGCTTTGTTGGGCAAACTCAGCAGTGGAGAGATAATCCATGTTAATCTCATCTGCTTGGAAAGAGTAAGATCCTTTTGCCAACTTCTGAATCTTTACTCCTAAATTCTCCAGCAATCCTATAAGCTTATTCACATCCAATATATCAGGAATATTGTGAATAGTCACTTTCTCATCGGTGAGCAATACCAAGCAAAGTACTTGTAGGGCTTCATTTTTTGCTCCTTGTGGGGTAATACTCCCACTCAGAGAATGCCCTCCTTCTATTTTAAAACTTTCCATAAATATAGTAGTTAGTGTGTTTTTATATTAATGTATACAAGTTCCAATATTGTCATGGCTAAATAGTAATTGAAACCTCTTAACAACCTATGATAATATCTATTATAAGTCCTTTGAATTATTTTCTTCCTTTTCCCTTCCCATAGGTTGTATTTTTCTTTGTCATGGGATTATTATTCTTTTTCTGATAATGAGTTGGCTTACTGTTAAGGTTCTCTTCCGAAGTAGCCAAATCTATCTTCCCATCACTAAGTTCATACAAATGCTCAAAAATCACATGATCCTCCACTCCTTCTTTATTCCAGGTAAGGAAACATTTCTTCATGTGATTGGCTATAGAAAATTTTAAGGCAGTCTTAAGTTCTCCTTCTTCCCAACTATTACATACTTGTATCATCTTCAGTATGTTATTCCCATAGAATCGATACTTGAGACGATGCTGAGGAAGGGGTAATTTTTCAGGATGAGGCGTGGTGGACTCTCTCGTAGGTTTCTCAAAAGGAGAATCTACATCTATCTGAAAATTGGACATCTTAAAAAGTTGATCCCAAAGCTTATGTTGAAAATCTGGCACATCTCTTAGGTGTGGATTCATATTTCCCATCACAGCAATGATCCCCTTAGCAGTATTATTCCGTTGAGTTCGATCGGTTATCTTCATCGCTTTCTCCACCATTTTCTGAATATGCCTTCCATATTCAGGAATAATAAGCTCATTACGTTCAGTATTATATTCTAAAACTTCTTGTTCCACGTTAGTAAATTATAAAGTCAATTAATAATTATTTTTTTGTATTTTTGTACCCGAATTTACAGATATGCAATATACTCTTCAGCAGTTAGATGCTCTTGCTAAAACTTTTTCCGAAAAAGTACTCCCTCTCTCTCACAATGTCATTCTTTTTCAGGGAGCTATGGGAGTAGGTAAAACCACTTTCATCAAAGCCCTCTGCAGGCACTTAGGTGTTACAGAAAGGGTGAACAGTCCTACTTTTTCCTTAGTAAATGAATACCAAGGAGAGGAAAGAAAAATCTTCCATTTTGACCTCTATCGTATTGAACAAGAACAGGAAGCCCTTGATTTTGGCATAGAGGAATATTGGCAGGAGAATAACTGGTGTTTCATAGAATGGGCGGAGCGCATTCCTTCCCTCCTCCCCGATCAATACACAGAGGTCTTATTCACCTTTATTGATGAAAATACTCGAGAAATTACTATAATACAGCATAATTAATACCTTATTATAATATGAGCTTACTCAAGCGCTTTGGTTTCTTTTTCTTTGGACTTGCCTTAGGCAGTATCATCGTTATGTTTTTCTTTCAGCGTAAAGGAACTGAATTCTGCTATTTACCTAATTGCCGAGTACTAAAGAATTTACGGTCTAAACCCTTAACTATATCACCAGAGGTACAATCCCAAGGATATACTATGGAATCTCTCTCCCCTATCTTCAAAGAAGGAAATGTAGATTTTTCACGTAGTGATACCCAATCTGCTTGTCGTACCTATATAATTCAAGGGAAAGACACCCAACAATCCTCTCTGGAAATAACAGTAGAGAATTGTACTGAAAAAGCCACCGTTAAATCTGTCACTCTTATAAAGTGATGTTAACTTTCTTTTCTTATTTTTTGTCCTATTTCCCACATGACAATACCAGCACTCACGGAAATATTCAAAGAATGCTTCGTTCCATATTGGGGAATCTCTATTGCCTTTCCACATAAGGAGACAACCTCTTGTTGTACTCCCTCCACTTCATTACCAAAGATAAGTGCATATTTCTTCCCTTTCTCTGGAAGAAAATCAGATAAACTTTGCGCTCCTTCTACTTGCTCTATCGCAATAGTCTCCACTTGAGATTGATGCAGTTCCTTTAACAGCTGGAGAATATCCTTTTCATACGCCCATGTTACACTTTCAGTAGCTCCTAAAGCTGTCTTATGAATATCCTTATGAGGAGGACAAGCTGTAATTCCACACAGATAAATCTTTTCTATTCTAAAAGCATCTGCTGTCCTAAAAACAGAACCTATATTATTGAGGCTTCGCACATTATCCAACACTATAATAACAGGTATCTTTTCTGCCTGTCTATATTGATCTATACTCAAGCGGTGTAACTCCTCATTGGTTAGCTTCCTCATATCTTTCAAAAACGATAAACCAATTCCAACTTATGGTCTTTCAAAACCTCTTTAGCGCGTTGGTAATCAGGAGTAAATCCTAAAATATAGCCTCCCCCTCCTGATCCGCAGAGTTTCAAATAATAATCTCCTGAATCAATTCCTTGTTGCCAAAGTGTATGGAACTGTTGAGGTATCATGGGCTTAAAATGATTAAGTACTACCCTAGATAGTTTCTTCACATTCCCTATCAAAGATTTAAAATTACCTTGTAGAAAATTATCTATACAAGCATCTGTATATTTAGCAAATTGTGTTTTGAGCATCTTCCTAAATCCCTCATTCTTCATCTTCTCCATAAATATTTCTACCATAGGAGCCGTCTCCCCTATCATTCCACTATCCAAGAGAAACACAGCTCCTTTTCCTTGTTCAAAGGGGGAAGGAATTCCAGTAGTTTCTATTAAATTGGCTGAATTAATCAGTATAGGAATACTCAAATAACTGTTTAAGGGGTCTAATCCTGAGGATTTCCCATGAAAGAAGGATTCCATCAAAGAAAATATTTCCTTTAACTTTAAAAGCAAATCACGTGTGAGGTGCTGTGATGTCTCTATCTTATCTATGGAATAGGTATCATAAATAGCAGCTACCAAAGCGCCACTACTCCCTACTCCATATCCTTGAGGAATACTACTATCAAAGTACATTCCCTCTTCTATATCCTTTTCCATACGTTCAATATCAAAATGAACAATGGCTTTCTCCTCTTGAGAAATTCTCTTAAGGTACTCAAAATAAATCTGTAGAGATTTGTTAGAGTCCTGTTGCTGCTTATTTTGTTCTTTTATTGAAATTTTCTTTAGTGTTCCATTATAGGAATTATAAGGGATAGCAAGTCCCTTAGAGTCTTTTATAATTCCATACTCTCCAAATAAAAGTATTTTTGAGTAGAAAAATGTTGAATTCATTGAGGTTAAAAATAGTGTATTCAAAGGGCAAAGGTACAAAAAAAGTGAAAAGAAAAACTAAAAAAGTGAAAAGTTTTTCTATCTTCTTTAGCTTTAACTTTTATCTTTCATTTTTTTACTATTTAATTAGTAGGTTGTTTCAAAATATTTACCTATTTTTGCCCTCTGGAATGCATTATGCTAAATGAATCTCATGAAAAAAATATACATTTTTTCCTTAATTTACTTATTTCCCCTCTTAGGAATTTCACAGGTAAAACACAATATATCAGATACTTTACACAAGAATCCAAATCGTACTAACTCAAGACTCACTTCCAAAGACAGCCTTTCTTTAGGGAACCTTCGCGAGGGACTCCTTCAACTAAAAGACAATAATAAGGCATTAAACTATGATAAAAAATGGTTAGAGGAACTCTCTAATAATTCTCTCTATCCAATGATGCAAAATGACATTCAGAATAATCCTGAAGGAAATGTTGTTTATGACGAGCTCCCCACAGAAGTCCTTAAGGAACGCTTAGCCAAATTAGACCAAAAAACACCTTTTCACATAGAGTATAATCCTATCTTAGAAAATGTTATTAAGAACTTTCTAAAAAACCGACGAAGTTCCCTCCAGAGGCTTATGAATATCAGCCAATATTATTTCCCTATGTTCGAGAGAGAACTTGTTAAATACCAAATTCCTAAGGAAATCAAATATTTAGCTATTGTGGAATCGGCAATGAATCCCAAGGCTACTTCCAGAATGGGAGCTAAGGGGCTTTGGCAATTCATGTACTACACAGGAAAAATATATGGATTAGAGGTCAACAACTATGTGGATGAGCGCTCTCATCCTGAATTATCTACTCAAGCAGCTGCTCAATATCTCAAAAAACTTTATAGTGTTTTCAATGATTGGAACTTAGTATTAGCTGCCTATAACTCTGGACCTGGTAATGTTACTAAGGCTATGCGCCGCTCAGGAGGAAAAACTAATTATTGGAATCTGCGTCCCTATCTCCCTAACGAAACTGCAGGTTATGTGCCCGCCTTCTTAGCAACTCTATACATTTTTGAATATGCCAAAGAACATGGCTTTCAAGTAGATAAAAAAACTAATGTATTTTTTGAGACAGACACAGTTCAAGTAAAACGACATATCTCCTTTAAGGATATAGGAGATATTGTCGGAATGAGTGAACAAGAAATAGAGTTCTTCAACCCTGCTTATTCTCTTAATATTGTCCCTTATATAGAGGGGAAAAAATATGGAGTACGGCTCCCTGTAGAGGCTATTGGTATCTTCGTTAATAATGAAGACCTTATCTACGCTTACCTTGATCAGGAGGATTCCAAGCGAGAAAAAATTCTTCCAAAGGTTGTTACTGCCGAACAAGCACGTGCTAATAATCGTATCACTCATAAAGTAAGAAAAGGAGAGACCTTGGGACGTATTGCCTCTCGCTATGGAGTAACCGTCAGCCAACTAAAAAAATGGAATAAGCTAAGAAGTAACTCCCTGAAAGTGGGACAACGGATAGTAATACATAAGTAAGTTAAAAATATTTCTATAAGAGCTAAAAGATGATATAATTATCGTTTAGCTCTTCTCTTTTTATTTTTTTAATATTATTTTATTTTTTCTTGAATTAACCCTTAAAATGTTGTAACTTTGCACCCTTGACTTTATCCTATAAAGGATAGCCTTACTTTAAGGCTCTGATATACACTATAGAACATTATGATTTTTCTTAATTAAACCATTACCTCATGAAGAATATTCAATACTATGACAGCATTTTGGATTTGATAGGAAATACCCCTCTCATCTCCCTGCAAAAGATCGCTTCTCCTATGAAGGGACACTTCTTTGCCAAACTTGAAGCCTTTAATCCTGGACATTCTGCCAAGGATCGTACTGCCCTCTACATCATTAATGATGCTGAAAAGAGAGGGTTACTTGCTCCTGGAGGGGTAATTGTTGAAACTACTTCTGGTAATACAGGCTATAGCCTTGCCATGATTGCTGCTATTCGTGGCTATCGTTGTATACTTGCTATATCTGACAAATCCTCTCAGGATAAAATAGATATGCTCCGAGCCTTAGGGGCTGAAGTACATGTATGCCCCGCATCTGTACCGGCTGATGACCCTCGTTCCTACTATGAAGTAGCAAAACGTATCCATAAAGAAACACCTAACTCTATTTATATCAACCAGTACTTCAATCCTTTAAATATTGAGGCTCATTATCAATCCACAGGAAAAGAAATTTGGGAACAAACCTCTGGACAAATTACTCATGTGGTAGTTTGTAGCGGTACAGGAGGGACTCTCTCTGGTATTGCTCGTTACCTGAAGGAGAAAAACCCTGAAGTAAAAGTACTTGGAGTAGATGCTGAAGGTTCACTTATTAAAAAATATTTTGATACTGGAGAAGTAGACAAAAATGAACTCCATCCTTATTATATTGAAGGATTAGGTAAAAACCTCATCCCTGGTGCCCTTGATACAAAGGTTATTGACCATTTCGTGAAGGTAAATGACGTAGAAAGTGCCTTAGCGGCACGCTATATTTCTCAGCATACAGGTATTTTCTGTGGCTATACTTCAGGAGCTGCTTGGGTAGCTACTCAAAAGTATGCACAAGAGGGACTATTCTCCCCTGATAGTATTGTTGTGATTGTTTTCCCTGACCATGGCTCTCGATATATGAATAAAATTTATAACCAAACATGGTTAAAAGAAAAACTAAATATTAATGATTAATGATGAATTTTTCTTATACACAGGAGCAAGAAGTAATTGCTCAAACAGTTCATTCCTTTGCTAAACAATATATATTACCCTATCGCAGTGAATGGGACAGAACACAGACTTTTCCTATAGATGTATTTCGAAAAGCAGGAGAATTAGGCTTTATGGGGATACTTGTTCCTGAAGAATTTGGAGGCTCCGGACTGGGATATCATGAATATATTACCATTGTTGATGCCATTTCCCAAACAGACCCTTCTATAGGACTTTCTATAGCAGCTCATAATTCATTGTGTGTAAATCATATACTAACTTTCGCTAATAAAGAACAAAAAAGACGTTGGCTTCCTAAATTGGCTTCAGGAGAACATATAGGTGCTTGGGGAATTACAGAACACAATACCGGATCTGATGCTGGTGGTATGTATACTACAGCTATCAAAAAAGGAGATATGTGGGTACTCAATGGAACAAAGAACTTTATTACTCATGCCATTAGTGCTAATGTAGTAGTTGTTATTGCTCGCACAGGGGAAAAGGGAGATAAGCATGGAATGACCGCCTTTGTTGTAGAAAGAGGAACCAAAGGGTTTTCAAATGGAAAGAAAATAAGCAAACTTGGTATGCGTGCAAGTGAAACAGCAGAACTCATTTTTCAGGATTGCCTTATCCCTGATGAAAACAGATTAGGCGAAATAGGAGAGGGTTTCATACAGGCTATGAAAGTACTTGATGGAGGTCGTATTTCTATTGGAGCACTTTCCTTAGGAACTGCTAAGGGTGCTGTTAATGCTGCTATCAAATATGCTAAAGAACGTACTCAATTTGGTAAGCCTATCATTTCTTTCCAGGCAATTGGATTTAAGTTAGCAGAACTCTCCACTGAAATAGAAGCCGCAGAACTTATGTTACATAAGGCAGCACATTTAAAAGAAACACACCAAAAAGTAACCCAGCAGGCGGCTATGGCAAAACTCTATGCTTCCGAACTCTGTGTAAAAGCATCCAATGAAGCAATACAAATACATGGTGGCTATGGTTACACAACGGATTATCCTGTAGAGAAATTCTATCGTGATGCTAAACTCTGTACTATTGGAGAAGGAACTTCTGAAATCCTAAAGTTAGTTATCAGTAGAAACCTATAGCATTAGAGAAAATAAAGCCACGCAAGTGCTTAGGATCAGTTACACAGTAAGAGAGGCTGTCCAAAAAGTTTTTTGGACAGCCTCTCTTATTTTATATTATAGTTTACTTTAAAAAGTCCAAGTTAGCACCTTTTTTTTGTAATGCTTCATTCTCTCTTGCCAAATCATAAGCCGTCTCTCCCAATGATGTCGTAAGCCCTTTATCAGCCCCGTGAGTTACTAAATATTCAAGAATTGTTGTATCTTTAGCTACCATTGCAGCCTTTATTAAAGGAGTCTCTCCATCCTTATTTTGGCTATTAATATCTCCTCCAAAAGAGAGTACTTTCTCTAATAATTCCTTATTCCCCTTAACTACTGCCAAATGTAAAGGAGTATCCCCCTCCGTATTGGGAGCTTGTAAAGAAACCAGATACTGCTTTAAAAGAGTTACCTTTTTATCAAAATCAATCTCATTATCCTTCTTACGAGGATTATAACTATCAAGCAAGGCTTCTATTACATTTGTTCCTTTTTTACTAATTACTCTTGTATCAGCTCCTTGTTCTAAAAGGAAATTAACTATATTATTGTCGCTACGCTGTAGCGCTATGAGCAAGGCTGTCTCTCCTTTTTTATTTGCCTGGTTAATATGTCCTTTACTTTTATAAAGAGCTCTTACTATGTCCAGATTGCGTCCATAACATGCATTCATAAGGGCTGTATTACCATTCTTATCTATTATATCAATCATAGCTCCTTTGCCTATAAGATATTTTATAGAAGGTAAGTCCTGCCTTCGTGCCAAGTAGTGAAGAGCATTAGCTCCTTTAGAATCAAAGGCATTGGCTGATATTTTTTGATTTTCTACCAAATACTTATAGAGCTCTATGGGATTATTAGGCTGTCGCACCATCCCTTCAGCTGCCATAGGAAGAGCCTGATAAGTAGGCTTTACTTTTTTACGTAGCACTTTAAGTAGGTGTATATTTCCTCCCTTAGCAGCATAGTCAAAAAGTGTAGCTCCACTATTGCTAACTTCTTTGATTTTCATTCCTTTCCCTAAAAAATATTGAGTAAGTTCTAATCTCTCATTATCAAAAGGGATTACTTTCATAAGGAGCGTCTCCCCTTGGTCATATTTTGTCTTAGGACTTATCCCTGCTTTGAAAAAGGCATCATATACCTTAGGATTCGTTACTCCAAAAAGGGCTGCAAAGGTAATGGGTATATTTCCTTTAGTGTCTTTAGCATACAAATCACTTCCTTTTTGAATAAGATAATGCATCAGCTCGACATTCCCTGCACTTGCTGCCCAGAAAAGGTAGGTACGTCCATCATGTGTGGCTTTAGTTATGCTATTACCTGGCTGTTCTATCAGATAGATTGCTGTTGCAGTAGGTACTTTACCTAATATAGCCAATGTAGGTGCATCAAAAGCTCTTTCATTAAGCTCAGAAGGACTATTCCCTTTGGCTATTTCTGCTTTTACTTGATCTACTGTAGTATTTTGAGTCCAGAAATCACGACTCAAAAAAATATTTGTTCGCTGTCCAAAGGCAGGTAAAAAAGCTATAAACACTACTCCTAAAAGTATCTTTCTCATACAATTTTCCATATTTTTTAAATGATGCAAATATAAGAAATAATTAGAGCGTTTCTAAATAAAGTTGCTGAAAATATTTGTTAAAGATTAGAATTCAGGTTTTATCCCAAAGCGAATACCAAAATAAGGATTACTTACTCCATTGAGGTCATTAAAACTACTTCTCCAGATAAAATCCACTCGAATAGGACGGAAATTACCTATCCCTATATTCTCTATCCCGAAACCATATTCCCAATAGAGTTTCTCAGGAGCATTATAGTAGATGTTAGAGGCACTAACCCCTCTATTTTCCTCTCGTAAGGTTCCGTAAGCCACTCGTGCCAAGAGCAAACTTCGCCATTTAGTCTTTTTAATTAGCGGTAATCTATTCAGCAAAAAACCATTAAAATGATGTTCTGCATATACATTAATATAAGCATCTGTCACAAAATCATAATAATCCAAAAGTTGGAAAGTACGATTGAATTCCCTACGAGAAGTAGCGTAGGTTTGATTAGCCGGAGTAGGAGTCAATAGTGGAAGAGGCACCTCTCCAAACACCTTACCAGCTTCTACTACAGTATGAAGAATACCTATACCCCAGAGAGGCTGTGGATAATGGATCATACCTTCCAAACGAGAATAGTCAAATTGACTATTACGTATCCCTGAGAACCCCTGTGTATACTTTAATCGGAAAGTAGAAAAGATATTTTTCCCATAGAACTGCTCTACACCATAACCATATACATTACGTTTTGGGGTATAAGTAAGAGCTAAAGAGGCATTGGCATCAGAATATTTATCAAAGATTCCTCCTTCAGAAGCATGATAACCAATAGAAAAATGTGCAGGATCTGCCGATTTCATCTGCTGATAGGTTCCCGATAGAGTGATATGCAAATTACTCTTAAACAATCCTATATCAGCAACTCCTTGAATACGTTTATTACGAGTAAGATAATAGTTCTCTCCACGAGCAAAGAGAAAGTTAGAGGCATTGCGAAGGTCTAATTGTGCATCATCTCTTTGAAGAATACTTCCCAACTGTAAATAATCATCTTGGTAAAGCCCTCCTATCATTATTCTCGGCTTATGGAAGAATAAGTATTTGGCACTAATTCCATACTTAAACTTTTTGTCCAGAGTACCATAAGCACCATAAAGATAGGTGCGGAATCGGTCATCATTGCTTACAAAACTTCTGAATCCGAAACGAAAACGATTACGTTCTACATCATTATTGGTAAAAGATTCCCACAGAGAACCAAATTGTACATATTGTCCTATAGGAATATAACCTGAGGTTATAATATTCAAGGCATCGGAAATTCCTTTAATTCGTCTATTATTACCTACCCTGCGTATAAGGTTCTGTGTTTTCGTCATTAGAGAATCGCCTCCTGAGAGTCTCTCCCAATAAGTTTCAGGTTGGGCAAACTGATTGGATTTGATTTTCTCCACTGAGGCTAAATAGAAAGATTCCTCTTTAGGAACATTTAACAGATAATCAGAATAAACAATACTCTTCTTTACATACATTCCTTTTTCCTCATCGGACTTAGTAAGGATTGTAAAATCCCCTTCATAATAATCCTTTTTAGGAAGTACTAAGGTATCATTCACCCATTGAAATTCCTTTTCTATGGATAAGTCCCTTACAAAATTCAGGGAGGCTTCCTTAATTGTGTACATTTGTATAGAAGTAATAGCGTATGTCTTGCTATCTACTGTAAAGTTCCCTTTGAAAAGCAAATCTTGGTCTTGTTTCGGGAAAAAATAAATAGAATATAACTTACGATTATCCTTTTCTATACTATCATTCAACACATAGGCATATACTCCATATCCATATTCAGAAAGTGGACTCACGAAGGATTTGTCCAACAGATAAAAAGAATTATCATATACATCAAATTCCCTAAAATTACGCGTAAATCGTTCCAAACCAAAGCCCGTTTGTACAACTCCTTGTGTACGCTCCGCCTCTACATCAGTACGTTGCAAGTTATGTTCATTGTCTCCATACACTTGAGAAACTTCTTCCTTGAGATACATAGGCATAGAAAAGTATTGCTTATATTTTTTCTCAGAAAGAATATTACGTACCTCTTGATATTCCGATTGCAATGCCCTCTTAAGAAAAACAGAGTCCAAATTATTAAGTCCCAACTCTACCGTTTCATAACGCTTATACTGATAGGATTTCGCCTGAGTAAGCGTATTTCTATGCTTATTTGCCCATATTTTCTGTAGAATTGGATAGGCGGGGTTCTCTTTCTTAGAAAGATTTTTCTTAGGTTTTTCTACGATCACTACAGGAGCTAATTCTTCCCCCATAATAAGCACAATCTTCATACGGGTATTATCATTCCCCTTAAGTTTTATTTCCCTAGTAGTAAATCCTACTGATGAAACCTCAAGAGTTGTGTAATTCTTCTGAGAATACAGAGAGAATTTTCCATTCTCATCACAAGCTGTCCCTATATGAGTATTCTTAAAAAGTACATTGGCAAAAGGAACCGGTTCTCCTTGTTCATCAATCACCTGTCCCGAAACACGTGTTTGGGCTATAGTAAGTACGTACCCTCCAAGAAATAAGAAGAGGGTTAGAATAAATACATTTTTTTTTAGCGGCATAATATTTTTCTATTAATAAGAGAGATAATCAAAATATATTTCTTTAAAAAATATATTAATTTATCAGTATTTAATACAATTATAGAGAGCAAAGATAATAAAAAAATCAATAATAGATATACTTATAAGGATAATTTTTTAAGTGATTCTTCTATTGGCGTGTAAGAGAACGGGATTGCTTGGAGTATCTTTGTTCCATCATAGCATGTCCTTTGTTGTAGTGTTTGTAGCATCTTAGAAGATAATTGTCTTCTCTTACCAAAAAAAGAAAGAAAGGCATCAATATAGGAAAGTCCTCGTAAGGCAGTCCTATTCAACAAACGCTTTTTAGGTAATGTAGGGTGTAACTGTTGTAACTTATCAAAGAATTCTCTATAAAGCAAATTCTCTCCATTAAGAATGAATCCCTCATTCTCAATAGAAGATTCTACAAGTAGTCGCATAGCATGTGCTACATCAGATGCGGTAACAAAACCTGTCCCACCTTCGGTCACATAGGGCAACCGACAAAGTTTCTTTACATTCATAGCTGGATGTTGCTCCACTCCTACACCTATAATTACCGACGGATATACTACTATGGCAGGCAGTCCTTCCTGTATGCCTCTCCATACTTCCATCTCAGCACTATACTTACTAAGAGCATATTCTCGCCCCTTCTCCCTCTGGGGTTCCTGCTCTGTTTGTTCCGTAACAATGGAGCCCTTTTTAGGGGTAAAAGTAGCTATACTACTTACATAGCAAAGTTTCTTGACTCCTTTTTCTAAGGCTACATTCACTACATTAGTTGTTCCTTCCACGTGACTTCTAAAGAGTTCCTGGGTATCTTTTGGGTCAAAGGACACCTTCCCTGCACAGTGATACAGTTGTGTTGTCCCTTTCAAGGCTTCTGTAAGGGCAGGAATATCTAATACATCTGCCTGTATCCATTCTATTCTCTTTATCAAAGAAATAGCTGATGGACAATAAGTCTGGAATATACGTTGTAATAATGAAGTGTCTTTATTCTTTCGGTACAAAGCTCTTATAGGAGAAGTAGTATGAGAGAGCAGTTCGTAAAGCAGATGTGCTCCTAATAAGCCTGTAGCCCCTGTTACCACTATCATAGAAGTACATATTTGGTAAATATTTCCTTTTCAGATACTCCTTCAAAAATCTCAAAAAGAAGTTTCTGCAAATCTATTATTTGTACAGTGGTGAACACACATAGGTATTTCCCTCCACAGAAGGTAAGTATCTCAATTCCTGGCTGAGAATAACCAAAATGTGAGGTAAGGTCAATAGCCTGCACTTTACCACGAAACTCCAAAAGTTCACAAAAACGAAACTCTAGGGTCTGTTCAGGCATTTCTACATAAAACCTCCGATCATTGGTTTTTTGATAAATACGATAATATTTTGAAATTCCTATGGTTTTCACAAGGGCAAAAATAAATCATTTTTTTTGAATACTAAAAATAAGTTATCAACATTTATATTAAAGAGTTATAGCTTATAATGACCTTTCAGCAATTTTTCAAAACACTTGCTAGGTAATACCTTCTTCAAAACAATAGAGAACCTTTCTAAGAATTTCCCTTTTACATAATGTACTTTAGGATGTCTCTTACAGATGATTCTATAAATTGTTTTTGCCAAAATCTCCGGAGCCTGTCCTTTATCTACATCCTCATTCATTAAAGGGAGAGCTTGCACATATTGTTTATAAGGGGAATTCTCAAAAGCTGGCGTATGGAAGCGTCGAGAAGCTATATCGGTAGCTACATCACCTGGAGCTAAGGTGCAGAATTCAATTCCAAACTGCTGAGTTTCCATACGTAGTGTTTCTGTAAGTAAGGACAGGGCTCCCTTGCTGGCAGAATACCCTCCTCTGAAAGGTAAGCCCATATAGGCTGCCACCGAAGTAATATTAATAATAAGTCCTTTCCTTTGGGCTCGCATAGTAGGAAGTATTGTCTGAATGGTGCGTATAGCTCCAAAAAAATTCGTCTGAAAAGCATTCTCTAAAGCCTCAATAGGGGTCTCTTCTATAGCTCCTGTAATACCTACCCCTGCATTATTAATAAGAATATCTATATGACCTTCTTTCTCCAAGATATAAGCCACTCCTGCCCTTACTGAGTCCTCCTGTCTCACATCCATTGCTAGCAAAACAAAGGTTTTAGGAGTCTCCTTAGGTTGCCTTGCCGCACCATACACTATATAGCCCTTGCTTGCTAAATATTCTGCTGTAGCCTTTCCTATACCTGAGGAAGCTCCCGTGATAAGTACTACTTCTTTTTCCATTAATTTTATTGTATCTAAACGAGGACAAAAGTAATCTTTAAAAAGAAAATAGGCAAATTTTTTTCCTTTTTCTATTTCTTAATATGAAGAAAAAACGTAAATTTGTATCCTGTAAAACATAACTTTCGTAAATTATGAATCAATTTTTATCCCACCGCGCAAATAATATGACTCTCTCAGCTACCTTAGCGATGGCTGCAAGAGCCAGAGAACTTAAAGGACAAGGCAAAGACATTATCAGTCTTAGTTTAGGAGAACCTGATTTTGCTATTCCTGACTTTATAAAGGAAGCTGCTATTGAGGCTATTCATCAGAATTATAGCAAGTACTCCCCTGTAGATGGTTATATGGAGCTAAAGGAGGCTATCTGCGAAAAATTCAAAAAGGACAACCATCTTACTTATACACCTTCTCAGATAATCGTCTCCACTGGGGCAAAACAGTGTCTCTCTAATATAGCTTTAGTGATGCTTAATCCTGGTGATGAAGTAATTCTCCCTACCCCTTATTGGGTCAGTTATTCCGATATTACTAAGATTGCCGAGGGAGTCCCTGTGGAAATTCCTACTACTCTTGAGAGTCATTTCAAGATAACTCCTGAACAATTAGAAGCTGCTATTACCCCCCGCACTAAGATGGTATGGCTCAGTTCTCCAGGAAACCCAAGTGGAGCCATTTACTCTCGCCAAGAGTTAGAAGCCCTAGCTGAAGTGCTAAGAAGGCACCCCAATATCTTCTTCCTCTCTGATGAGATATATGAGCACATTAACTATATAGGGCAGCATACCTCTATGGCAGAAATAGAAGGGATGTATGAACGTACTATCACAGTAAACGGTCTCTCCAAAGCCTTTGCTATGCCTGGATGGCGTATGGGATATATGGGAGCTCCCCAGTGGATTATCAAAGCTTGTACCAAAATGCAAGGACAAATTACCAGTGGTGCTAATAGTATTGCCCAACGTGCTAGTATCGCAGCCCTGAAAGCACCCTTGAGCAATATACAATACATGATAGATGCCTATCGTCATCGCCGTGATGTGGTATATCAACTTCTTTGTAAGATAGAAGGATTCAAAACCAATATTCCTGACGGAGCCTTCTACTTCTTCCCTGATATTTCTTATTATTTCGGGAAAACCTTACGAGGCAAGACAATCCACAATGCGGGTGATCTTGCTCTTTACTTATTGGAAGAAGCCCATGTAGCCACTGTAACAGGAGAGGCTTTTGGAAATAGCCACTGCATCCGCCTTTCTTACGCCACCAGTGAGGAAGATCTTAGGGAAGCTCTTCGCCGCATTAAGGAAGCTGTAACCCTCTAAAATACAATATCATGAATGACATACAACATATTACACCCGAAGAAGCGTGGAAACTCACAAAGCAAGGTACTCTCCTTGTAGACGTGCGGGAAGCCAATGAAGTAGCTCAGAAGTGTTATAAAGTAAATCACTACCTGCATCTGCCTCTTTCCACCCTTACAGAGAACTTTGCTCAAATTCCCACTGATAAAACGGTAATTATTGCCTGTCATTCAGGGGGACGTAGTCAGAAGGCTATTGCTTTTCTCTTAGAACAAGGTTATAAGAAACTTCTGAACTTAGATGGAGGAATCCTCTCTTGGGAAAAAGCAGAATTACCTATTATATAATATAAGGGGCTATCCTTTCAGATAGCCCCTTATAATCTATTTGCGCTTAAATATCGTATAGCTATCCTCTATAAGATTAGTAAGACGAAGATGTGCCCCATTATCCTCTAATGCATAGTAATAATAGTGAAATTCACCATCTTTTTTTATCCTACTTTTCCCATTTTCTTTATCTTTTATATAATCATACTCATCAATTTGAGATTTACAATCTTGATTTTCTTTCCAATATTCATAATAAGTAAAGTGATCTTTTGTAATAATAACTTTTGACTGTTTATTACAACTATTAATAGGAGTTTCCACTTTTTTCCTTACTATCTTTATAGGGACCCATTCATCTACGATAGAAGTTCCTGTTCTTTCTCCTTCACTTTTACTGCAAGCAGTAGCTATCGCTACTAAACTTGCTAAGATTAAAAATTTTTTTTTCATTAATTATTAATTTTTGGTGCAAATGTAAAACAGAAAAACAAATTAATCTTAAGTTTTCTTCCAATTTAACAAGAATATAACTTTTTAATAAATTATCCCCCTCAAAATACACTAAAAAGTTAATAAAATCCGAATAAAATATTACAAAATAAATTCAGAAATCTCTTGCTTTATTTCAAAATAAAATCGTACTTTTGCAAAATCTTTGAGTTTTCACAAGGGGGAAGATATACCATAATAATATATGTATTACTAACCTATGCTATCTGTGCTCCTCCCCTTGACCTATAGCATAGTTAACTTTTTTTATCAGCAATGGCTGAAATCACTAAAGAACAACAAGAACAGTTGGACAATTTCAACTGGACTAAGTATGAACAGGGTATTGACCAAGTAGACCAAGACAAATTAGACGAATTCGAACGTTTAGTTAAGGATAACTTCGTAGATACCCAAACCGATGAGCTCGTAATGGGTACTGTAACTCACCTTACTGACCGTGAAGCAATCATTGACATCAATGCCAAGAGCGAAGGAGTTATCTCCCTTAATGAATTCCGCTACAATCCCTCTCTAAAAGTAGGAGATAAAGTAGAAGTACTTGTGGATGTACGTGAGGACAAAACAGGGCAGCTCGTTCTTTCTCACAAAAAAGCTCGTACTATCAAAGCATGGGACAGAGTCAATGCTGCCTTTGAAAGTGGAGAAATTGTTAATGGTTTTGTAAAATGTAGAACCAAAGGAGGTATGATTGTAGATGTATTCGGTATAGAGGCTTTCCTTCCTGGCTCTCAAATAGATGTGAAACCTATCCGCGACTACGACCAGTTTGTGAATAAAACTATGGAATTCAAAGTGGTAAAAATCAACCATGAATTCAAGAACGTAGTAGTATCCCATAAGGCTCTTATTGAGGCAGATATAGAGGAACAAAAACGTGAAATCATAGGACAACTTGAAAAAGGACAAGTCCTTGAAGGGGTTGTGAAGAACATTACCTCTTACGGGGTATTTGTAGATCTTGGAGGAGTAGACGGTCTTATCCACATTACCGATCTTTCTTGGTCACGTATTAACCACCCTACTGAAGTATTAGAACTTGATCAGAAAATTAATGTGGTTATCCTTGATTTTGATGACAATAAGTCACGTATCCAATTAGGGTTGAAACAACTACAAAAACATCCTTGGGAAGCTCTTCCTGCTGACCTCAAAGTAGGAGATAAAGTAAAAGGTAAGGTTGTAGTCATTGCTGATTACGGAGCCTTTGTAGAAGTAGCCGATGGGGTAGAGGGACTCATCCATGTCTCTGAAATGTCATGGAGTACTCACCTTCGCTCTGCACAAGATTTCGTAAATATAGGAGATGAAGTAGAAGCCGTTATCCTTACTTTGGACAGAGACGAGAGAAAAATGTCCTTAGGTATTAAGCAACTAACTGTAGATCCATGGACAGATATTACAGCTAAATATCCTGTAGGTTCACGCCATATAGGTACCGTACGTAACTTTACCAACTTTGGTGTATTTGTAGAATTAGAAGAGGGTATTGATGGGCTTGTTTACATCTCTGACCTTTCTTGGACTAAAAAGATTAAACATCCATCCGAATTCTGCTCTGTAGGAGATAAAATGGAAGTCGTAGTCCTTGAACTTGATGTAAATACACGCAAGCTTGCCTTAGGACACAAACAATTGGAACCTAATCCTTGGGACAAATATGAAACTGAATTCGCTGTAGGTACCATCCACCAAGGTACTATCTCTAAAATTACCGACAAAGGAGCTACCGTTCCTTTCAATGAAGATATTGTAGCTTTTGTTCCTTCTCGTCATTTGGAAACCGAAAGTGGTAAGAAGTTAGGTAAAGGAGAAACGGCTGATTTCAAAATTATTGAATTCAGTAAAGAATTCAAACGTGTAGTAGCTTCCCATACTGCGATCTTCAAAGAAGAAGAAGAAAAAAATGTAAAAGAAGCTGCAGCGCAACCTACTCAACAAGTAGAAAAATCCACTTTGGGGGACTTGGATGTACTCCAAGAGCTCAAAGATAAAATGGAAAAAGAACAATAGTGGTTTAGTTTTTTTCATAATTTTTGTTTTAGGGTACTACTTTGTTCAAAGGTAGTACCTTTTTTACTTTTTTAAATCTATTTTTTATGAAATCTATTCGTATTAATGAATATCTAGTATTCTTATATCGCATTTTTTTAATCTATTTCTTTTATACTATTGCTCGTGGATTATTCATTTACTTTAACCATGGCATGATGGGAGATTATAGTACTCTCAAACTCTTGTTTTATGGTTTGGCTTTTGATAATTGCGCCATAATGTATCTCAATCTGATCTTTATATTAATGAGTTTATTGCCTTTATGGGTAAATACATATCCCCAATTTCAAAAAATCATCTTTTGGGTATATTTTATTCCTAATATAATAGGCTATGCCTCCAATTTTATAGATATGGCCTACTATCCTTTTAGCAAATCACGGCTTACCTCAGCATCATTTGCAGTAATAGAGCATGAACAGAACAAAACTAACTTATTTTTCACCTTCTTAATGGACTATTGGTATCTGTTCTTGGGCTTCTTCTTATTAATTGCAATTTGGATATTCCTTTATACCCGCGTGAAGGTTAATCAAACTCCTATTCTGAGAAAAACACCTTATTATAGCTGGTCTACCTTGTTCTTTTTAGGTTTTGGCACTTTAATAATGATGGCTATCCGTGGAGGAGGTTTCACTACAGATACACGTCCTATTAATATGTTGGATGCCAGTCGCCATGTAAATATCACAGCTCAAGCTGACGCTATCCTCAATACTCCCTTTTGCCTTATTCGTAGCATAGGAAAGAACAAAGGATTTAGAGAATATCAGTTTGTAGATGAACAATATATCAATAAAAATATAAAACCAATCAAACAGTATGATCGAGAAGTAACTAACAAACCTAATATAGTTCTTTTTATCTTAGAAAGCTTTGGAAAAGAATATTGGGGATGCATGAATACCAAAACTCATATTCCTAACTTTAAGTCCTATACACCTTTTTTGGACTCCTTAGCACAACATTCTTTTGTAGTAGATAATGCCTATTGTACAGGAAGACAATCCATTCATGGCATGTCCTCCATGCTAGCTGGTATTCCCTCCTTTCAAGTGGCTTATACTTCTTCTCCTTATGTGAAGCAACCTACTCAATCCTTAGTCTCTATTGCTAAGGAGATGGGGTATGATACATCCTTTTTCCATTCTGCTCCTAACGGTTCTATGGGCTTTTTAGGCTTCTCTAATATCTTAGGTTTTGACCATTATTATGGAAAAACAGAATATAATAATGACGATGACGATGATGGTCATTGGGGAATTTGGGATGAACCTTTCTTTCAATATATGTGCCGCATTTATTCTGAGAAAAAACAACCTTTTTTAGGAAATATATTTACTCTTTCCTCACACCACCCTTTCCAAATTCCTAAGAAGTATGAAGGAAAATTTGATAAAGGAAACTTACAGATTCACCAATGTATTGGTTATACGGATTATGCTCTCAAACAATTCTTTGCTTGTGCCAAAAAACAACCTTGGTATCAAAACACAATCTTTGTCTTTGTTAATGATCATCCTAATCAGACC
Source organism: Capnocytophaga sp. G2 (assembly GCF_035282625.1). Taxonomy (NCBI): domain Bacteria; kingdom Pseudomonadati; phylum Bacteroidota; class Flavobacteriia; order Flavobacteriales; family Flavobacteriaceae; genus Capnocytophaga; species Capnocytophaga sp. G2. Next base: position 20,537 of record NZ_JAYKBU010000002.1, on the reverse strand, counting down.
TATTATGACCTATACAAACAGCCGATTACCAATATGGGGGCTGCCATTATGTTTTTCAGCCCTAATTCTAATTTAGTTCCTACAAAAGTTTTTTCTGAAATTTCTCAGCAAATTGATATCTATCCTTCATTAGTGGATCTAATGGGTTATCACAAACCTTTCCGTTCATGGGGACGTAGTCTCTTTGCAAACAAAGCAGATGAAACGCCTCGTGCCTTTATCTCCGATGCTACAATGTATCAGATGATGCAAGGTAATTATATTTATATTCTTGATGAAAACGGAAAGGTAAACGGCATTTATCATCAAGCGGACGGAGCCTTGAAGAATAACCTCTTAGGCAAAGAAGATAATGCTGAAATTCAAAAAGGAATCAAAGACCTTAAAGCCTTTGTACAGGATTATATGGATAGGATTATCCATCATAAATTAGATCCTGAAAAATAATTAATAATCAATAGATTATAAATAAAGAGTTAATAATTTTGTGCTTATATTTTTATTTTGTAAATTTGTCGCCAAATAGATAATTTCTTATGGGAACTAGTACAGAAAATCAAGAAATAGTAAAAAAAGTTTTTACCAAATATTTGGAAGAACATGCTCACAGGAAAACCCCTGAACGTTACGCTGTCCTTCAGGAAATCTATGATAGTGACGAACATTTTGATATTGAGTCCCTCTATATCAAAATGAAAAACAAGAATTATCGTGTAAGTCGTGCTACTCTTTATAATACCATAGAAATTCTCTTGGATTGTGGGCTGGTACGTCGCCACCAATTCGGGCAAAACCAAGCCCACTACGAGAAGTCATATTTTGACCGCCAGCACGACCATGTAATCCTAACCGATACAGGGGAAGTAGTGGAGTTCTGCGACCCTCGTATACAAGCTATCAAGCAAACTATAGAAGAAGTGTTTGATATAAAGATAGATAACCATTCCCTTTATTTCTATGGTACTCGTAACAAAAAAGAAAATACTAACGATTCTCAAAAATAATCAATCATGGCAATAGACTTGCTCCTTGGTCTCCAATGGGGAGATGAAGGAAAAGGAAAAATTGTAGATGTCCTTACTCCTAAATATGACATTATAGCACGTTTTCAAGGAGGTCCCAATGCTGGTCATACTCTTGAATTCGAAGGAATTAAGCATGTTCTGCATACGATTCCTTCAGGGATCTTCCACCCTAATGTAATCAATGTTATAGGAAATGGTGTCGTTATTGACCCTATTATTCTCAAAAGAGAGATAGAGGCACTAACTCCTTTTCATATTAATATCAAGGAGCGCCTACTCATTTCTCGTAAAGCTCATATCATTCTCCCAACACATCGGTTATTAGACAAAGCCTCTGAGCTTTCCAAAGGGAAGTCTAAGATAGGTTCTACCCTTAAAGGCATAGGTCCTTGTTACATGGATAAAACAGGTCGCAATGGATTAAGAATAGGCGATTTGGAAAACGCAGACTTCCCTAACTTATACCATAAGTTAACGCAGAAGCATTTGGCTATGATTGATTTCTATGGAGTAACTTTGGATTATAACTTAAAAGAACTAGAAGAAGAATTCTTTGAGGCTATCAACCTTATCAAAACTCTTACATTTATTGATAGTGAGGATTTCTTCTATCATGCTCAGAAACAAGGTAAGAAAATTCTTGCAGAAGGAGCACAAGGTTCTATGTTGGATATTGATTTTGGTACCTATCCCTTTGTTACTTCCTCCAATACTACAGCATCAGGTGCCTGTACAGGACTCGGGATTGCCCCTAATCAAATCAAAAATGTCATGGGTATTTTTAAAGCTTATACTACCCGTGTAGGTAGTGGTTCTTTCCCTACTGAACTCTTTGGCGAAACTGGTGATAAAATTGCTCAAATAGGCAGAGAGGTTGGTGCTACCACCGGAAGAAAACGACGATGTGGCTGGCTGGATTTGGTGGCTCTTCGTTATGCCATCCACCTAAGTGGTGTTACTCAACTAATGATGATGAAAGCAGATGTACTCAATGGTTTTGACTCGTTAAAAATTTGTACCGCTTACCATTACAAAGGAGAGACTATCCACCACTTTCCTTATGGAACAGAAACAGAAAATATTGAGCCTATCTATACAGAACTCAAAGGATGGCATAAGGACTTATCTGATATAAAAAATGTCGATGACCTCCCTAATGAACTTATGGATTATATCCGTTTTATTGAGAAAGAAACAGAAGTTCCTGTTACTTTAGTTTCTGTAGGAGCTGATAGAAAGCAGACTCTTTTATTCTAAAAATAATAACTCTTACCGAATGAAATATTTTTACAATCCTTTCTTTTCCCTATGCGGAATCCTTTTACTTATCTCTGCCTGCAATACTGATGGAGATATTAATTCTATTGATGGAAATATTCTGGGAGAAACAAACTTCACCCCAAAAAAAGATTCTATTCCTTTAGAATTTAACAACATAAAGGTAAAAGCTATTCAAACTAATGGCTTGAATAACTATTTATTGGGACAAATTACTCAAAATAGCTTAGGAACTACCAATATTTCTCTCATAAGTCAGGTACTTCTTTCTAGTACTGCTCCTTCTTTTGGAGAAAAATCCTCAAGTGCAGAATCCTCTTCCTTTAATGAAAATGAAACTGTAGAAAAAGTGTATTTATATCTCCCTTTTTTATCTAAGGAAAAAACAAAAAAGGATCCTAATAATAGTAATAAAAATATTAAGACCTATACTTTAGATTCCATTTATGGAAATAAAAATGCCCGATTTACTCTTAAAGTAGAAGAACTCAACTACCATCTGAGTGATACAGACAGTAACCTAGAGAGCAAGATATACTACTCTAACTTATCTGTTCCTACTTCCAATACTTTAGCTGAGGTTACTGTACAAGGATTTAGTGATCAGGCTATCGTTCGTCATCAGTTTGATGACCCTACCACTAAAGAAGATGAATCCAAAAAGGAAAAAGATAAGCTCGCTCCTGGTATCCGCATAGAGCTATCACCCTCTATTTTCCAAACATATCTACTAAACAATGAAGGTAGTAATGTTCTAAGGAGTAATGATAGCTTTAGAAATTTATTAAAAGGAATCGTAATCTCCTCCTCTAACTTTTCAGCAGATTTACTGGGTCTTATCAACTTAAAAAATGCTAAAATAGAGGTCATTTACACCTATCTTTTCAAAAAAGATGGAAAAGATTTTACAAAAAGAAAATCCTACGAACTTAACCTTACTGGAGGCATCTCCTTCAACAAATATAATGTAACTAATGAATCTCTTACTTTATCCCAAGATATTCTCTACCTTAAGGGAGGACAAGGATATGTGGCTGAAGTGAGCATTCCTGAAAATAATACCGTTTTCAAAATGCTTAAGGAGAAAAAACCTATTATTAATCAGGCTGATTTATATCTCTATGTAGATAAAGCAAATGTAAATATAGCTCAACTCCCTTCTTATGTACTTGCCTATAATGCTGACAAAGGTATAATTTTATCTGATTATAGAAATGATTTAGCCAATAAAATATCCTCTGATTATATTTCTATAGGGAAACTTAAGAAAGATGCAAAAGGAAATTACTTTTATTTGGTTCGTATCACTGATCATCTTACCAATATTATTAAAAATAATGCAGAAAATATAAAGATAGGATTGGCTGTTTCCACTCACTTAGCAGTAGCTTCCAGAACAACCCTTTCTGCTATGAATAATAAAAAGTACCAGGATACAAGTAATCAAGTAAGGAATACAGTTCTTGGAGATGCTGAAAATACGTTATATACAGCGATCTATGGAAATAGTTCCAATGTTCCAGAGGCGAAGAAGCTTAAACTTAAAGTATATTATACTTTAGCAAAATAACTAATCTAACCTATTGATTATTTTGTAATTATTCTCTTTAAGGTACTTCAACAATTTTTCTAAAACATGAAGAGTTCGTTCTGAGGTATCATGCATAAGAATAATATTTCCATGAGATAATTTAGATAGAACTCGGCTTAATAGCCGAGTTTCGTCTTTTATTACTGTATCTAGAGAACGTATATCCCATCCTACAGCCTTTTTCCCTGTAAGCTTTATAGCTCGTGCTATATGAGGATTTGTTACTCCATAAGGAGGACGAAAAAAGCAAGTAGTAATTTCAAATTTTTTTAAAATTTCATCTGTTTTTTGAATTTCCTCTACCATAGTAGCTGTGGGTGCAAAACAATTCTTAGGAGAATGAGAATAGGTATGATTTCCTATCAAGTGCCCCTCTTTCTTAATACGCCGTAGCGTATCAGGATATTTTTCTATTCGTTGACCTATACAAAAGAAAATAGCTTTCACCTCATACTCCTTTAACAAATCTAAAAAGCGTGGTGTAAGCTCAGTAATACCATCATCAAAGGAAAGAGCTATTACTTTTTTAGGTCTACCCTTCAAATGGTAGATAGTTGAAACAAAGTAAGATAACCGGATATCAAAGATACCCCAAAATAACAACCCTATAAACACTATACTTATTATAAGGTAGTAAACCCAAGAAAAATGCCATAGATAGCCTACTACCAAAGATAGCAATAAAAAAAGGCAGTTATATTGGTGTTTGTTCATCTCTAATAACAATCTGCTAAAAGTTGTTTATTCGCCTTATAATATTCTGATGAAAATTCAGTTAAGGTATCTATCCACTGGATAACATCTTTGTACATATTCATTGATCCACATATCATAATAATACCTTCTTTTTCAAGAGCAGCCCTAACAAATTCTGCATTTTTCTTAAGCAAATCTGTCACATATCCTCCCTCTTCTTCTCTTGAGTAGATAAAATGATACTCCTTGAGCTTTCCCTTCTGTACCTGCTTCTCAAAGAAATCTCTATAATAAGCAACGGCTTCATCATTATATCGGAATCCTACATACAGGTGAATAGAAGTATGTTTATTTTCTTCAATCATTCCTAAATAAGGAGCTATTCCAGTACCATTAGCAACTAATATTATAGTCCTGTTTTTAATCTTCTTCGGAAAATGAAATGAAGGATTTGGGACGATACGTGCTTGTATATTCTCTCCTTTTTGCAAGTTATAGAGATAATTAGAACCTAATCCATAAGGATGAAGTTTTACGGTAAGCTGTATCTTCCCTGCTACTTTACCTATAGAATACAAGCGTTCTTTCTTACCATCGGGATATATAGCTAATAAATCTCCTGAAGTATACTTCTCAGGAGAATACAAACGCAAAGAAAAGGTGCCTTCTTCCTCAAGAGATAAATCTGATTTTTCAAGTACCTTTACCTTATGAAGTATTGGTTCTTCTGCTTGATAGAAAGTAGTCAAGGTATCCAAAAGTATGCCTGTAGTTGCATTCCAATCGGTTACCCATTTCAAAAATTCCTCCACTGATTGATTATTCACTGTATGTAAGGGGAGTAATTCCTTTGCCCATGACTGCTCTTGAAGTATCTGCTGTACCTCTTTAGCAAATTGACAAAAGTCAGGATAAATATCGGAACCAAAACCTACTACCGAAAAAAATAGTTCTTTTTGAGAAATCATCCTTGCTTTGGGTAGAAACTTATCTGCATTAGAAGGAGCATTCCCTACGCCATAAGTAGAGGTAAATACTAATAAATGCGTTGCCTGTGAGTATTCTTGATAATGGTTTAATGGGGCAAGATAGGCTTTCTTCTCTAAGGAAATAAGTTGGGAAAATACTTTTTGCGCTAAGAAAAGAGTATTCCCACCCTCTGAACCATAAAGAATAATATATTCAGCCTCCTGAAATGTATAGAGATTATGGAACTTGACGGATTTCTTTCTTAAAGTAATAGCAAAGCCCGTATAGATAAAAAAGAGAATTCCTATACAAGAAAATACCAATATAGCTGCCCACCAAGCGCTTGTCCTACCTGTATGTAAGTCCTTGAAAAAACTTGCTAAGAGTTGTGCTTTAGGGTATTTTATCTCGCTAAGTATATTTCCTGTAAACTGGCTTACTATAAGCTCTCTGTCCTTGAGCTTTATCAAATAAGTATCTTCTGGAGTAGTATCAAAAGGAAACTCTACACTCACTACCTGATTAAGAGTAATTTGGTTAAATACAGCTATCTTTCTCACCTCCATAGGTTCTCCCCCATCATAGAATTCCTCTTCAGAGGTATCCACTGAATGCTTTACCTCTTCTTTCTGAATAAAGAAACGATTATACACCAAATAAGTACCTGTGAATCCTAATATCAATATAGGAATGAGCAACCATTTACCAAAAACTGTATGATAATATTGAGAAAAATTCCATTTTATCGTTCTTTTAAAGAAATTTCTAATTCCCTTTTGCTTTTGAAAAACAAGCATTAATCCTGAGAAAGCACTCAGTAGCAAAAAGAAAGCAACTATTCCCATTACCATACGTCCTATATTCTTCAGTTCTAAGGAACGATGTAAGGATATTATCCTCTTTATAAAAGAAGATTTATTTTCTATCTTCCCCAATATTTTCCCTGTTAAAGGGTCAATATGTGCATTAACTTCTTCTCCTTTTAGGTTAGTAGCCTTAATAGATGCAAATCCTCTGGGGTCAAAAGAAAGTGTATTTACTTCCAGATAAGCATCCTTTATCCCTGCCACAGACTGCGCTAAGGTTATCCTTCTAAGGTTATCTATTTTATAAGAAGGATATTGTCTGTCTATATTATTTATACCTATAATAATCCCTGTAAGAGAGGCTAAGACAAAGAATAAGGAGGCTATAATAGCCAATATCAGATGTATATAACGCCAACGCATATTATTAGTTTTGAGTCCATTTGCCAATAAACTATTAGCATTAATTATTTTTCTTACTTCTCACTCACATACTCGCACTCATCTGACTTCATTTTTCATTTAATAAAGTTGTGAGTATCCATAAGCTATAGCTTTTACTTATTACTTGACCTAAATCATTCCTCGTGCTTTAAGTTCCAAATACTTATTAATACTCTGTAAGGTAAGTTCCTGTGGAGCAGTAAGGATACACTGTATCCCGTGACGGATAAGTTCCTGAACAATAAGGCGCTTTTCAAAAGAAAATTTTTCTGCTATCACCTTATCATATACTTCCTGAATATTTTCTGAAGGCTTCTGCACCATCCTCTCTAATTCTGTATTTTGAAAGAAAATAACTACTAACAAATGCTTTTTAGCAATAGCTTTAAGAAAAGGTAACTGCCTATATAAGCTATTTCTCGTCTCAAAATTAGTATAAAGTAATAATAAACTCCTTTGTTTTATCGTATTATTAATATCTGAATAGAGCCTACTGAAATCTGTTTCTTGAAAATTGGTCTTAATACTATAGAGAGCCTCCATAATCCTCTCCATTTGAGAGGATTTTCGATCAGCCACTACCCTATCCTCCACTTTCTTAGAAAAAGTAAATACGCCTGCTTTATCTTGCTTTCTTAGGATAATATTGGTTAGCGCCAATGAAGTATTAATAGCATAATCCAGAAGAGATAAACCTTCAAAAGGCATTTGCATGCTACGCCCTTTATCTATAAGAGTATATACATTCTGGGACTTTTCATCTTGATACTGATTAACCATCAGTTGTCTTCGCTTGGAAGAGGCTTTCCAATTAATAGTTCGCATATCATCACCCTGTACATAATCACGGATATGCTCGAATTCCATAGTATGCCCTATCTTGCGGATCTTCTTCAATCCATAATCAAATAAACGCTGGGAAAAAGCAATAAGTTCAAATTTCTTCATTTGTATGAATGAAGGGTAGGTCGCTACCATCGCATTCTCACAAGAAATATATCGCTTCATCACTAGCTGCAAGGGAGTATATACAAAGGCATTGAGTTTCCCAAAACTATATTCTCCTCGTTCGGTAGGGCGGAGTTGGTATTGTAATACTTTTTCTTGTCCTCCTTTGAAGAACATTTTATACTGAAAATTACGTTTCTGAAACTGAAAAGGAATCTCATCTATCAGTTGTACATATATTGGGAATGGATAAAGACTTTTTATATTAACCTCTATCAGATTTTCATCACTATTAGAAAGCCTTTCAGGCAATATCCGCTGGGCTATAATCCCCCTCTTGATAGTAAATACAAAAAGAAAATCTAAGAAACATAATAGGATAAACACATACAATGCTCCTTGTGCTATGGGAAGGAGTTGCTCCCAAAAAAAAGCAAGCACGAAGAGTCCCATCAGGCATAATATCCAAATGAAAAATCCCGTATGTAGGTATAATTTTCTCATCGTGGAACGGCTACACTCTCTATGATTTGTTGGATAATTTGTTCTGTTTTGATACCTTCCATCTCTTTTTCAGGAGAAAGAATAACCCTATGTCCAAGTACTGGATAGGCAGCTTGTTTAATATCCTCTGGAGTTACAAAATCTCTTCCTACAAGAGCGGCAAATCCTTTGGATGCATTGAGCATTGCTAAAGAAGCACGTGGAGAAGCCCCTAAATAAAGGAAACTGTTTTCACGAGTATTTTGAGTAATTTTGGCGATATATTCTATTAATTGAGGTTCTATTAGAATATTTTTTACTAATCCTTGATAGCGTATTAAGCTTTCTCCATCAAGTACTTTCTCCACAGAGGTTGTTTTGTCCTGTGCTTTAGCTTCGTGCTCACGAGTAATTATCTGTATTTCATCTTCTAAAGAAGGATAATCAATTACTATCTTGAAAAGAAAACGGTCTAATTGTGCCTCTGGCAAGCGATAAGTACCCTCCTGTTCCACAGGGTTTTGGGTTGCTATTACTAAGAAAGGGGCTTGCATAGAAAAACGTATTCCGTCAATGGTAATTTGTCTCTCCTCCATTACCTCAAAAAGAGCCGCTTGGGTTTTGGCAGGAGCACGATTTATCTCATCTATTAGAATAAGATTAGAGAAAATAGGTCCCTTTTTGAATTCAAATTCCGATTTTTTTAGGTCAAATACCGAAGTTCCTAATACATCTGAAGGCATAAGATCAGGCGTGAACTGTATACGACTGAACCCAATATCTAAAGCCTTGGAAAGAAGCTTTACAGTAATAGTCTTGGCAATTCCTGGCACTCCTTCCAAAAGGATATGTCCATTACTAAGCAAAGCCACTAATAGATAGTCAATCATTCTTTCTTGTCCTACTATTACCTTTTTTAGCTGGGAACGCACCTGACTCATCTGACGTTGCAAATCATCAAGGTCAAGGCGAGAGGTAAATTCTAACTTACTTTCGTCCATAAGTATATTTTTAATTATTATAATTCCAAAATTCTCCTATCCATTTGTCAAGGTCTGTAAGGGTACTCTCATTGGCTTGATGGGTACTCTCAAACTGACTTATACAGGCAACTATCTTATCTACCAATTGTTTGTCTCTACCCGATTTGTTATGTAGTCGTTGAGCAAAAGCCTCATTAATTTCTTGTGTATCCAAGTAATATTTTCCTCTGACATTATCCAAGAAATAAGTAATCTTTTTTTGCACTAAGTCACTAGCATCCCCTTCCTGATAGTATAAAGAACTTACGCTTTGGGCAAATTCAATGGTAGTATTTTTCGGTTTCTCAATCACAGGGATTATCCGCTGTTGTCGTTTACCTTTGAAAATTAAGTAAAAGAGAAAGCCCAAGAGCATCAATCTCCAAGCCGTCATTAGGGCTGGCTGGCTCATAACAAAACTTAGAAACTCCGAACTGCTTGTACTCCCCAAGGAACTATCAAACCATATCGTTTTATTATCTTTAGGCAGATAAGAGAGGATGGTACTGGCATATTTACGTGCTTTAGGTTCTTCTTTTAAGTAATAATTAGTAAAAACAATGGGAGGACCTAAGTGAATAAAAAATTTCCCCCTTCCAAAGGGTACCTCTACAAAGTTTATTTTCTTTCTAATCTTTCCCTCATCTGAATAATATATGTATCCTAATGCCTTATCTCTATTTTTATCCAAGATGGTAAAGTAATCAATTCTATCAAAAGAATGGCGACCCTTCAAAGTAAGATCGACTCTTTCATTATAGGAAGAGGTTACCAATTGTACCTCTTGATCCTCTACATAATATGCTTCATCTGCTGCTATCCCTAAAGTATCATTCACATGATATGATGTATTCAAAAACAGTGCTTGGCTTCCTTGCTTAACCTCAGAAAGTATTTTCTCTAAAGATACTTCATCTATATCTTCTTCAGTAAAAATATAGTTATAAGTATCCTTTTTTTGATTCTTTATTAGATATTCATAAGGGGTATAGGACACCTTAGAAACTTCTTTTGTAAAAAAATGCTTCAACTCTTCTCCAAAGATATACAAGCCATAAGGTTGTTTGCTGCGTGCGTTATAAGTCATTCGCCAATCTACCTCTTTATCGTTGGAGAATACCATAAAAGCCATCACAACGACCACTAAGCCCAAAAGAATCAAATAATTACGTATTGACTTTCCCATTTATTTACTTTTTTGAGCATTTATATAACCCTGATAATCTGACTTTGCTTGTTGATATTGGGTGTCATTTATGGAGAATTCCCCATACCATATATAATTATACACCTTAGAGAGATACATAAAATTAGCTTTCTCCGTAGGATCTTGTATTTCACGTTCGTAATCGGAATTAGTTTTCCTTATATTCCATTCTATTCGTTTCCTATCCGAAAGCACTCTCAAAAGCCATAAATAATAAAGGCGAATACTTTGTCGAGTATCATTCTGTTTCTCTGCCTTTTGTATCAGTTCAGCAAAATCTACTTCATGAATGTGTTTTTCTATCTCTGAGAGAGGAATATCATCAAACTTTTCGGCACTTCTTGCAAGAAACCAGCGCCCTTTAGCCCTTAAAACCCAACGTATTATAAAAAATAGAGCCACTGTCAGAAGAAGTACTCCCAATATACGCACAAGGGTAAGCATCCCTACATCACCTCTATTTTTCCCATAAAGAAAATTAATAATCTTTTCTACTGCCCTTATGAATATTTTCCAGAGTCCTTCCAAAAAAGCCTCTCCTTTCTTGGATGTATCGGTATAATCAAAATCAGAAGAGTTATATTTTCGAGGAATATCATCAAAAGCTCTCAGAGGGACAGGCGCTTCATTGATAGGTATTTGATTAACCAAGCTGTCCTTGGTTTGTATTGCTTCTTGTTGTGCATAAAGAGGGACTCCTATACACAAAAGGTATAGGAGTAGTCCATATAATTTTATCTTTTTTCTATTAGTCCTCCACATTTTGCCCAATAAGGTCAATATCATCTGTTTGTTCGCCTTCTTTCTCACTAAAATAAATAAGTATTTGTAAAAAAGATTGCAAGTTCATAGTTACAAAAGCTACAATTATGACAAGAATAAACAATATGAAAAACAGAAGACCTGTTCCTATTCCGTAATCTGAACTTTCAAAACCTGTAACTCCTATAAAAACAAAGAAAATAACTATAGGGATAATAAGTCCTGCAAACATAAAGAGTCCTGTAATAAGGTTCATTATAGCTGTAGCTCCCCATTTGTCCCAAAAGTTAATTTTGAGTTGTTCTCCCACCTTATTAAGTGCTGCAAAATATCCCATTTTATCCTTTACATAGAGTAACATCGCCTGAGTTACATAAAGTGTAAATAGAATATTTAGAAATATAGAACCTAAAGTTCCTATAATAGGTATAAAATTTAGGATTGTTATCAATATCATATAAGGAATGCCAAGAACAAAAGCTGAAATGAAGCCAAACAAAAACATTCTAGCAATCATTCCTTTGATAATTTCAAAAAGCTCCTTAGCTGTAATCTCTGTCTCATTAGAACGTTTCTCTAATATCTGCGCATAAGCAATAGGGAAACATTGTACAAACAATGAGAGAACTACAAGCATAATCACTATAACAAGAAATACTAACATTACAGAAGAAAAGGCACCAAAAAAATCTCCTGTTACTGCCATTTTCTCCCCTATCAGAATAGTCATAAAAGTAGCTATAACTGCAATTGCAAGCAACAGAGCTCCATTGATAATTAAATAATTAACAAAAAAGTTCTTTGCATACATTCTGAAGAAAGACAAGGTATCATTTACCAAGGCATTAAAATTCCTTTTCTTATAGAAAATAAAATTACTCATAATTAAATTATTTTGATTTATAATGTTTTACTACTGGATATATCAGAAAATAATAGGTAATTACCGATAAGGTACCAAAAATAATAAGTATATTCAACCACAGAGGCATATCATAATAATACCGGGTGATAAACCCTTCTATAAAGCCAGCTGCTATAAAGAAGGGAACTGTTGCTAGAAGAATATAAAGTCCTTCACGAAAGGCTATTTTAAAGGAGAGTATACGTGAATATGTTTTCGGGAAAAGGATTCCTCCTGCTAAGATAAAACCTGCAGCAATCGCAATAATGATACTAAATATCTCCATTGCCCCATGCAACCACAATGCTCTAAGGCTCGCTCCAAGAGCTCCCTCTTGGTAACAAAAATACTGAAAAGCTCCCAAAATCACTGCATTCTGCAAGGCTATGTAAAAAGTCATCACTCCTGCACTGATTCCATAAAGAAAAGAGACGAAAGCCACACGTATATTGTTAAAAGTAATTCCTATAAAAGAACCCCAATTACTACCCGACTTATATACAGCCATAGGATCTCCTTTTTCTATATTCTCTAAAGTTCTATTCACATAAGTATCTCCCATAACATCTCTTACATAGCGAGGTTGATAATGGGCTGAAAGAGCTCCTATACAAGCAAAGAAGAAAAACAAAATAAAAGAGAAGTAAATTAACTTACGATACTTATACAAAAGCATCGGTACTTGGTCGGTGAAAAAAAATTTCAATCTATTTTTATCAATACGCTTGGTTTTGTAAATTTTTTGGTATATTTGCGTTACCAAAAAATTGAGATAAATAGTAGTGTTACTCTTTGGGTAATAGGTCTGTGCAAAGGACAAATCCCCCAATAGCTGGATATAATTATCTGCCATTTGGTCAGGGGAGATGTGCTGTCGTTCATTTAGAATGGATTCCACCTCCAACCATTTGTCCTTATTTTGCTTGATAAAGGCTACTTCTCTCATACAGGGTGCTAAATTAATAAAAAAATGTCAAAGATAGAAATAAAAACCACACAAAATATTTTACTTTTTTTTGAGCCCGCTTCCCTTGGAGAACGTATAGGAGCGTATCTCATTGATGCACTTATCATCATAGGCTATGGCTTCTTCATTAATAATATCATCTCAGAAATACTATTACTTTCCTCTATCCCCTTAGATAGGTGGTCAGGAAATGCCATATTCATAATACTTTTTTTTCCCGCTATTTTGTACCCTTTAATAACAGAATCTCTTATGCAAGGACAAACTGTGGGCAAGCGAATCCTGAAAATCAGAGTGCTAAAAATAGATGGTTACCAAGCCTCCTTTATAAATTTTTTCATTCGTTGGGTGTTTGGCTTTGTAGAATTGGCACTCTTTGGTGGTTCTATAGCGCTTATCAGTGTGATTGCCTCCAAACACTCTCAACGCTTAGGTGATTTTGCTGCTGGTACTGCCGTTATAACCGAGCGTAATAAGCTAAATATCTCTCATACTATCTTGGAGGAACTCACTTATGCTTACCAACCCCTGTTCACCCAAGCAGAAGTACTACTCTTCTCCGATAACGATGTACAGACTATAAAGAATTATCTTACTAATGCTTTAAAAAGTAAAAATGAAGAGATTCTTACCCGATTAGCAAATAAAATAACCGAAATATCTAAGCGTAAGAATACTACCCTTACCAAGCAGGCTGATTTCGTTGAACAGTTTCTAAAGGATTATAACTATTATACCATGGGGTGAAAAATTTAATGATTAAGAGTTAATTATTAGATTAAAAAGATTCTAAATAAAATTTGTAGTATTGAATTTTTATTTGTACTTTTGCCACCTATTCATCTATTAAATAATACCAAAATGAAAAAAACATTATTTTTAATGGCTTCTGTTGCCTTAATAGTTGCCTCCTGTGGAGATAACAAAAAAACAGAAGAATCTTCACAAACTACTGAACAACAGGCTACAACTACAGATACACCCGCTGCAAGCCAAAATACTGATGCGGTAACTGTAAACTTAGAAGGTACTGATCAAATGACCTTTAACCTTAAGGAAATCAAAGCTAAAGCAGGGCAAACCATCAACCTTACTCTTAAGCATGTAGGGCAAATGGACAAAAAGGTAATGGGACATAACTTCGTACTCCTTAAAAAAGGAACTGATGTAGCTGCCTTCGCAGAAGCAGCTATGGGAGCTGCCTCTACAGACTATATTCCTAACAATGGTGCAGATGTGATTGCCCATACAAAACTTCTTGGAGGTGGAGAGAGTGATTCTATCTCTTTCAAAGCTCCTGAACCAGGTACTTATGATTTCATCTGCTCTTTCCCTGGTCACTATGCTATGATGAAAGGAGTGCTTATAGTAGAATAAGTTTTTTACTCACTATTATTGTAAATACATTTTTAGAGAGGTTATCCGAAAGGGGTAACCTCTTTCTATTTTATCATTACTGAAAATATTTTCTCGCCTTGTATAGCTCCTTCCCAAATAGTCTCAGCCTCTATTTTATGGAATATAGGCGACAAAGGTATTACTACTATATCTCCCGTACGGAGGGTTATATACTCAGAAATATACCTTAGAGCAAAAGGTAGCTCTTGTAAGGTACAAGATAGAGGTCTCTCCAAAAAGGATATGCCTCTATTAGTGAAAGTAGCTAGGGGATCCTCTACCCTTAAAGAACTCAAAGACAAAAAAGTGCCTACCACCATAGAACTGTCAAAGGAGGTACTCTCTTCCCAAGGTTTACCTTGTGCAATAAGACTTTCCTGTTTATCATAAGCAATAAGGTTCAGTCCCAAAGAGATTTGTTCATAGTACTTATAAGCAAACTTCTCTGAGATACATTTGCCTTGCTTACTAATCTTTATCATAAGGACACACTGAGCCCTGAGGTCAGTAGTAAAGTCAGGAATATATAAGGGTAACTCCCTGTTATGTATTGCAGTATCAGGCTTTAAATAGAGTATAGGAGATTCACTAACAGAGGTTTGTGGTTGTATATATACTATTTTCACTAAAAAACTTTTTTTATCATTACAAAATCCGTACTTTTGCCTTTTATTATCAACTAATATGCGTATTATCTCAGGCTCTCACCGTGGCAAACAACTCATTGCTCCCAGAACACTCCCTGTACGTCCTACTACAGATTTTGCCAAAGAATCCCTTTTTAATATTCTAAATAACTATTATTATATGGATAGTATTAAGGTATTGGACTTATTTGCAGGGACAGGTAATATTAGCTATGAGTTTGGTAGCCGTGGTTGTCCAGATATCACCTGTATAGATAGCCATATAGGTTGCATACAGTATATCCAAAAAACAGCCCTCGCCCTCTCCTACCCTATTGAAGCTATTAAGAGCGATGTTTTCACTTACTTAGAACGCACCTTGAGTAAGTGGGATGTCATCTTTGCTGATCCTCCTTATGAAATGTCCTTAGAGGAACTTACTAGGCTTGTTTCTTTAGTTTTTGATAGAGCACTCCTATCCCCTGACGGAATTCTTATTATAGAGCATTCTGCCAAAGTCTCCATGGGAGAACAGCCTTATTTTGACCAAGAAAGGCGGTATGGAGGCACTACTTTTAGTTTTTTTGAACATAGCAAATCCTGAATAATTCTCCCTCTATTCTTCCCTTCATTCATTACTTTTTGTTCACCAAATAATTGAATGAAATCACAAGTCCTAAGTGCATGCCTTCATGCGTATTATTGAAGTAAATAGCATCCTCCACACAGCTAAGAGGGAAATTTAATCCTGTAAGGTAATCGGTATAGGTAGTAAAGAGTCCCTTCTGATAATCTTCTTCTAACTGCACTTGGGTACTTAGCAAATATTCCTTCAGAACTTCTACTTCCTCCTTAGTGGGAATATGTCCATCAGGTACGGTACCCTTGCGATAGGCTGCGATAAAATCATCCGGAACATACATAGGAAGTCCACTATTGTGGTAACAATACATCTGTTGGGTTACGATAGTGTGGGATATATTCCACAGTAAGTTATTACGAAATCCTTGAGGTATTATGGCTAATTGTTCTAAGGAAAAGCCTTCTAAATACTGCAAAAAACGCTCCCTGATACACTTATGCAAGGAAAAAACTGCTTTATCTAATTTTTTCATAATTGATTCAATTTTACAATAATTGCTTAATAATCAATGGAAAAGCTTGATATTCTAAGGTATGTACTTTCTCAGCAAGACTCTCCGGAGTATCCTCTGGAGTGATGGCAACCCGCTCCTGATAGATAATTGCTCCCTGATCATAATGTTCATTGACATAATGAATAGTAATTCCACTCTCCTTTTCTCCATGCTTGATAACCTCATGATGGACATGCATTCCATACATTCCCTTTCCTCCATACTTAGGCAATAAGGAAGGATGTATATTCACTATTTTATGAGGAAAGTTCTCTATAAGGTTAGTAGGAAATTTCCATAAGAATCCTGCTAAGACAATAAGGTCAGGTTGTTCTCTTTTTAGGAGTTCTAAAAGATAATTTGATTCATATAAGTCCTTCTTATCAAAGATCCTACAGGGTACTCCTAATCGCTTAGCACGACTGATAACCCCAGCTTGAGGATTATTAGTAAGGATAAGGGAAACCTCTGCTAGTTTATTTTCCTTAAAATAAGTAATGATACGCTCTGCATTGGAACCATTACCAGAGGCAAATATGATAAGTTTCTTCATATATAAAATTTCTGCAAAGTACGTATTTTTTTTTTTGATTTCCAAGAAAAAACAACATCTTTTTCTTACCTTTGCCCCACGAAAAGATAGATATGAAAAGAGCTATTTTTCCAGGATCTTTTGACCCTATTACTTTAGGACATTATGATATTATCTGTAGGGCTATGGAGCTCTTTGATGAAATCATTGTAGCGGTAGGAGAAAATGCCGATAAGCACTATATGTTCTCCACCGAACAGCGTATAGCCTTCATAAAAAAGGCTTTTTCTCATCAAGAGAAAGTAAAAGTACTCAGTTATCAAGGGCTTACCGTTGATTTTTGTAAGAGTATGGGTACTTCCTTCATTCTTAGAGGATTACGGAATCCTGCGGACTTTGAATTTGAGCGAGCTATTGCCCATACTAACCGTGATTTGGGCGGTGTGGAGACTATCTTTCTACTTACAGCCGTAAAAACCTCCCATATATCCTCCTCCATCGTTCGCGATGTAATTCGCAACCGAGGGGACTATACCCTTTTGGTTCCTGAAAGTGTGCGCATTGAAAATATTGAAGATTACTATATACACTCATGACTTATACAGAAACTCTGGATTGGCTATGGGCACAC
Organism: Capnocytophaga sp. G2; assembly: GCF_035282625.1. Lineage (NCBI taxonomy): Bacteria > Pseudomonadati > Bacteroidota > Flavobacteriia > Flavobacteriales > Flavobacteriaceae > Capnocytophaga > Capnocytophaga sp. G2. The sequence goes on along the minus strand of NZ_JAYKBU010000002.1, from coordinate 3,112 downwards.
TTGCCTATGTATCAGGAAAAAGGACGTGCTGCTTTCCGTGGTAAGTTGGATAATATACTCTTATTATGTGATCACTTAGGCAATCCACAGGAAAAGTTTCCTACCATACATATTGCAGGTACCAATGGTAAAGGTTCCTCTTCCCACGCTATAGCATCAGTATTACAAGAGGCAGGATATAAAGTGGGGCTCTACACCTCACCTCACCTAAAGGATTTCCGTGAACGAATCAAAATCAATGGGGAGAATATTCCTCAAGAGGCAGTTACTCGCTTTGTAAAAGACAATAAAGACTTCATGGAGGGGGAAAACTTATCCTTCTTTGAGGTTACTGTAGGTATGGCTTTTGACTATTTTTCCCAACAAAAAGTGGACATTGCGGTCATAGAAGTAGGCTTAGGAGGACGATTGGATTCAACTAATATTATCACTCCTATAGTATCCCTTATCACCAATATTGGAAAAGACCACACTGAGATCTTGGGTAATACGCTCCCTGAAATTGCTAAGGAGAAAGCAGGAATTATTAAGCCTTATATTCCTGTAGTTATCAGTGAATATCATAAGGAAACTGCTCCTGTATTTGAACAAATCGCTAAAGAAAGAAAAGCCCCTATCTACTTTGCCAACACTCTTGAGACCTCTTATACTATGGACTTAAAGGGAGATTACCAAAGTAAAAATATCAAAGGTATTCTGCAAACCCTTAGAATCCTACAGGAAAAAGGATGGCATATAACAGAGGAAAATATCCAACAGGGACTCACTCATATTGTAAGAAATACGCACCTTATGGGACGCTGGCAAGTACTGGGAGATACCCCAAAGGTAGTGTGTGATACCGCTCACAATGCCGATGGCTTTACAGAGATATTCTCACAACTTGAGAAAGAAAAATATGCTACCCTCCACATGGTCATTGGCTTTGTAAAAGAAAAAGATTTAGAGGCTATTCTGCCATTATTCCCTAAAAATGCAGTTTATTACTTCTGTATGCCTAAGATAGACAGAGGACTTAATGCTGATATACTACAGAAAAAAGCCAAAACTTATAACCTTATAGGAGAAGCCTTTTCTACGGTAAGAGCAGCTTTTGAGCAAGCTTGTAAAGAGGCAGCGAAAGAAGATTTTATCTATGTGGGAGGGAGTACCTTTGTAGTGGCAGAAATAGTGTAAACAACCTTAGATTTTCTTGGTGGTGATAATCTTAACAGGACATGCTTTCTGAGCATTTTCACAGGCATCAAAAATACTATCGTCAAAGGATTTTAAAGTAAAAAAGCCTTTTTTTTCAGTAGAACGCAATAGAACGCTCTTACCATCCTTTTTGCTCATCTGAAACTGTTCCGGAGCCATCTCCACACAGTAATTACAGCCAATACACTTGTCTCTCTGCAGGGTTACTACTACCATAATCTTTCTTTGAACGCAAAAATACAAATTTAATGATTAATTGTTTATGGCTAATGATCAATTGTTAATAACTTTTATTCACATACCCAGATGCAAAATATTTGCTAGTTACATTCACTTATGTTACCCTTTTATTTTTTAGATTATGATTGAAATAAATGATACCCTCATCTCAGAGGAAATATTAGAGAATCACTTTGTTTGTAACCTTCAAGCATGCAAAGGAGTTTGTTGTGTAGAAGGGGATGCAGGAGCCCCCGTAGAAAAAGAAGAGGTAGAAATCCTTGAAAGAATCTATCATAAAGTAGCTCCATATCTGAGTGAACAAGGAAGAAAATCTATTGAAAAACAAGGAGTTGCTATTTGCAACTATCATGAAGAATGGGAAACCCCCTTAATTGAGGGGGGAGAATGCGCATACGTAGTACGTGATGATAAAGGCACTGTCCTTTGTGCAATAGAACAAGCCTACCGAGAAGGAAAAATAGATTGGAAAAAACCTATTTCCTGCCATCTATATCCTATTCGTTTGAAAGAATATACCTCCTTCACAGCCGTGAATTACGAACGTTGGAGTATCTGTAAGGATGCATGTATACTAGGGAGAGAACTACAGATTCCCATCTATCAATTCGTTAAAGAAGCGCTTATCCGCAAGTTTGGAGAGGAATGGTATGAGCAATTAGAAATAGCCAAGTCATTGATAAGTAAAAAGTAAAAAATATCCTCTTTGCTTAAACAACTTCACTCACACACCCAACTGTAGTCACTCGCTGGCTATACTCTTCATTTTTCACCCACTCACATACTCGCTCACGTGACTTTCCATGTTCTATGTACTTGCTTGACTATACTTTTACTTCTTAACTAAAATTTGGATCCCATTGTTCGGGATACTTAGGATTTTTATCTCTGTAATACTCCCTTATCTCGTCCATAATGCTTTCCTTAGAACGAGATTGCAACTCGGACAAAGGTATTGTTTTTCCTATATATATAATCTTCTTTTTGAAATCTCCTGAGCCTAACACTACAGGAACTTGAGCAGAGAGTGCCATATAATAGAAGCCCATACGCCATTTGCTTACTCTGGAACGCGTCCCCTCTGGAGTAACTACCAAACTAAAATCTTCCTTTTTATACAGTTCAGTTACAAATTCCACCAAATGATTCCGCTGAGAACGATCTATCCCTATACCTCCTAAAGCACGAATAAGTCCTCCATACCATGCCTTAGTATGAGCATCCTTAATAATAAGCTTTATAGGCTTTTCAAACTTCCAATAAGCCAAAATTCCTATGACAAATTCCCAGTTAGTTGTATGGGGTGCCACTACCAATATACAGCGGTTGAGGGTGTTCATATCTCCTTGTAACTCTACCTTCCATCCCATTAACCAAAGGAAAAAAGAACCTATCCATTTCTTCATTCTAGTAAATTTGAGTGCAAAAATACAAAATTTAATCATTCACTGCTTAAGTTTCATTAAAAAAATCTCCTTCAGCCTCTTCCACAGACAAGAAAAAATACTCTACAAAGCGCCCTAAGCTCCTCGCCTTAAACAAAAAAGCAGAGCACGAATCTCTTCATGCTCCGCTTTTGGTTTTTCTATTCTATATTATTATCGCTCTATTTCAAACGTCCTTCCCTCTCCTATCGGTAAAGAGTGAAGTGTCCCTTGAAGGTACGGTTGTCATC